>NZ_CP132360.1:2193460-2493460 GCF_030758955.1 Agrococcus beijingensis | reverse complement strand
GCTCGGTCTGCGACATCTCCACGGCGCCCTCGTGGTGCATGATCATCTGCTCGAGGAAGAGCCGTGACGCCTCGGGGCCGGGGGTCGCTTCCAGCAGTGCCATGTCGGATTCGGACATCATCCCGCTGTCGCCGCCGTGATCCATGCCGGCGTGCTCCGACGCGTCTGCGCCCCACTCAGCGAGCATCGCTTCGAGCGTCTGGATCTCGGGCTGCTGCGCCGCCCGGATCCGTTCTGCCAGTTCGGCGACGCCCTGGTCGACGTCGTCCTTCGCCAGGAGCATCTCGGACATCATGATCGCCTGCTGGTGATGCACGATCATGCCACTCGCGAATACGACGTCCGCTTGATTGAACGCTGCCTGCGCGGTCGCAGTCGCGGAGGGGGAGGGGCTTGCCGGCTCGCTGCTCAGCGCAGGGCCGGCGCTTGTCGCGCACCCGGTGAGCACGAGCGGGACGGCGATCGCGCTCACTGCGAGCGCACGGAACTTGAACGTCATGTTGGTTCTCTTTCAGTGTCGGAGGTTGGTTCGGTCGGTGATCGGCTGCACGGGTGCAGCCGAGCCGAGCGATCATGTCCGACTGATCGAGAGTTCTATGAGCGACGGCCCTGGCCTTGCGCGGGACGCGGCGGGTGCCGTGAGCTGCGGCGGCGCACCCTGCCGAATCGTCCATCGGACGCGGGTCGCGGCGAGGAGCACCGCGACGGCCAGCAGAGCAAGCGCACAGGTCACGACGATCAGACTGAGTTCTTCGCACGTCTCCATGCCGCATTCGAGCGCGATGGGACCCGGTTGCTCTGCTGTCGTCGTGTGGACGGCAGCAGGCGCGCTCGCATGCGAGGAGGAATGAGGTCCCCCGCCAAGGACATGCATGGCGAGGAGGCCCACGATGACGGCGGCCACGGCGACCGTCACGGCCAACACCGTGCGGGCGCGCGTCAGGCGACGCAGTGCGTCCATGGTCACCTCCTCCGATCTGCATCGGAGACGCTACCGGGTGAGCCTATGCGCCGCGCCAACGCCCCGCCATCGCGAACACTGACGGGCTCGTCGACGCCGGTACGGTGTCCTTGTGGCAGCGCGGGCGGAGAAGAAGCGTCGGGAGCGTGCCGTTGATGCGCAGGCACTGACGGTGGTGGTGTGCCGGGGCGGCGACTGCGGAAGCCGAGTGAAGCACCCCGGTGTAGACCATGTCGCGCTGCTCCGCGAGACGAAGGAGCTGGTCGCAGGGGCGGCGCGAGTCTTGCCGAGCAAGTGCTTGGATGCGTGCGAGTACTCGAACGTCGTCGTCGTGGTGCCTGGCGCCCAAGCACTCGAGAGCGAGCAGGTGTGGGTCAGCGATGTGAACGACTCCGACGTCAACACGGCGCTCTGCGAGTACGTTCGCTCGGGGGGACCGGGAGCGGCCGACGTGCCGATCGAGGTCGAGCTGCGGCAGTTCCATCCCTCGCGGCGAAGCCGTCAGGAACTCAACGTCGAGCGGTCGACACGGGGTCGCTGATCTCCCGGCGATCTTCCCAGGGATCGCCGCATCCGTCGATAGCCGCCGCAGCGGCGACGCAGCGACCAGCGAGAGCCCGCCCTCAGAACTCAGGGGGTGACGATCGCCGCAGCGGCGGGTTGGATGAGACGCACCACCGACCGACGCTCGAAGGAGAGAACCATGAGTCACCACGTGGAAGCCATGCTCGACACCTACCCGAAGGATCTCGGCGGCATCGACAAGCAAGTGCTCGCGGCTTGTATCGCGGCGTGCTTCGAGTGTGCGCAGACGTGCACCGCCTGCGCCGACGCCTGCCTGGCGGAGGACATGGTCGCTGAGCTCACCAATTGCATCCGCATCAATCTCGACTGCGCCGACGTGTGCGAGACGACGGCTCGGGTGCTCTCGCGCCGGACGGGTTACGACGCAAACACCGCTCGTGCAATCCTGGAGGCTTGCCGGACGGCGTGCGAGGCATGCGCGGATGAGTGCGAGCGGCACGCTGAGATGCACGAGCACTGCCGTGTGTGCGCCGAGGCCTGTCGGCGCTGCGAGCTCTCGTGCGCCAATCTGCTCGCCACGCTCAACTGACATCACAGCGCACCAGCATCTCGGCTCGCAGCGAGCTGTCCTGAGCCTCCTCGTGGCGACCGGTGCGCGTCCGCGGTGCAACCGCAGTCCCGCTGACGACGAACAGCCGTCGTGTGGGGTCGTACGTGGTCTTGACAGCGAATACCCTGCGGGGGTATACCTCGTGCGATGGAGAGATACCCCCCGGGGGTATCAAGTCAGGAGAGATCGTGAGCCATTCTGCACGTGCACGTGCCCGCGCACAGTGACGAACGCGGCCCGGGGCCTCGCCGGCCCGACCGTGACGTTCAGCGCCGAGGCGCCGACCGCCGGGCGGTACCTGCACGCCGCCGCGGCGCGGATGAGATCCGCGGCCCGGATGGCACTGTGTCGAGCCGGTCCGCGGATCGGCTCGCCTGACCCGAACCCGAGAGGATGAGATCATGACCCACCCGCACGAGCACCAACCCGATCACACGGAGCCCCAGCACCGCCACGCGCAGCACACCTCCGCGCCGGTGGAAACTGCCGGAGCCGATGTGTCGGGCCATGCCCCGCATCGTCACGATCAGCCCCATGAGCACCACGGGCCAGCAGGTGCGCACGATCGGATGGGAGGCCAAGCGGCCACAGCGACAGATGGTGCCGCCTCGGCCGACGCTCTCGGCGATAGCCGCATGTCGCACGAGCGCCACGGCACAGATGACGAACACGGCGCCCACGGCGGGCACGGGGACCACGGGGATCACGGGGATCACGTCGGGCAGTTCCGTCGCCTGTTCTGGATCATGCTTGCCCTGGCGGTCCCGACGGTCGCGCTCTCGGGCATGTTTGCCACGATCATCGGGTACAGGCTCCCGGACATCCCTGGTCTCGCCTGGGTCTCCCCGGTGCTCGGCACGGTCATGTACGCGTGGGGTGGCAAGCCGTTCCTGACCGGCGCCGTCAGTGAGCTGCGCTCGCGCAAACCGGGGATGATGCTGCTGATCGGCCTCGCCATCACCGTCGCGTTCATCGCGTCCTGGGGCGCCAGCCTCGGACTGCTCCACCACGAGCTCGACTTCTGGTGGGAGCTCGCGCTGCTGATCGTCATCATGCTGCTCGGCCACTGGATCGAGATGCGCTCGCTCGCGCAGACCACGAGCGCTCTGGACTCGCTCGCGGCTCTGCTCCCGGACGAGGCCGAGCGGGTCGAGAACGACCAGATCGTCACGGTCTCACCATCCGAGCTCGTCGTCGGCGACATCATCGTCGTCCGTCCCGGCGGCAGCGTGCCCGCCGACGGCAGGATCGTGGATGGACGCGCATCCATGGACGAGTCGATGGTGACCGGAGAATCGCAGACCGTGACGCGCACCATCGGCGAATCCGTCACCGCCGGCACCGTCGCCACCGATTCCGGCCTGCGCGTCGAAGTGACCGCTACCGGCGACGACACCGCCCTCGCAGGCATCCAACGGCTGGTCACGGATGCCCAGAGCTCCTCCTCCCGAGCGCAACGTCTCGCCGACACAGCCGCGGGTTGGCTGTTCTGGTTCGCGCTCGGCGCGGCAGCGATCACCGCGGTCGTCTGGACGCTTGTCGGACTCCCCGACCAGGCAGTCATCCGCACGATCACCGTGCTCGTCATCGCCTGCCCCCACGCGCTCGGCCTCGCCATTCCGCTGGTGGTCTCCATCGCCACCGAGCGTGCTGCCCGCGGCGGCGTGCTCGTCAAGGATCGCCTCGCGCTTGAGAGCATGCGCACCGTCGACACGGTGCTGTTCGACAAGACCGGCACCCTCACCAAGGGCGAGCCGACCGTCACCGACGTCGCCGTCGTCGACGGGCACGACCCCGATCGCGTGCTCGGGCTGGCCGCCGCCGCGGAAGCCGACAGCGAGCACCCGCTGGCCAAGGCGATCGTCCGCGCGGCGGCCGCCAAAGACCTCGCCGTCCCGGGCAGCAACAACTTCTCCTCTTCCCCCGCGGTCGGCGTCACCGCCACCGTCGACGGAGCAACCGTCCGCGTCGGCGGACCGCACCTGCTCACCGAGGAGCGAGCAGAGGAGCTCGACATCGCCGACCAGTGGCGCTCCGACGGGGCGATCATCCTCCACGTCATCCAGGACAGCCAGGTCATCGGAGCGCTCAAGCTCGCTGACGAGATCCGCGCGGAGTCGCGCGATGCGATCGAAGCGCTGCACGCGCTCGACGTGCAGGTCGTCATGATCACCGGTGACGCCGAGGCAGTGGCGCGCTCGGTCGCGGAGGAGTTGGGCATCGACCGGTACTTCGCGGGCGTTCGCCCGGAGGACAAAGCCGCGAAGGTGCAGCAGTTGCAGCACGAGGGCCGGAAGGTCGCGATGGTCGGAGACGGCGTGAACGACGCCCCGGCACTCGCTCAGGCCGATGTCGGGCTCGCGATCGGCGCCGGCACCGACGTCGCAATCGCCTCCGCAGGCGTCATTCTCGCCAGCGACGACCCACGCTCCGTGCTCTCGGTGATCGAGCTCTCCCGCGCCGCGTACCGGAAGATGAAGCAGAACCTCTGGTGGGCGGCCGGCTACAACCTCATCTCCGTCCCGCTCGCGGCCGGAGTCCTCGCCCCCATCGGGTTCATCCTGCCGATGTCGGTCGGCGCGGTCCTGATGTCGCTGTCCACGATCGTCGTCGCCCTCAACGCCCAGCTGCTGCGCCGACTCGACCTGCGGCCCGAGTCCACCACACGGGCCATCCTCCACCGATGAGCGCTCCGGGACGGGAGAGAACCTTGACACGCGTCGCGGCGGTCTGCGATCTGGGAGCGTAGGCCTGCATCACCGACGAAGCCAGACAGCTCGCGCGGCCCAGGTGGATGTCACCAGCTGATCGCCGCGCTCTGGCTCTGAGGCATCGTGCTGTGGTCGGTGCCGCCGGTCTGGCAGCGCGGACACGCCGAGCGACATGCCGCGCCGCCGCTGACGGCGGGCCGCCCGCAGGGGCGAGGCGAGCGGCGCGGGCACCATCGACGCCGGCCCGTGCAGGAGAGCAGGATGGGCGGCATGCGACGCGCGTGGCTCTGGTTCATCCAGCGCACGCTGAACCACCTGACCATGCGGATCGCCCGCACCCCGGGCGGCCCGTTCTCGATCGTGCGGCACGTCGGCCGCCGCTCCGGCCGCGCGTTCGAGACGCCCATCGTCGTGGCGCGCGTGCCCGAGGGCTTCGTCTGCGAGCTCACCTACGGCGACGACGTCGACTGGTACCGCAACATCGTCAGGGCGGGCGGATGCGTCCTGGTCGTCGACGGGACCGCGCACGAGATCGTCGCGGTCGAGCCCTACGGCACCGACGCGGGGCTGCGCGCGTTCGGCGGCGTCCGGCGGCTCGTGCTGCAGCTGCTGCGCCGCCGCGAGTTCCGGCTGCTCCGCGCCGAGGGGCACGCGGCGCCCGGGGCTGCGACCGAGCGCGGGTAGCATCGAGGGTGGTGCGGCGGCGCCTGCGGCGACCATCTGCATCCGCGACCCGACCGCATCCGCGGCACGACGCATCCGAACCACGACGCATCCGAGCCCCGACGCACCCGACCGACGAGAGCGAGCGCATGAGCATCACCGCTGGAGCCCAGCCGAAGCCCGCCAAGGCGACCGACGGCGCCGCGTGGGACCAGCAGGTGCTCGAGGGCCAGTCGCGCGCGCACTACATGCAGTCGGATGCGTGGGCCCGCACCCGCGAAGACAGCCCCTGGAGGGCGCTGCGCGACGTCGTGACGGTGCCGACCACGGGCAGCGGCACGCGCGAGCTGCCGATCCAGCTCTTCGAGCGCACGGCGCCGCTCGCCGGGCGGATCCTGTTCCTGCCGCGCGTCTCGGGCATCGACGTCGCCGCGATCGACGCGATCACGGCGCGCGCGAAGGCCTACCCGAAGCGCTGGTTCGGCCTGAAGATGGAGACCTTCCAGGCCGAGGACCCCGAGCTGATCGCCGCCTTCGAGCGCAACGGCTGGGTGCCCGCCGCCTCGAGCCAGTACCAGCACGCGGTCGCGGTCGACCTGTCGGGCACGCTCGACGAGGTCGCCGCGCGCTTCAAGAAGCGCGCCCGCAACTCGTACCGCGCGGCCGAGAACAAGTTCGGCGTCACGGTCACGAAGACCGAGATGACGCCCGAGAACGAGGCCGAGATGCACCGCCTCATCGACGAGACGAAGGTGCGCTCGGGCGGCTACTTCCGCCACGCCGACTACTTCCAGCGCATCTGGGACGTCTACAAGACCGTCGGCCAGGGCCACTTCTACGTCGCGCACTACGAGGGCGAGGTGCAGTCGATGGCGTTCGTGATCCGCTTCGGCCACACCGCCTGGTACAAGGACGCCGGCAGCATCCGCGAGAACGCGAAGATCTTCGCGCCCTACCTGATGCAGTGGAAGATCATGCAGGAGCTGCACGCCGAGGGCGTCACGCTCTACGAGCTCGCGAACATCCCCGACCCGGCGGAGTGGGAGACCAGCGACATCCGCGGCCTCTACACGTTCAAGACCGCCTGGGCGCCGGAGCCCGTGCGCTACATGCCCACCTTCGAGCTGCCGCTCAGCGGCCGCTACCCGCTCTGGCAGAAGGCGGGCCGCTGGCTGCGGGCGGTCTACACGCGGCGCACGGGCGACGCCTGGTTCTGAGCTAGTTGTACTCGAGGCGCATCTGGCGCGTCTGCAGCCAGAGCATCGGGTCGAACGACACGTAGTCGCTGTTCTTCAGCTCGAGGTGCAGGTGGGGCCCGGTCGAGTTGCCGGTGCTGCCCACCTGGCCGATGACGGTGTTGATGTCGACCACCTGGCCGACCTCGACCTGGATGGAGCCTGCGGTCATGTGCGGGTACCACGACTGCACGAACTGGCCGTCGATGTTGTGGTCGATCCACACCGCGTAGCCGCCGCCGCCGGGGGTGTTGCCCTGGTAGACCGCGGTGACCACGCCGCTGGCGATCGGCCGGATCTCCTGGCCGGCAGGCAGGGGGATGTCCGTGCCGCCGTGGAAGCCCCCGGAACGGTAGCCGAAGCCGCTCGAGATGGGCAGCTGAGCGATGCCCGGGAACGGCGTCTGGGTGTAGCTCGTCTCGAGCATGCTCCAGACGCGGGGGTAGGCCGGATCGCCGCCGTAGGCGGGGCCGGGGGTCTCGGAGTCGGCGACCGCCTGCAGGTCGGGAAGCTGGCTGGGCGTCACGGCGCCGGTTGCGACCGCGGGCTCGGGCTCTGGCTCGGGCTCGGGCTCGGGCTCGGGAGGAGCCTCGAGCACGATGATGTCGTCGCGGGCGAACTCGACCGACGGCTCGGCAGCGGTCGGCTCGAGCGTCTGGGCCTGGGCCTGGGCCTGCGCCTGCGGCTGCGGCTCCTCGAGCTGGGCGGCGATCGCGTCGAGCTGGTCGGGCGCCTGCACGGCCGCGGCAGGCAGCGAGGGCACGAGCACCATCGAGGCCGTGACGAGCAGCGATCCTCCTGCGATGAGCTGCCGCGAGAGGTGCCCGGCTCCCCGTGCAGCGCGCGGTGAGCGCGGTGCTGCGGGAGGGGGCGTCTCGCCGGCGTAGGGCGAACGGGATCGGATCGGGCGCTGCAGCAAGAGGGAGGGCATCTTTCGTCGGGGATCGGGGTGACGGCGTCGGCCCCCTCTGCCCAGCACGCGAACGATCGGACGCACCGGTGACGATGCAGCGAGGAGTGCGCTCCTCGCACGTCCAGCCACCAAATATAACAACGTGATAACGATTCGGCAAGGGTTAGTCCGCCCGTCGGTCCGCGCCGCCCGATTCTGCGCTCTCCCGCAGTGTCACCCGGCCGCGCCGCGGGAGCCCGACTACCCTGACGACGTGCGCGAGAACGAGATGGAGATCCAGGGCGACGAGCTCGTCGGCCAGGCGACGCACGAGGCCGCCGCCGCAGCCGACGAGCGCGGGAGCGAGCGGCCCGCGGAAGGCGCTGCCGGCGCGGGTCCCGACCGCTCGCTCACCGGCGAGCCCACGGTCGAGCGGGAGCCCGCGCCCGAGCCCCGCCGCCCCGAGGGCGAGTGGCAGGCGTGGGCGGATGCGCTGCGTCGCGTCGGCGGGCGCAGCCCCCTCACCGACTTCATCGACACCACCGCGACGCGCATCGAGCTCTCCACGACGCATCCGGGGGGCCTTGCGCAGTTCATCACGGGGCGCCCGACCGCGCTGTCGAGCCTGATCCGCGACGACCTGGCGCTGCGCGCCGCGCGCGGCGCCGCCGCCGCGATCGCCTCGAAGGGCATCGAGCTGGCCGCCGCCCGCTCGATCGACGCCGTGCACCTGGGCATCGGCATGGCGCGGTTCCCGCACGGCGATCGCGACGTGTTCGGCCCCGTGCTGCTGCGCCCGCTGGTCGTGCGCCGCCGCGGGCGCGACTTCGAGCTGCAGCTGCTCGGCCGACCCTTCGTGAACCCGCGCATGTCGAGCATCCTGCGCGGCCACCACGGCGTGCGCCTCGACGAGCGCCAGCTGTCGCAGCTCGCCAGCGGCGAGGGCACGAGCACGCCGAACGCCGTGCTCGACGCGGTGCGCCAGGCGGCCGCCCACGTGCCGGGCTTCTCGGTCGAGGCGCGACTGGTCGCATCCACCTTCGCCGACGTCGGTGAGCCGATGGCCGTCGACCTGCAGCAGAGCCCGCACGACGTGCTCGACGCGGTGCGCGGCGACGAGCAGGCCGCGTGGCGCGTGCGCGAGGGCCGCTCGGGGCTCGACGAGACGCCGCAGGACCGGCGCGATCCCGAGGTCGACCGGCTCGTGCTCGACGCCGACCAGCAGCAGGACGCCGTGATCGCCGAGGCCGCCGCCGGCAACTCGCTGGTCGTCGAGGCGCTGCCGGGCACCGGCCTGACGCAGACGATCGTCAACGTGGTCGCCGCGCTCGTCGGCGACGACAAGCGGGTGCTCGTCGTCAGCCCCCGCCGCGCGACGCTGCGCGACATCGGCGACCGCCTCGCCAGCACCAAGCTCGAGGGCCTCGCGGTGTCGGAGGCGACGCTGCGCCGCGACCTGATCGCCGCGATCCGCCGCATCGAGCAGTCGCCGCGGCCCGAGACGGCCGAGATCGACGAGGCGATGCTGCGCCTGCGCAAGGTGCTGCTCGACTACCGCGCCGCGCTCCGCCGCGTCGACCCCGAGCTGCAGGTGAGCGTGCTCGACGCGCTCAAGGAGCTCTCGCGGCTCGCGATGCTGCCGACGCCTCCGTCGACCAGGGCCCGGCTCAGCGAGCAGGCCACCCGCAGGCTCGCGACCGACCGCCCGCGCATCGCCGCGACCATGCGCAAGGCCGCAGCGCTCGGGCAGTTCCGCTACGGGCCCTCCGACACGCCCTGGTACGGGGCGTCCTTCGAGAGCTCTGGCGACGCATCCGCCGCCCTGACCGATTCGCAGGAGCTCGCCGGCGGCCAGCTGCAGGCGCTGCTGCAGGCGGCCCGCAAGGTCATCGGCGACACGAAGCTGCGGCCCGCGTCGACGCTGGCAGAGCTGGGCATCCAGGTCGCGCTGCTCACCGACGTGCGGTCGACGCTCGACGTGATGACGCCGTCGATCTACGACCGGCCGCTCGGCGAGCTCATCACCGCGACCGGTTCGCGCCGCGAGGCCGTGCAGTCGCTCGGCGGCATGCAGCGCAGGCGGCTGCGCAAGCTCGCCGAGGAGTACGTGCGCCCCGGCGCGCACGTGGGCGATCTGCACGACGTGCTGCTCGCCGCGCAGCAGCAGCGGCGGCTGTGGGCGAAGTTCGCGCCCGACGGCTCGATCCCCTCGGTGCCGGCCGGCCTCGGCGCGCTCGACGCGCAGCTGCGCGACGTCGAGCGCAGGCTCGAGCGGCTCGACCTGGCGCTGACGCCCGGCACGAAGAGCATCGACCTGCCGCTCGCCGACCTCGAGCAGCGCATCGCCGAGCTCGCGGCGCCGAGCGACGCGCTGCAGAACATCCAGGAGCGCGCCGAGCTGATGACGAGCGTCGAGCAGCTCGGCCTCGACGCGCTGCTGGCCGACTTCGCCGACCGGCACGTCGCCGACGACCAGGTCGAGCACGAGCTCGACCTCGCCTGGTGGCAGTCGGCGCTGCAGGCGATGATCGGTCGCGAGCGGGCGCTGCTGCGCGGCAACACCGACGTGCTGCGCCGCCTTGAGCAGGATTTCGCGCTCGTCGACGAGGCGCACGTCGACGCCTCGAGTGCCCGCCTCGCGCACCAGTTGGCGCAGCAGTGGCGGCTCGCGGTCGAGGACCACGCAGACGAGGCGGATGCCCTGCGTCGCCTCATCAAGGCCGGTGCGGTCGACGCCGACGAGCTGCAGCGCGTCGCGCCGCACCTGACCCGCTCGGTCGCGCCCGTGTGGCTGTCGTCGCCCTATGACCTGCACCGGGTGCCGAAGCGCATCCCCTTCGACGCCGTGCTCATCGCCGACGCCGGAGCCATCACGATCGCCGAGGCCGCGGGCGCCATCAGCCGTGCCCGCCAGGTGATCGCGCTGGGCGACTCGGTGACGCAGACGCCGTCGCCGTTCGACGTGGGCATCTCGACGCTGGGCGTGCGGCCCACCGAGGAGCTCTCGACGCCCGACGAGCTGCACGCCGAGTCGGCGCTGTCGCGGCTCGGCCAGGTGCTGCCCAAGCTGCACCTGACGCGCTCGTACCGCACGGGCGGCGCCGACCTCGCGACCGCGGTGAACGACCGCTTCTACGAGGGTCGCATCGAGGCGCTGCCGTGGGCGGGCGCCTACCTCGGGCACGCGTCGCTGACCGCCTCGATCGTGCACGGCGCGCACGGACTGCCCGAGCAGGGCGCGGCGACCATCGAGAGCCCCGACGCCGAGGTCGACCGGGTCGTGCAGCTGGTCACCCAGCACGCGCGCTCGCGGCCGCAGGAGTCGCTCATGGTCGTCACGGCCAACGAGAAGCACGAGGTGCGGCTGCAGCAGGCGGTGATGGCGGCGCTCGCGTCGTCGAACCCGCTGACCGACTTCGTCGTCGCCGAGCGCGAGGAGCCGTTCGTCATCGTCGACGTCACCCACGCGAGCGCGCTGAGCCGCGACCGGGTGATCTTCTCGGTCGGCTACGGCCACACGAAGCACGGCCGCAACGTCGACTTCGGCACGCTCGGGCAGCCCGGCGGCGAGCGGCTGCTGGCGGTCGCGATGACCCGCGCGCGCAAGGCGCTGCAGATCGTCACCGCGTTCGATGCGGCGGCGCTCGACCCCGACAAGCTCGAGCACGGCGCGGCGCAGCTGCGCGAGATCCTGCTCGACGCGGCCGCCGAGGGTCCGCCGAAGTCGTTCTTCGGCGGCGACCCGCTGATGGTCGACCTCGCGACGCGCCTGCGGCGGCGGGGACTGCGCGCCGACGTCTCCTACGACGGGCAGTTGCCGCTGGTCGTCGCCAACGGCGGCATCTGCGCCGCGATCGAGGCCGACCACGACGACGGCGACCGCACGCTGCGCGAGGCGCTGCGGCTGCGGCCCGAGATCCTGCGCCGCTTCGGCTGGCACACGATGCGCGTGCACGCCTTCGAGCTGTTCACCGATCCCGAGGGCGTGGCCGACCGCATCGCCGAGCTCGTCGGGGCGGATGCGTCGCGGTCGTGACCGCGCACGATCCGGTCGCCGACGGGGCTGAGCCCGTCGGGGTGGCGCCCGCCGGGGTGGCGGGGGCCGACTCCGAGCAGGTAGAGCCGCAGCGTTCCGTGCCCGAGGAGGTCGTGCCGCAGTCGGCCTCGCCCGAGCAGGTAGAGCCACGGGAGGCCGTGCCCGCGCAGGCCCCGCTCGTGATCAAGCGTCGCGGCCGCCGCGTCTCGACCGAGCCCGCGCCCGGCTACATCGGCGAGCCGGCGCGCGAGCAGCACCAGTCGTCCGAGAACGACCAGCGCCTGAAGGGTGACGTCCCGCCGCACTGGGGCTGACGCATCCGCCCCTGCGGTCCCTTCCGTGGCGAAACGCGGAGCGGTCGCGAAAGGCGGGCGATGCGTCCGCGTTCGGTGACGTTCGGCGGATGCGTCCGCGTTTCGCGACGCGGCGGGGCTGGGCGGCCGCGGCGCCGCCGTTCCGAAACGCGGAGCGGTCGCCAAAGGCGGGCGATGCGTCCGCGTTCGGTGACGTTCGGCGGATGCGTCCGCGTTTCGCGACGCGGCGGGGCTGGGCGGCCGCGGCGCCGCCGTTCCGAAACGCGGAGCGGTCGCCAAAGGCGGGCGATGCGTCCGCGTTCGGTGACGTTCGGCGGATGCGTCCGCGTTTCGCGACGCGGCGGGGCTGGGCGGCCGCGGCGCCGCCGTTCCGAAACGCGGAGCGGTCGCCAAAGGCGGGCGATGCGTCCGCGTTCGGTGACGTTCGGCGGATGCGTCCGCGTTTCGCGACGCGGTGACGCCGCGCGCAGTGGGGCGCGGCTGCGGTCAGGCGCGCGGGGCCGCCCCGGGGGCGCTCTGCGTGCGCAGCAGCTCGCGGATGTCGCCCAGGATGTCGACGTCGGTCTCGGCGGGCGCCTCGGGCGAGATGCCCTTGCGGCGGTCGTTGCGCTCCTTCAGCTTGGCCATCGGCAGCACGAGCGTGAAGTAGACGACCGCGGCGATGGCCACGAACTTGATCAGCGCGGCGAGCACCAGGCCGATCTTGAAGATGCCGACGGTGGCGTCCTCGATCTCGGACGCGCCGAACGCGCTCGAGATCATCGGCGTGATGATGCCGTCGACGAACGCGCTCACGACGGCGCCGAACGCGGTGCCCATGACGACCGCGACGGCCAGCTCGATCACGTTGCCGTGCATCAGGAACTTCTTGAAGCCCTCCATGGGGTCCTCCTCGGTCGTGACTCTCGTCGGGTCTGCGCCTGCCGGTCAGTCCCGGCCGGAACCGCCGGACTTGGCGGGGGCCTTGGGTGCGGCGCTGCCGCTGCTCGAGCTCGAGCCTGAGCCCGTCGAGCCGGAGCCGCTGCTCGAGCCCGAGCTGCCCGAGCCGGAGCCGCTGCTCGAGCCCGAGCTGCCGGAGCCGGAGCCGCCCGAACCCGAGCTGCCGGAGCCGGAGCCACCCGAGCCGGAGCCACCCGAGCCGGAGCCACCGGAGCCCGAGCCGCCCTTCGCGGCCGCGCGCGAGTCGGTGCGGTAGAAGCCCGAGCCGTTGAAGGTGACGCCGACGGTGCCGTACTGCTTGCGCAGCGTGCCGCCGCAGGCGTCGCAGACGGTGAGGGCGGCTTCGTGGAAGCTCTGCTTCACGTCGAAGGCGTTGCCGCAGTCGGTGCAGGCATAGGCGTAGACGGGCACGGGTCAGCTCCTCAGCGTGGGGTGGATCCCGGTCGGCGTCACGACGCCGTCGACGGGCTGGTCGTACGCCGCGTGCGGAACGGAGTCGAACAGCTCCTCGTCATGCACCACCGCGTAGACCGGAGGACATTCTCTCATGCTGGCGATCGTCTTGTCGAAGAAGCCGCGGCCGCCGCCGAGGCGGGATCCGTCGCGGCCGACCGCGGTGGCCGGGATCAGCATCAGGTCGACCTCGTCGAGCGCCGAGGGCGCGAGCGCCTCGGTGGTGGGCTCGGGGATGCCGAGGGTCGCCTCGATCGTCTCGGTGCCGTCGTGCTCGGCCCAGTCGAGCAGGCCGTCGCTGCGGATGATCGGCAGCAGCACCCGGATGCCCGAGGCTGCGGCCCAGCGCAGGAACGCGCGGGTGTCGGGCTCCTCCGGCAGCGACAGGTAGGCGGTGACGGTGCGTGCGCCGAGCTGCTCGGTGAGCGCCTGCAGCTGTGCGCTGAGCCCGGGGGCGCGCTCGGCGGCGAACGCGGGCCCGCGTGCCGCCCGCTCGGTGCGCAGCCGGCGTCGCAGCGCGCGCTTGGCCTCCTCGGCAGCGGCCTCCTGGTCGGTCACGCCCCGGAATCTAGCGCGCTTCGGTGAACGAGCCGGCACCCCCGCCGCGCACCGGGATGTTCGCACCGCGCCCGGCGCGGGAATGTTCGCACCCCGCCGCCCGGTTGCATCCAGAGGCGCTGCACGGCGCCGGAGCGGAAGGCGTGAGGCGATGGACTTCGGGCACGAGATCGAGTTCGGGGTCTTCATCACGCCGACCAACCAGGCACCGCAGCAGCCGGTGCAGCTGGCGCAGGCGGCCGAGCTGGCCGGCTTCGACCTGGCCACCTTCCAGGACCACCCGTACCAGCCCGCCTTCCACGACACGTGGACCCTCTTGAGCTACGTCGGGGCGGTGACCGAGCGCATCCGCCTCTCGCCGAACGTCGCGAACGTGCCGCTGCGGCAGCCGGCGGTGCTGGCCCGCAGCGCCGCGAGCCTCGACCTGCTGACCGGCGGCCGCGTCGAGCTGGGCCTCGGCTCGGGCGGCTTCTGGGATGCGATCGAGGCGATGGGCGGCACGAAGCTGACGCCCGGGCAGGGCGTCGATGCGCTGTCGGAGGCGATCAGGATCATCCGCGAGATCTGGAGCACGGCCGAGCGCGGCGGCGTGCGCGTCGACGGCACGCACCACCGGGCGTCGGGCGCGAAGCGCGGGCCGCAGCCGGCGCACCCGGTGCCGATCCACATCGGCGCCTACAAGCCGCGCATGCTGCGCCTCACGGGTCGGCTCGGCGACGGCTGGCTGCCGAGCCTCGGCTACATGCAGCCCGGCGACCTCGCCCGCGGCAACGCCACGATCGACGAGGCGGCGGCTCGTGCCGGCCGCGACGCGCATGAGATCCGCCGGCTGCTGAACGTCGGCGCCGACATGGCCGACCCGGCGAAGGTCGAGCAGCTGGTCGAGCTGGCGATCGAGCACGGCACGAGCACCTTCATCGTCGCGACCGACGACGCGGGCACCATGCAGCGCTTCATGGCCGAGGTGGCGCCGGCGGTGCGCGAGCAGGTCGCCGCCGAGCGCGCGTCGCGCGGCACCGAGGTCGGCCCGCGCCTGTCGGCAGCCGCGCTCGCCAAGCGCGCGCCGGCGCTCGACTACGCCGCGGTGCCCGCGAGCCTCGCCGCCACCGCCGTCGAGCCCGGCTCCTGGGAGTACCCCGAGCGGCAGAACACCTACCTGCGCGGCGGCGCGCCCGGCATCGTGCTGCGCCCGACGAGCCCCGCGCAGGTCGCCGAGGCGATCGACTTCGCGCGCCGGCAGGGCGTGGCCGAGGGCAGGGTGCCGCTCAGCGTGCGCTCGGGCGGGCACGGCATCTCCGGCCGCTCGACGAACGACGGCGGCATCGTCATCGACGTGGGGGCGCTCGACCGCATCGATGTGGTGGATGCGTCGCGTCGCCTCGTGCGCATTGGCGCCGGCGCGACCTGGGGCGAGGTGGCGCGCGTGCTCGACGAGCACGGCTGGGCCATCTCGTCGGGCGACTTCGGCGGCGTGGGCGTGGGCGGGCTGGCGACGGCCGGCGGCGTCGGGTTCCTGGGCCGCGAGCACGGGCTGACGATCGACCACCTCGAGGCGGTCGATGTGGTGCTGGCCGACGGCGACCTGGTGCGGGCGAGCCGCGACGACCACCCGGAGCTGTTCTGGGGCATGCGCGGCGCGGGCGCCAACCTGGGCGTCGCGGTGGCGTTCGAGCTCGTCGCGCAGCCGGTCGGCGACATCGGGTTCGCCCAGCTCGCCTTCGATGCGGGGGAGACGGCCGAGTTCTTCGCAGGCTGGGGCGCGGCGACCGAGGCGAGCGACCGCGTGGTGACGCCGTTCCTGCTGCTTGGCCGCGATCGGCCCGGGCAGGGCGGAAGCGGCCGAGGGAGGGTCGCGCAGGCGATGATCGCGGTCGACGCATCCGACCCCGAGGAGATCGTCGAGCACCTGCAGCCGTTCGCGATGATCGCGCCGCTGGTCGGGCAGCAGGTGATCAGGACCCGCTATGCCGGCGTGATCGACAACGCGCCGGGCGGCGCGCACCAGGGGCAGGGCGAGCCGGCGACCCGCTCGGCGCTGATCGGCTCGATCACGCCCGAGGTGGCGAAGGGGCTCGCGCGGTTCCTCGACGCGGGCGCGCACTACTTCTTCCAGATCCGAGCGATGGGCGGGGCGGTCGCCGATGTGCCGAGCGACGAGACGGCCTTCGCGCACCGCGACGCGAAGTTCTCGGTGATCGCGTTCGGGATGGACCGTGTGCGCCTCGATGCCGCATGGGACACGCTCGTCGCGCCCCACGCATCCGGCCTCTATCTCTCGTTCGAGACCGATCAGCGGCCGGGGCGGCTCGAGGAGGCGTTCCCGCCCGCGACGCTCGCGCGGCTGCGGGCGCTGAAGGCCGAGGTCGATCCCGAGAACCTCTTCCGCGACAACTTCAACGTGGTCGCGACCGCCGCGGTCGTGGCCCACCCGGTCGTGGAGTAGGCGTGCGGGGCCGCATCGGACGCCGCCGTTGCACGCCGCCGCTGCGCGCCGCGCGCCGCCTCGCCGCGTAGGCTGACCCCGTGTTCGACAGCGCCCCTCGGCTCTCGTACGGGGCCGTCGCCGTGCGCGGCATCCGCCTGCGCGATGCGAAGGCGCTCGAGCAGGAGCTGATGATCAACCGGCCCTGGCTCGAGCGCTGGGAGGCGACCCTGCCCGGGTCGCGGCCGAGCGGGCACTTCGACACGAAGTCGTCGATCCGGTCGCTGCTGGAGGCCGACCGCGACGGCACGGGCCTCGCCTTCGCGATCGAGGTCGACGGCGAGTTCGCCGGGCAGCTGAACGTCGCCAACATCTCGGGCGGCGCGCTCGCCTCGTCGACGCTCGGCTACTGGATCGCCCGCCGCTTCGCCGGCCGCGGCGCGACGACGATCGCGGTGGCGATGGTGGCCGACCACCTGCTCTTCACGCGCGGCCTGCACCGGGTCGAGATCTGCATCAGGCCCGAGAACCTCGCGAGCCTGCGGGTGGTCGAGAAGCTGGGCTTCCGCTACGAGGGCTGCCGCCGCCGCTACATCCACATCGACGGCGACTGGCGCGACCACCTCTGCTTCGCGCTCGTGCGCGACGAGCTGCCGCAGCCGATCCTCGCCCGCTACCTGGAGGGTCAGGTGCCGAAGTTCGACCGCTCGGTCTACCCGATGGAGGTCGGCGGCGACCCTCGCGCCGACCGCAACGGGTAGCGGCGGCACGATCTCGACGACCGGACCGGCGAATTGCCGTGCGCCGTCCCGAGATGGGGCGCGGCGAAAGCTACCGTGCTGGACATGCCAGAGTTCGCAGGTCTCGGGACGTCGCTCGTCCTCCTCGTCGCCGTCGTGCTCTGGGTCGCCTACCTCGTGCCGGTATGGACCCGGAAGCGCGAGTACCTGGCGACCGAGCGCAACGCCATCCGCCTGCAGCAGACGCTGCGCATCATGGCCGAGTCGGCCGAGGCGCCCGAGGAGGTGCGCCTCGAGGCAGACGCGCGCACGATCGCGGTGCAGCAGCGCGCGGTCGCGAAGGAGCAGCGGCTCAAGCAGGCGCTCGAGCACGCGAAGGCCGTGGCCCGCGCGCGCGAGCTCGACGAGCAGATCAAGGCGGTCGAGCGCGAGGTGCGCGCGGCGGTGAAGTCGACGGTGTCGCGGGCGCAGCGGCTGCGGCGCACGCGCCTCGCCTGCTTCGCGCTGGTCGTCGCGGCGCTCGCGGGTGTCGTCGCTGGCTTCATCGTGCCGGGGCTCGAGGTGCTGCTGGCGGTCGGTGCCGCGGTGGCGGTGCTGGGTGCGGTGGGCCTGATCGCGGTCAACGCGTCGTCGCAGCGGATGCGCACGGTCGCCGAGACGACGGCGCCGCAGGTGCGCACACTGGTCGAGGCGCGTCAGGTCGCGGCCGAGGCGGTGGCGGCCGAGGCGCGCATGACGGCGGAGGTCGTGGCGCGCTCGGGCGGCAGGGGAGCGGATGCTCGCCGCACGACGGGCGTCGTCGCGGCGGTGGGCAAGGTGCCTGCGGACGAGGCGCCCGCGGACGAGGCGCTCGCGTCGCGCTCGTGGTCGCCGCGGCCGGTGCCCGAGCAGCGCGTGCGCGTGCAGTACGCGCCGCGCCCCGGCGACGACCTGCTGCAGCGTGCGCGGGCGCAGCTCGCCGAGGACCGCAAGGCGATCTCGGGGCCGCTCGCGAGGGTGACGCGGCTCGAGGCGAGCTTCGAGGAGATCGTCACCGGCGAGATCGAGACGACGACGACCGAGCGGCGCCTGCAGCCGACGGCGCCGGCGGTGCCGATCCGCGAGGTGCCGCTGCGCGATGTGCCGTTCAGCGCCGCGCCGCAGCGCGGTGCGTCGTCGAGCGAGGCGCCGCAGCGCGAGGCGCCGTTCGGCGAGGCATCGTTCGGCGAGGCGCCGTTCGGCGAGGCGCCGATCGAGGAGGCGCAGCGCGAGGACGCGGTCGCGCGGGCGGAGCAGCTCGACGTCGTGCGGGTCGAGGAGCCGGTGAAGCCGTCGCGCTTCGCCTCGATGGGCATGGTCGACGACGACCTCGGCGGTCTCGACGTGCACGCGGCGTTCGCGCGCCGCGTGGGCTGAGCTTGCAGCCACCCGACCTGCCGCTCGATTTCGTCGGATGCGGTCCCGTCGGTTACGCTGTATCGGTCCGGGCCCGTGGCGCAGTTGGTAGCGCGTCTCGTTCGCAATGAGAAGGTCGGGGGTTCGATTCCCCCCGGGTCCACGTTTCGGAAAGCCCCGCTTCGGCGGGGCTTTTCGCTTGCTCAGGCGCTGCCGCCGCCGGAGCCGAAGGGTGGCTGCAGCAGCAGCATGAGGCCGAGCATCACGATGGCGGCTGCGACCAGCGCGAGGCTGGCGAGTGCCGAGCGCCGGCTGCTGGCGCGATCGCGATCGCGCCACAGGAGCACTGCCGCGGCGATGCTGGCGATGGCGGCGACGGGTGCGGCGCACCAGGCCATGACCCAGAAGAGCTCGACGATGCCGTCGACGGCCACCGACAGTCCTGCGATCAGCAGCGAGAGCGCGGCGGCGGCCGCGGTGATGAATGCGACGCGCGCCGGGACGCGAGCCGCGTCGCGCTGCTGAGTGGTCTCCACGGCCGCAACGTAGCAATGCGGAGGCGAGCAGGTCGAGGTTCGGTGACCCAGGCTTTGCCCAGCATGTCGGGCAGTCGCTCCGCCGGCGTCGGCCAGCAGCACCCGCCGATTCGCACGGCGGCGACGCCCGCGCTGAGCGACGATCACCAGGGCTCGCTGGCGCTCAGGCGGCGCGCTTGGGATAGAGGCGCTCGGGGTCGGCGATGACCGTCCACCCTCGCCGTCGGTAGGGCGCTCGCATCGTCGGCTGCACGACCCAGCCGTGCTCGCCCCAGACGATCTCGAGGGCGCCGCGATGCACTTCCTGATGATGATGCTTGCAGAGCAGGATGCCGTTGGACAGGTCGGTCGGCCCGCCTTCGCTCCATGGCTGGATGTGATGCGCGTCGGTCCAGCCGACGGGGAAGTCGCAGCCCGGGGCTCGGCAGCCGCCGTCGCGCGCGGCGAGCGCTCGGCGCTGGGCCCGGTTGAAGAAGCGCTTGCGGCGGCCGAGGTAGAGCGGTTCGCCGTCGGCGCCGATCGTGACCGACTGGATGTAGCCGTCGCACATGATGGCGGAGGCGACGTGCACGGGCACGGTCTCGCCGGTGCGCTCGACGGTGGCGGTGCAGCCGGGCACGCCCTCGGCCGCGGCATCGATGGCGCTCTTCTGCACGTGGATGACGACGGTGGGCGCCTCACCGCCGACCCTGGGCACCTCGCGACCCTCGACCGAGCTGGCGACCATCGCGACGAGCGCGTCTGCCATGCGCTGCCCGCGCGTGCGGTCGTCGCCGTCGACCAGCGCGGTGT
Organism: Agrococcus beijingensis; assembly: GCF_030758955.1. NCBI lineage: Bacteria > Bacillati > Actinomycetota > Actinomycetes > Micrococcales > Microbacteriaceae > Agrococcus > Agrococcus beijingensis. The sequence goes on along the minus strand of NZ_CP132360.1, from coordinate 2,473,699 downwards.
CGAGCTCGGCGTCGTCCTTGAAGCGCGGGCTCTTCGGGCGCGTGAAGGCGTCGAAGGCGGCGGCGAAGGTGGGGCCCTGGTCGGGCGTGAGCACGAACGCGCCGGCGAACATGCCGTCGGCGCGCGTGCCGAAGCGGAAGTCGCGCTGGCGCAGCTGCTGCTCGTAGGTGGGCTCGACACCATCGGGGTCGAGCGCGTCGCGCCAGCCGCGGGCGACCTTGGCGAGCATCTCGGGCGGCATGGGCCGCTCGAGCACCTCGCTGTCGGCCGGGTGCGCGCCGCGCACGCCGGTGGCGTGGTCGACCAGTGCCGCCTCAGCGGCGGCGAGGTCGTCAGGATGCGCCCGGTTGGGAGCGTCGCCGAGGGCATCGATCACGGTGACCGCCTGGTCGATCGAGATCGCGCCGCGGTCGATCGCGGCGCCGAGCAGCGGGAACCGGGCGGGCACGGTGTCGCCGGTGATCGTCACCCACGGCTTGAGGTGCTTGGTGGCGGCCAGGAGCCGCTTGACGACGTAGCGGCTCGCACCGAACTCGCTCGCGAGCATGTCGGCGACATCGCGGTAGCCGCAGCCGACGGTGAACCGCTCGTCCTTCGGCAGGTCGTCGTGGCGGTGGACCACGTCGTCGGCGATGCGGAGCTTCAACGAGTCGGTGGCACGGCCCAGGTCGCCGACGAGGCCGACGACCTCCCAGCGCTGCTGGGTGTCGAGGCGGGGGAGCAGCGCGTCGAGCACCGCCGCGGCATCGGCCGCTGCGGCGAGCGCTGCCTCGAGCGCGGCGACGGCATCGGCCGTGGTGCCGGTCTCGATCGCCATGCTCGCTCCTCCGTTGGATGCCTCTGGCTAGCATACTCGAACAGAGATTCGAAGCGCAAGGGTTGTCCACAGGTTTGTCTCTGTGGATCTCGCGAACGGAGGAGGGGCCAGTCAGGCCGTGGCGACGCATCCGCCCCCTATAGAGTTGCAGGATGTCGACCCGTCTCGCGCTCGCGCTCGCCTCGCTCGTGGAGAGTGGCCATCTGCTCGCGAAGCTCGCCGACGATGCGACGGCGCCGGCGATGCCGGCGGCGATCCGGCGCGCGATCGCGGTGCTGTCGGCGGAGGGTCCGATGTCGGTGAGCGCGCTGGCGCGTCGCTGCCATGTGGCGCAGCCGACGATGTCGGTGTTCGTGCAGCAGGCCGAGCGCGAGGGCTGGCTGCGGCGCTCCGGCGAGGGGCGCGCGACGCGCATCGAGCCGACCCCGGCGGGCAGGGCGCTGCGATCCGAGCTGCGCGATGCCACGGGCGACGCCCTCGAGCCGCGCTTCTCGCACCTCGGCGCGCGCGAGCGGGCCACGCTGGAGCGGGCCGCGATGGTGCTGGCGGCGGCGCTCGAGCGTGACCGCGATCGCGATCGCGACGAGCACTGACCGCCTGCGCCGAGCACCTCAGCCGCCCACCCCGCGACAACCCCGACCCCACCCCCGCAATCGCCCCCGCGATGCCCGCGCCAGCCCTCGATAACCCCTGCCGATCGACCGACCGCAGCCGCGGGTGAGCGCGCGCGAACACTGTCCCAAAACTGGGCCGGCGCCGGGGGGAAGGCTTGACCTCTGCCCGTACCGTCTTGCCATGGCACACATCGTGGTGACCGCGATGCCGTTCGCGGGGCACGTCAGACCAATGACGGCGCTGGCCGCGGCACTGCTGGCTCGCGGCCACCGTGTCGATGCCTACACCGGTGCACGGTATGCGGATGCGTTCGCCGAGCTCGGGTGCGAGATCATCCCGTGGCGCGAAGCACAGGACTTCGACGAGCACCGCCTGAGCGAGACGTTCCCCGAGACCGACCGGCCCGGTGTGCGGGGGATGCTCGCCATGCTGCGCGACGTCTTCATCGGCACCGCGATGGGCCAGGTCGCCGACCTGCGCGCGGCGAACAGCCGCGAGCGCTTCGACGTGCTGGTCGGCGACGTGATGACGGTGGGCGCCGGCATCGCCGCCGAGATGCTGAACAAGCCGTGGGTGACGGTGTCGCTCGTGCCGCTCACGCTGCCGAGCCGCGACCTGCCGCCGGTCGGCTTCGCGCTGCAGCCGCCGACCGGCTGGCTCGACCGCGTGCGCGATCGCGTGCTGCGCGCGGCCATGCCGGTCGCATCCGCCCCGATCGAGCGGGCCTACCGCTCGGTGCGCGAGCAGCTCGACCTGGGGCCGGGGCTGCCGTTCGCCGAGGCGCTCTACTCGCCGCAGCTCGTCATCGCGACCGGATCGCCGTCGCTCGAGTACCCGCGCAGCGACCTGCCCGAGACGGTGCGCTTCGTCGGCAGGCTCGAGCCCGCGCAGAAGCCGTTCGCGACCCCGCTGTGGGTCGAGACGCTCATCGACGAGCCGCGCCCAGTCGTGTTCGTGACCCAGGGCACGCTCGACACCGACCCGCGCGAACTGCTGCTGCCGACCCTCGAGGGCCTCGCCGACCTGCCGGTGCGGGTGGTGGGCACGACCTCGGGGCGTCGCGTCGGCCACGGGTACCCCTCGAACGCACGGCTGGCCGACTTCCTGCAGTACCCGTCGATCCTGCCCCACGCCGCAGTGGGCGTCACGAACGGCGGCTGGGGCGGCGTGCTGGCGATGCTCGAGCAGGGCCTGCCGCTCGTGGTCGCCGGCGGCGCGCACGACAAGCCCGAGATCGCCGCTCGCGTCGCATGGGCGGGCGCGGGTCTCGACCTGCGCACCGGCCACCCGACGCCCGCGCGGGTGGCGGCCGCGGTGCGGCTGCTGCTGCGCGAGCCCGCCTACCGCGAGCGTGCGGCGCTGATCGGTGACGAGCTGCGCGGCCTCGGCGGCGCGACGAGGGCGGCCGAGCTGGTCGAGCAGTTCACCTGCCACAGCGGTCTGCACCTGCTGCCGCCCTCCGCGCTGCCACCCAGCCAGGTGCCCGCGCCTGCATCGCCATCGACCCCGGCGACCCCGCCCTCGCCTCCCACCCCATCCTCAGCGTTCACCCAGGAAGTCCGCCAGTTGTCTGACACCACGCATTCCGCGACCTAGTGTTCGAACATGGCGATCACCAGTCGTTTCCCCTTCCTCGCGCCCAGGCCGCAGGGGATCTTCCGGGTGCTCACGCTGTGCACCGGCAACATCTGCCGCTCGCCGCAGGCCGAGCAGCTGCTGCGCAAGCGCATCCCCGAGGCCTTCGGTCGCACGATCATCGAGGCGCTCGACGTCTCGAGCGCCGGCACGCGAGCGAACGACGGCGCCGCGATGGAGCGATGGGCGATCGCCGAGGCACAGCGCCTCGGCATCGACGACACCGCTGACCACGTCGCCCGCAGGCTGCGCCGCTCGCACGCGCTCGAGGCCGACCTCATCCTGACCATGACCTGCGACCACCGGGATGCGGTGACGAAGGTGACGAGGCGGGTCAAGCCCAAGTCGTTCACGCTCGTCGAGTTCACCTGCATCGTCGAGGCGCTCGCCGACCGCACCACGCTCGCGTCGGTCGCGCCGCTCGGCCCGGAGGGCTTCGCCGCCTTCATGCGCGGCGTCGTCGTGGCGGCCGGCCAGGCGCGCGCGACGGTGCCGCTGCCGAAGCCGGCGATGCTGCTCGACATCCCCGACCCCTACGGCTACGGGCCCGAGGTCTACCGCAGCTCGGCAGACGCGATCGACCGGCACGTCACCCGCATCGCCGCGGCGCTGTCCGTGCTCGCCGCAGGCGGCCGCGCGGCGCGGGCCGAGGCGGATCTCCCCGCTCTCTAGCCGTGCAGCACCGCCGCCGAGCAGGAGCCGCCGCATGAGCGGCTGGCGTCGCGCTCGCGACGATGCCGCCACGAGCACGAGCCTCACCCGCGGCTCGGCCGGCGAGGCTACGAGCGCCGATCCGGTCTTCCGCATCCTGACCGTCTGCACCGGCAACCTGTGCCGTTCGCCGCAGGCCGAGCAGCTGCTGCGCGCGCGCATCCCGGCGGCACTCGGCATCGGCATCGGCATCGGCGCCGCGCCGCTCTCCGCCGCCGCCACCGCCCCAGCACCCGACCTCCTCGCCGTCGCGAGCGCCGGCACCATGGCCTACGACGGCGACCCGATGGACGACCTCGCGGCCTCCGAGGCCGAGCGCCTCGGCGTCGGCGACGTGCGCGCGCACCGCACGCGACGCATCCGCGAACCGCATGTGCTGGGCGCCGACCTGGTGCTGGGCATGGCGCGCGAGCACCGCGCCGCCGGCATGCGGCTGGTGCCGAGCGCCAGCCGTCGCGCGTTCACGCTCATCGAGTTCGCGCACATCGTCGAGGCGCTCGCGCACGGCGACCTGCCCGAGCCCGTGCCGTCGATCGAGGCCGCCGGCCCCGCCGCGTTCCTGCGCGCGGTGGTGCACGCAGCGGCGAGGACGAAGGGGCGGATGCGGTTGTCCGCCACCTCGCACGAGCTCGACATCGAAGACCCCTACAGGCTCGACCCCGCGGTCTACCGGCGCTCAGCAGAGGCGATCGACGGGCACGTCGCGCGGATCGCCGATGGGCTCGCGACCCTCGCCCGCGCCTGAGCCCCGGCCTCGCCCGCCCCGCCTGCGCCTGAGCCCGGGCCTCGCCCGCCCCGCCCGCTCGAAGACGCACCCGCGCTTGAGCCCCGCGGCTACCGCCCCGCTCCCTCGAAGCCGCACCCGCGCCCGCGCAAATCCTTGCCCGCGCCTCAGCCGCACCCCACCCCCTCAGCACCGCCCCCCGCGCCCTTGCGTACCCCTGAGCATCACGGCGAGGCGCACGCGCGACCCTGAGCGACCGCTTCGGCGGAGCAAAGCCGCTCGCAACCCGCCGTGGCCATGCTTGCCGAACGTGCAGGTGCACGGCCCACGACCGGGGGTGACGATGGAGCTCAGGCAGGCGTCGCGGTTCGACGAGATGCAATGCGTCGCGAAGCGAGCGCTCGACCTGGTCGCCGGCCTGCTGCTGCTCGTGGTGCTCGCCCTGCCGATGCTCGCCATCGCGATCGCCCTGATGCTCGACTCTCCCGGTCCCGTGCTCTTCCGGCAGGAGCGCGTCGGCTTCAACGGGCGGTCGTTCACGATGCTGAAGTTCCGCACCATGCACGTCGATGCCGAGCAGCGGCTCGGCACCCTGCTCGACCTGCGCGTCGACGGCGACGAGCCCGGCAACGTGGTGCTGTTCAAGATGCGGGTCGATCCGCGGGTGACGCGGTTCGGCGCCCTGCTGCGCCGCAGCTCGCTCGACGAGCTGCCGCAGCTGTTCAACGTGCTGACCGGCGACATGGCGCTCGTCGGGCCCCGGCCGCCGCTGCGCAGCGAGGTCGAGCTCTACGAGGAGCACGTGCACCGCAAGTTCTGCGTCAAGCCGGGCATCACGGGCCTGTGGCAGGTGAGCGGCCGCTCAAACCTCTCGTGGGATGAGTCGGTGCGGCTCGACCTGCACTACGCCGAGCACTGGTCGCTGACGACCGATGTGGTGATCCTCTGGCGCACGTTCCGCGCGGTGATCTCCGGTGAAGGGGCCTACTAGCCCAAGCCCCACGAGCCTGGGGCCTACCGGCGCCGTGTCGCCCGACCCCTACTATGTGGGGAACCGCGCGGCGCGGAACACCGGTTCAGCCGTCGGGGCGCTTGAGAGGAACAGCGTTGGGCTTTCTTGAGTACGTGCGGCTGCTGCGCAAGCACTGGGCGATCGTGGTGGTGGCCGCGATCCTCGGCGTCGCGGCAGGCCTCGGGCTCGCGGCCGTCCAGACTCCCGAGTACCGCGCATCCACCGAGGTCTTCATCTCGACGCAGGCGGCCGACACCAGCTCGGATCTCGTGCAGGGCAACGCCTTCACGCTCTCGCGGGTCAACACCTACGCGCGGCTGGCGAGCAGCGAGGAGGTGCTCGAGCGGGTCGTCGACGAGCTCGAGCTCGACCTGGCGGCGCGCGACCTGATCGAGCAGGTCGAGGCGGCGCCGGTGGCGAACACGGCGATCCTCGAGATCGCGGCGACGAGCGACCAGGCGCAGTTCGCCGCCGATCTCGCCAACGCGACGGCGGCGGCGCTGGCCGAGGCGGTCTCCGACCTCGAGTCCGACGGCGCTTCGAGCCCGGTGCGCCTGGCCACGATCGTGAGCGCGTCGGTGCCTGCCGAGCCCGAGAGCCCGCGGCCGCTGCTGCAGGCGCTGCTCGGCGGCCTGCTGATGATCGTCGCGGCGCTGGCGTTCATCGTCGCCCGCGACCTGATCGACACCCGCATCCGCTCGGAGCGCGACATCAAGGCGGTCACGTCGGCGCCGCTGCTCGCCTCGGTGCAGTTCGACGCCAAGACGCGCACGCGCCCGCTGGTGGTGCACGCCGAGCCGCTCAGTCCGCAGGCCGAGGTGTTCCGCACCCTGCGCACCAACCTCAACTTCGTCGAGGTCGACGGCGACAGCCGGCTGTTCGTGATGACCTCATCGATCCCCGGTGAGGGCAAGACGACCACCTCGGCCAACCTGGCGCTCGCGATCGCCGACTCGGGCCAGTCGGTGCTGCTCGTCGACGCCGACCTGCGCAAGCCCAAGCTGGCCGAGTACATGGGGCTCGAGGGGGCCGTGGGCCTCACCGACCTGCTCATCGACAGGGCTGCACTGGCGGATGCGGTGCAGGACTTCAGGGGGTCGGGGCTGTTCGTGCTCCCCGCGGGTCCGGTGCCGCCGAACCCGAGCGAGCTGCTCGGCTCGCGCGCGATGCACACGCTGCTCGAGGAGCTGCGCGCCGAGTTCGACTGGGTGGTGCTCGACGCGCCGCCGCTGCTGCCGGTGACCGATGCGGCCGTGCTCGCGCAGCACGGCGCCGAGGTGCTGCTGGTGGCCGCCGCCGACCGGGTGAACGCGCCGCAGCTGCGCCGCTCGCTCGAGATCCTCGAGACGGTCGGCTCGTCGCTGGGCGGCATCATCATGACGATGGCGAGGTCTGACGGGTCGGATGCGTACCGGTACGTCGCGTACGCCTACGGCGGGGAGCACCGCCCCGCGCCGGTCGTCGAGGAGGTCGTCGAGCCGCCCGCCCCGACCAAGCGCGAGTCGCGCGGCAGTCGACGCAGCAAGCGCAGGCGCGCGAACCGCTGATCTCCGAAGGCAGCGCCCCCGGGCGTCGGGGCCTGCGTGAGGCCCCGCGTCGACGCCCGCTCAGCCGACGGTCGCGTTCGGCACGGCAGCCCGCCGGTGCCGCGCGGTGACGAGCAGCCGCAGCGCGATGCGCACCACCGCGCCGGCCAGCACCGCGAGCGCCATCGTGTCGGCGTCGAGGCGGTCGAGCGCGGCGACGACGGCCGCCACGAGCGCGAAGGCGGCGAGCCCGATCCAGGAGGGCGCGGTGAGGCCCACCGACGCCTGGTCGGCCGACTGCCGGTAGACCTGCAGCTGCCACTGGTCGTTGAGCGCCTGCGCGATGCACAGCACGATGAGCGGCGTCATGAGCCCGTCGAAGGTGGGGCCGAGCAGCGCTTCGTGCCAGAGCGCCATCGCGGTGATCATCGCCGCGGAGGCGAGCACCGACGACAGCAGGGCGACCGCGCGGCTGCGCCGCATGGCGCTGGTGCCGCCGCGGCCCCCAGTGCCGTCGCCGGCAGTGCCGTCTCCAGCGCCGCCCGCATGCCCGTCGTCGGCGGTGGCGGCGAAGCGCCCGTAGAGCACGGCGTTCAGCGCCTGCGTGAGGCCGCCGGAGGCGCTCGCGATGGTCGAGGCGACCGCGTAGACGCCGAGGGTCGCCGAGGTGGCGAGCATGGCGAGCAGCACCTGGTCCATGCGCCAGGCGACGCCGTCGACGACGGTCGACGACCACATCGAGAGGCTGAAGCGCCACGGCGGTCGCTTGCCGGCGCTGCGCCGCAGCACCCCGATCGAGCTCACGACGCCCACGATCGAGGCGAGCAGCTGCCCTGTGAGGGTGATGGCGAAGGCCAGCTCGAGCGTCAGCGCGCCGGCGAGGAAGGCGACGATGTAGCCGAGCGACGGCAGCACCACGTTGCAGATGCGGCTGAGGTTGTAGGTGGCGAGCTGCGAGGTGAGCAGCAGCCGCTCGACGCCGATCTGGTAGAGCCCCGCGAGCGCGAGCACGACGCTCGAGAGGCGGATCGCCCCCGCCACCCATGGGTCGCCGCCGGCGAGCTGGTCGGCGGCGAGGAAGCAGGCGGATGCCGACAGCAGGCCGATCACGCCGATCAGGGTGACGGCGCCACGGGAGGCCGCCGCCTCGCGGTGATCCTGCACGGCGACGCCGCGGGGGAGGCCGAGGAAGGCGACGAAGCCGAGCACCTGGATCACGGCGAAGGCCGCGGCCAGCTGGCCGCGACCGCTCGCACCGAGCGCGGTAGCGAGCATCGGCGCCGAGAGCACGCTGAGCGCCAGGCCCACGTAGGTGACGCTCGCGACTGCGACCACCGGCCGGCCGCGGCCCAGCAGCCGGCGCGCGCGGTCGGGCACCGACGCGACCTGCTTCACCGCAGACCCCCAGAGGGCCCCGCACCCGCAGAGCCAGGCGCCGAGCCGGTCACCCGCGCGATGACCCCCGAGATCCGCCGCAGGAAGGTCGCCTCCGAGAAGGTCTCGGCGTGCGCGCGGATCGCGTCGGCATCCCATGCACGCGAGCCGCTCTGCCGCACGGCCGGGGCGATCGCGGCGGGCGTCGGCTCGTCGAAGTAGGTGCCGGTGACGCCCTCGACGATCGTGTCGAGGAACCCGCCCCAGCGCAGCGCGACGGCCGGCTTGCCGAAGACCGCCGCCTCGATCGGGGTGAGCCCGAAGTCCTCGTAGCTCGCCGCGATCACGGCGTCGCAGCGCGCGTAGAGCCAGCGCATCTCGGCGTCGGAGAGCCGCTGCAGGAAGGTGATGTCGCCCGATGCTCGCGCGCGCAGCGACGCCTCCTCGGGCCCGGAGCCCACCACCACGAGCGGCCGACCGAGCTCCCGGAAGGCGTCGACCACGGCGTCGACGTTCTTGTAGGGCAGCAGCCGCGAGATGCAGAGCGCGAAGCCGCCCTCGGCGAGCGAGCCAGGCAACCCGCCAGGCCGCTGCTGCTCACCAGAGGCGCTGTAGGAGTGCGGCGCGTGCACGACCTCCGCCTCGATGCCGTACGCGTCGCGGATCCGCTGCTGCACCGCGCCCGAGATGGCGATGTACGCATCCGCCCCCCGTGCCTGCCGCCGATCCCAGCGGCGCAGGCCCGGCCCGAGCAGCCGCAGCAGCGCCCGCTGCGCGAGCGCCGGCCGCTTCCCGAGGTAGCGCTCGGGCTGGTAGAGCCAGCGGGCGGGCGAGTAGCAGTAGACGATCTTGCGCCCGGTGGTGCGGAACCCGTGCGCCCATGCGCTCGAGCTGACGAGCGTGACGTCGGCGTCGATGGTCGTGCGCGAGACCGAGCGGGCGAGCAGCGGCAGCGCGAAGCGGTGATGGTGCCGCAGCCACCGCCAGCGGTTCAGCCCGGTCGTGCGCACCTCGACGTCGGCGAACTCGGGGTAGGTGTCGGCCGGCGCGTACAGCGTCGTCTGCACCGGCGCATCCGGGAACCCGCGGGTGAGGGCGAGCACCACCTTCTCTGCTCCGCCGCGCTGCGTCAGGTAGTCGTGCGCGATCACCAGTGGTCGCCGGGACACATTCGAGATCGTAGGGTACGGGTGGGGTTGCCGATAGCCGCGGCGGTGCCGGGAGGAGAGCGGGGAGGAGAGCGGATGCGCGTCACCTGGATCGCCCTCGAGTGGCCTCGGGTGGGCATGCATTCGGGCGGCGTCGGCCGCTACGTGCAGCGCCTCGCCGAGCGCACCCGAGCGCTGGTCGACCTGACGGTCATCTGCTTCGAGGGCGCGGTGCCGATGGAGGGCGTCAGGCTCGTCACGCTGCCCGCTCCGCGGGGCCGCGTCGGCCGCTACTACGGCTCGGCCATCCGCGCCTCGCGCGCCGTGCGCGGACTCGCCGCCGACGTCGTGCACTCGCACGGCGATGACGTGCTGCTGCCCGCCGAGGTGCCGCTCGTGCGCACCTTCTACGGCTCGTCGCTGGGCGAGGCCCGCACGTCGCGGGGGCTGCGGAGGCTCAACCACTACGTGCTCGCGCTGCTCGAGCGGCGGTCGGCGGGCCGCGCCACGGTGAAGCTCGGCATCGCGCCCGAGTCGGTCGAGCTGATGGGTTGCGATGCGGTGCTGCCGCCGTACTTCGGCGTGCCGCCGGTGCCGCGCGAGCCGAGCGCGACGCCGTCGGTCGTCTTCATCGGCAGCTTCGGCGGCCGCAAGCAGGGGCACGTCGCGCAGGCCGCCGTCGAGGCGCTGCGCGCCGAGGGCCGCGAGATCGACCTGATCGTGGTGGGCCCGAAGGACGATGCGGATGCGTGGCAGCCGTGGGTGCAGCACCGGGCCGGCCTCGCTGACCACGAGGTGGCGGCGCTGCTGGGCCGTGCCTGGGCGCTGGTGTCGCCGTCGGCGTACGAGGGGTTCGGCATCCCGGTGCTCGAGGGGCTCGACCACGGGCTGCCGGTCGTCGCGCACCCGAACCCGGGCTCCGAGTACCTGCGATCGCTGGCGTCGGGCCCGCTGCCGCTCGACCTGGCGACCGGCGCGGCGTTCACGGCGGCCCTGCGCACGCGCATCGAGGCGGGGCCGCAGCTCTCCGAGGCCGAGCTGCAGGCGTCGCGCGCGCTGATCGAGGAGGTGCTGCGAGAGGGCTCACCGGAGCGACTCGTCGCGTTCTACGCCGACGCCGTCGAGCGCGCGCGCAGCCGGGCCTGAGGCCGGCGTCGCGCTCGGCGACGGCGTCTGCGGCGCTGGAGGCTCCTGCTGAGCTCGCGGTCCGGCCACCGCGGCGAAGAGCTCGGCGTGCGCGCGGGCGATCTCGGCATCCGGCCGCACGGGCCGCTGCTGCACGAGGTTGCCGTGCAGCTGCTGCCGCAGCGCGGGCTCGTCGGCGAGGCGCCGCAGCGCTCCGGCCAGCTCGCCGACGTCGCCCATCGCGGTGAGGAGGCCCGTCTGGCCGTCGTCGATCCACTCGAGCGGCCCACCGGCGCGTGCCGCGATCGTCGGTCGCGCCGCCGCCAGGTACTGCAGCACGCTCTGCCCGAGCGGCTCGGGCCGGGTCGAGGCGTGCACGCAGACATCCCACTCGTCGAGCAGCGGCCAGATGTCGCGCACCTGGCCCAAGAGGTCGACGCGGTCGGCGATGCCCAGCTCGGCGGCGAGGCTCGTCAACTGCCGCTCGTAGGCCTCCTCGCCGAAGGCGGCGGAGCCGGCGAGCTGCAGCCGCACGTCGCCGTCGGGGAACGCCTCGGCGAAGGCGCGGAGCAGCTGCGCCTGGCCCTTCCAGGGTGCCAGGCGGCCGAGGATGCCGACCGTGCGCACCGCGTCCCGTGGCGGGGCAGGCGGGCGGCTGCCGTCGAAGCCGGTAGGCGAGGGGATGACCGCCACGGTCGCGCCGTCGCGGATCCAGGGGCGTGCCGACTCGAGGGTGAAGCGGGAGTTCGCGATCACGCCGTCGGCGCGCCGCAGTGCCAGACGCAGGGCGCGCACGGCGACGGATCCGAGCGCGGCCGCATCGACCGCATCCCGCAGGTGCACCACGAGGCGACGGCGCGAGCCGACGGTCGCGAGCAGCCCGATGAGCGCGGCGCGGCTGGTGTTGGCGTGCACGATGTCGCTGCGGCGGAACGCCGGCGAGCGGCGCAGCGCGGCCGCCTGCGCGATGCCGGCGGCCAGCATCGCGAGCCGCGCGCGGGCCGAGGCGGTCGTGGCGCCGGCGCGCTGGGGCACGCCCAAGACCTGCACAACCTGCACAGCCCCGGGTGCAAGCGTGGCCCCGAGTGACGCGTACTCGCCCAGGCCCGCAGCCGACGGCGGCACGAACACCGTGCCCTGCCAGCCGTGCTCGGCCTCGAGCAGGCGCCGCAGCGCGATCTCCGCCCCGCCCGGCTCGACGGTGTGGTCGACGTGCGCGACGCGGTTCATGCCGAGGGGCGCACTCCCGCGTGCGCCGAGACCGCGGCGGCGATCGAGTCGGCGAAGTCGTGGGCGGGGGCCCAGTCGAGCTCGTCGCGCAGGCGCGTGGCGTCGCCGACGACCCGCGGCATGTCGAGGGGCCGCAGCTCGCCGGTGCCGAGCTCGGGCACCGACCGGCCGAGGGCGGCGCAGATCGCCGCGAGCACCTCGTGGCCGCTGCGGGCACGGCCCGAGGCGACGTTGTAGACGTCGTGGGCGAGCACGGGCGCCTCGGCGAGCAGCAGGTAGGCGGTCGCGACGTCGCGCACGTCGGTGTAGTCGCGCTCGGCGTCGAGGTTGCCGGCGGGCAGCGGCTCCTCGTCGCCGAGGCCGTCGAGGTGCTCGAGCAGGTCGGGCACCAGGAAGCCGGGGCTCTGGCCAGCGCCGATGTGGTTGAAGGGCCGCGCGACGACGGTGTCGAGCCCGCGCCCGCGGTAGTACGACAGCAGGTGCTCGACGGTGCCCTTGCTGACGGCGTAGGGGGATGCGTAGGCGAGCGTCGCCGTCTCGTCGATCGGTTCGTCAGATGGTGCGTAGATCGCGCCGGTGCTGGCGGCCACCACGCGCGCCGGCTCGTCGTGGCGCAGCAGCGCCTCGCACAGGTGCGCGGTCATCGCGGCGTTCTCGACGATGTAGCGCACCGGCTCGTCGAACGAGGGCCCGACGGCGGCGAGGCCGGCGAGGTGCACGATCGCGTCGACGGGCGGGGTGCGCGGCCACTGCTCGGTGAGGTCGGCCTCGACCAGCTCGGCGACGCCGGCGACCGTCGCGTCGGCGGAGCGCGTGACCCCGACGACGTGATGGCCGCGCTCGGCGGCGATCTGGGCGACGTGCCGCCCGACGAACCCGTCGACGCCGGTGATCGCCAGCCGCAGGGTCATCGAGCGGCCACCGCCACCGCGGCCAGCTTCAGGTCGTGGTCGACCATCCGCTGCACGAGCCCGGTGAAGTCGATCTCGCGCGACCAGCCCAACTGGTCCTCGGCCTTGGCCGGGTCGCCGAGCAGGATGTCGACCTGCGCCGGGCGCAGCAGGGCCGGGTTCTGCCGCACGAAGGGCCGCCAGTCGTCGATGCCGACGTGCTCGAACGCGCTCTCGAGAAATTGCTGCACCGAGCGGGTCTCGCCTGAGGCGAGCACGAAGTCGTCGGGCTCGGGATGCTGCATCATCTGCCACATGCCACGAACGTAGTCGCCGGCGTAGCCCCAGTCGCGCTTCGGCCACAGGTCGCCGAGCTCGAGGTGATCCTGCAGACCCGCCTTGATGTGGGCGACGGCCTTGGTGATCTTCCGCGTCACGAACTCGGCGCCGCGGCGCTCGCCCTCGTGGTTGAAGAGGATCCCGCAGGTGACGTACATGCCGTAGCTCTCGCGGTAGTTGCGGGCCATCCAGTGGCCGTAGAGCTTGGCCGCGCCGTAGGGGCTGCGCGGGTGGAAGAGCGACTGCTCGTTGTAGCCGCGGCCGGGCCGGTTGTAGTCGAGCCCGCCGAACATCTCTGAGGTCGACGCCTGATAGACCTTGATGCGGTCGCCCATGTGCGCCATGCGCACGGCCTCGAGCACGTTGAGCACGCCCTTGCCGGTGACGTCGGCGGTCAGCGAGGGGTTCTTGAACGAGTAGCCGACGTGGCTGATCGCGGCGAGGTTGTAGAGCTCGTCGGGCTGCGCCTGCTCGACCGCCTGCACGAGCGATGACGGGTCGGTGACGTCGCCCTCGATGAGCTCGACGTAGGGGAACTCGGTCTCGAACTGCTGTCGGCGAGCGTTGTTCTGGCCTCGGATCAACCCGAAGACCTGGTAGCCCTTGCTGTGGAGCAGCTCGGCGAGGTGCCCGCCGTCCTGTCCGGTGATGCCTGTGATGAGTGCGCGCATTGCCTGGCCAATCGGTTCGTGACTGCGAGCATCGCCGAGGCGATTGCTGTGGACAGTACTCCCGGCTTTTATCGCGGCGGGCCGTCCTGAGCAGACCGTGAGCCGACCTGTGGCTCCGCTACGACCGGGCTGACCGTTCGCAGACCGCGCGCAGGATTGCCTCAAGTTGTGCGGCCACGTGCGGCCAGGTGAAGTCGCGCTCGGCTCGCTCACGGGCCTGCGCACCCAGCTCACGGGCGCGCGCCGGGTCGAGACCGAGCGCGAGGATGGCGTCGGCGACCTGCTCGGCCGACTCCGGATCGACGAGCAGGCCGGTGACGCCGTCGACGACCGCCTCGCGCGGCCCGCCCACATCGCCGGCGATCGAGGGCACGCCCCAGGCGGCGGCCTCGAGGTAGACGATCGCGAAGCCCTCCCCGGCCACCTCGCCCTTGGGGTAGCGCGCGGGCATCACGAAGACGTCGGCCTGCTGCAGCCACGCCTGCTTGTCGGCGTCGGAGACGGCGCCGAGGAAGCGCACCGCGTGCGCGACCCCGAGCTTGGCGGCGCGCTCCTCGAGCGCGGCCCGGCGGCGCCCGTCGCCGAGCACGACCCAGCGAGCCCCCGGCAGTCGCTCGAGCACCCGGGGCAACGCTTCGAGCACGATGTCGTGCCCCTTGTACCAATCGCGCAGTCGGCCGACCGTGATCAGCGTGAAGGGGCCGTCGTCGGCGCGCGCGGGCACCGACGCCGGCACGTGCACGCCCGGGTGCACGACGTGCACGGGCGCGTGCCGACCGCCCCGCACCGTCTCGAGCAGCAGCCCGCGCGTGAACTCGCTGATGGCGATCGCGGCGGCGCCGCGGCGCAGCGCCCAGCGGGCGAGCCCGGGGCGGCCCTGGATCTCCTTGCCGTAGCCGTAGGTGACGAGCGGCACCCGGTGCCGGCGCGCGAAGGCCCAGGCGAGCGGTGCGGTGACGACGTGCCCGTTCAGCACGACGTCGGGCCGCCCGTCGTGCAGCCGCGTCAGCCCGCGGGCGTTGAAGACGAGGTTGCGCACGATCGAGCTCGAGCCGACGACGCGCACCCGGTCCGTGCGCACCCCGGCGCCGGCATCGAACGCGGCGCCACCAGGCGCATCCGGGGTCATCACCTTCACCGAGGCCCGCGGCATGGCCGTGGTGATCTCGTGCAGCAGGCTCTGGATGCCGCCCACCGACGGTGGGTACTCCGGCGTGATCAGCAGCACCCGCACATCCCGCCCCTCGAGGTCGGAGGCTGTGCTGCTGCCTCGCCGCCGGCTCATGCGGTCGGGCCCGAGGGCGCGAGCGAGGGCTTCGGCACGGTGAGCGCGGCGGGGCTGGAGGGAAGGCCGCGATCGACCCCGGCGACCTGCCCGAGCCCCAGCAGCAGGTAGAGGACGGCGACGATCGAGAAGCTCGTCCAGCTCGTCTCGAACGACGAGTCGATCAGGAAGGCCACGATCGCGGCGACGCCGCCGTAGGCCCACGGGCTGCGCGTGGTCGATGCCGTGCGCAGCGCCCCGACCGTCGCGAGCACCAGGATGCCGGCGAAGAGCGCCAGCCCGATGAGCCCGTAGAGGAAGAGCACCTGCAGGTAGTTGCTGTGCGCGTGGCCGTAGTCGGCGTAGGCGCCGGCCACGGTGCCCACCACCTGCGAGAAGTCGCCGGTGGGGAAGCCGACCAGCGGCGACTCTGCGAGCGTCGTCTCGAGCGTGCCCTGCCACAGGTTGACGCGGGCGGCGTTCGACGTGAGGCCGGAGTCGGAGAGCGTCGCGAGGCGGGAGAGCAGGAAGTCGACGGCTCCCGGCGCCAACCAGACGACGAAGGCGATCGCCCAGGTGATGGCGGCGAGTCCGAGCGTCAGGTGCACCGGTCGGGCGCGGGTGCGCAGCAGCCAGCCGACCACGACGGCGATGCCGAACGAGATCCATGCCGCGCGGGTCTCGGTCAGCAGGATCGGCGCGAGCGCGATCGCGAACCACAGCAGCGCGCCCCTGATGGTGGGCGCCATGCAGACGAGCGCCGCCCCCACGATGGCGAGGAACGCGCCGAAGACGGTGGGGGAGAGGAAGGTGCCGAAGGGCCGGTAGGTGCCCGCGAAGGTGAAGTAGTAGAAGCCCTCGGTGTAGCCGCGGCTCTGCAGGAATGCCAGGCCGACCACCGCCTGGTAGAGCGCGATGGCGGTGAGCATGACGAACATCCACCGCAGCGCCCGCAGGCACGGTTCCTTCAGGTCGTCGCGCCGCGCGACGCGATAGAGGATGACGCCGCCGAGCGGGGCGAGCGTGGCGCTGAGGGCCTCCTGCCAGTCGATCACGTCGGCCTGCAGCGCGGTCACCGCGGTGAGCCTGATGAAGATGTACGCCGACAGCAGCAGCGTCACCGTCTCGAGCGCGCCCGGCCGTTGCCGCAGCACGCGGTAGCGGATGCCCGTGAGCACGACGAGCGCGAAGACCACGATGGTGACGCTGACGCGGCCGGGCACGAGCTCGAGGGGGATGTACGAGAACGGCAGGGCGATCACGGTGACGGCGAGCAGCACATGGCGGTCGGCGCCCTGCCACAGCCCGCGCTTGGGGGCGACGGCGGGCGCCCACTTGCTCTCGGCGGGAAGCGCGCTCACGGCGGCCCCTCAGCCCACCTGCGTCGACGACGGGCGGCGGGCGCCGCAGCGACCGGGCACGCGCGGCATCGGCGCGGGGCTCGAGGAGCGCTTCAGATGCATCAGGGTCCCTCTGCGAGGCTGCTTGCGTGCACCGTAGCGCACGCGCGCGGCCGCGCAGGCGCCCCGCCGCCCGCCGAACTGGTCGGCACGCCCTCAGCGGTTCTGCGGCACCACCGTCAGCACGCGCCGCACGAAGTCGTCGTAGCGCTGCATGAAGTCGGTGAGAAACTCCTTGGTCGAGTCGATGGTGACGTCGTCGTTGTCGTCGACCATGCCCTCCTGGTACTGCACGTAGACCTCGACGTCGTTCATCAGCGGCGCGTTGCAGAACGACATGATCGCCTTCAGGTGCTGCTGGGCGACCGCGGTGCCGATGCCGCCGGGCGAGGTGCCCGCCATGCCGACGGGCTTGCGCGACAGCGCGTTCTGCCCGTAGGGCCGCGAGGCCCAGTCGATGGCGTTCTTGAGGGCGCCGGGGATCGACCGGTTGTACTCGGGCGTGACGAACAGGATCGCGTCGCTCGACGAGATCGCCTCCTTGAAGGCGAGCGCCTCTGGCGGGTAGCTGGCGTCGAGGTCGCGGTCGTAGAGCCCGAGCTGGTCGATCTCGATGAACGAGCACTGCAGGTCTTCGGGCGCGAGCTTGATGAGCGCCTTGGCGAGCCGTCGGTTGATCGACGACGCGGCGGTGCTGCCGACGATGACGCCGACGGTGTACGGGGGTTCGTGCTGGTAGGTGTCAGCCATGCGGCCAGCATGCACCGACCGCGGCGCTGCGTCGAGGGGAGTCCTACGGCACCAGCGGGTCGATGGGGGAGTCGCCGCCGTTGCCGTTGCCCGGGTTGGCCGGCTCGGTGGGCTGCGGCTCGGGCGCCGGCTCGGTGGTCGGGGCCGACGTCGGTGCTGGAGCCGGAGCGGGAGCTGGGGCTGGCCGGGGGCGAGGCGCGGGCGCAGGCTCCGGCTCCGGCTCCTCGGTCGTCTCCTCCGCCGCGATGTCGCCCTGCGTCACGAGCGATGCCTGCGCGTGCGCGGCGAGCGCCTCGAGCGTGACGAGCGTCTCGGCGGGACCGGTGGTGGCACGCAGTGCCTCGGCGGTCACGTCGAGCACGTCCTGCGTGGCGGCGAGACGGTTGACGTTCACCCGTGCGTCAGCGGCGGTGAGCACGGCGGGCGCGAAGCCGACCACCGCGCTGTTGAGCGCGTCGAGCCGGGTGACATCGAGGTCGGATGCCTCGCCGAGCCCCGCGGCGCGCGCCTCGAGCGCTTCGACGTCTGCCTGGGTCGGCGCGCCGGTGAGTGGCGGCACGCTCTCCCGCGGCTGGGCGAGGCAGGCGGCGACGACGTCGTCGGCGCCCGCGTACTGCTCGGCGACGGCGGCGTCGGCGGCGGTCGTGAATTCGGCGGCGAACGTCTCGATCGCAGCGACGCGCTCGGCTTCGAAGGCTTCGCGCGGAGCGGGGTTGATGATGAGCCACGCGCCGGCGACCGCGGCGGCGTCGTCGAGCGCGACGTCGAGGCGCTGCTCCAGGTCGACGGCGGTGACGATGCGACCGTCGAGCTCGCACAGGGCCTGCTGGTTCTGCGTCGACCACGCGTCGATCTCGCGGGCGGCGACGGAGTAGCGCTGCTCGAGGTCGCTGCTCGAGGTGCCGAGGTTGGAGGCCTGGCTCTCCCGCTGCTGCGACACCACGTTGACGGCGACGACGGAGCCGACGGCGAAGAGCGCAGCGACGCCGAGCCCGATGTAGGCCAGCCCACGGTTGCCTTCGAACGGCATAGCGTCGCTACCTTCCGTGATTGGAGATGGATCGCCTGCCAGGGTACCCGGAGCGGCGCGGAAGATTGCCGAGCAGGCCAGACAAGCACGAGACCGTTCGTGGCGCCGTCGATAGTGTGAAGGCATGCCGCTCCCCAGCCAGAAGTCTTCGGAGCCTGTGAGGACCGACAGCGTCTTCCACATCCTCACGGTGTGCTCGGGCAACCTGTGCCGCTCGCCGCAGGCCGAGCAGCTGCTCCGCTCGCGCATCCCTGCCGCTTTCGACCGCACGACCATCCCCGCGCTCGAGGTGACGAGCGCCGGCACGAAGGCGCGCGACGGCGACGTGATGGACAAGCACGCATCTGCCGAAGCCGTGCGCCTCGGCATCGTCGACGTGGCCGACCACCGCGCTCGACGCATCATCGAGCGCCATGTGGGCGACGCCGACCTCATCCTCGGCATGGCTCGCGAGCACCGTGCGGCGGCGGCGAGCCTCGTGCCGAAGGCCAACCGTCGGGTCTTCACGCTGGTGGAGTTCGCGCGCATCGTCGAGGCGCTCGCGAACCGCGAAGTGGAGCACGAGATCGCGCCGCTCGGCGACGACGGCTTCGCGGCCTTCATGCGCCGCGTCGTGGCTAGCGCCATGACCGCCCGCGGCCTGATGCCGGTGCCCGAGGATCCGCTCGAGCTCGATGTTGAAGACCCGTATCGGTTGGACACCGAGGTCTATCGGCGCTCCGCCGACGACGTCGAGCGGCACGTCGAGCGCATCGCGTCGAGTCTGCGAGCGCTCGCCTATGGATCGCCCCACTGAGACTCGAAACCTTGCTGTGAGAGGATGACTAGGGCGTGCGCCGCATCTCGTCGCGCCCAGTCACGCACTAGGGGAGAAGTCGTTGGAGCTTTCGGATTACATCCGCATCATCAGGAAGTACTGGGTGCTGCTGGTGGCCGCAACGCTCGTCGGGGTCGGCGTCGGCGCGATCGCATCATTAGTGCAGAAACCTGTCTACTCGGCATCGACGCAGGTCTTCGTCTCGCTGCAGTCGGGTGACACGACGGCCGAACTCGCCCAGGGCAATACCTTCACGCTTTCCCGTGTCGCGACCTACGCGAACCTGGTCGACTCGCAGCGCGTGCTCGACGGGGTCATCGCGGCGCTGCAGATTGACGTCCCGCGTGGCGAACTTGACGCTCGCATCAGCGCGGCGACTGTGCCCGAGACCACCATCATCGAGATCACTGCCACGAGCAATGATCCGGCCGAGGCAGCAGCGCTCGCGGATGCTGCTGCCGCGAGCCTCTCCATCACGGTGGACGAGATCGAATCTCGCCCCGACCTCGGCAGCCCGGTGCAGTTGGCGGTCGTCGAGGAGGCAACGGTTCCGACCTCGCCGGTGAGCCCCCGCACGATGGTCAACATCGCGCTCGGCGGCATCATCGGGCTCGCGCTCGCAGCCGGGTTCGCTTTGCTGCGCGAGGTCTTGGACACCCGCATCCGCAGCGAGCGGGACATTCGCGCAGTGACAGATGCGCCGATGCTCGGGTCGATCAACTTCGATCCGAACGCAAAGCAGCGACCGCTGATCGTGCATGCCGACCCGCAAAGCCCGCGATCCGAGTCGTTCCGCACGCTTCGCACCAACTTGCAGTTCATCGAGGTCGACGACGGGTCGCGCACGTTCGTCGTCACATCGTCGATGCCGGGCGAAGGCAAGAGCACAACGACTGCCAACCTTGCCCTTGCGCTCGCCGATGCCGGCCAGACCGTCATTCTGGTCGACGCCGATCTTCGCAAGCCCAAGGTCGCCGAGTACATGAATCTCGATGGCGGTGTCGGCCTGACCGACGTGCTGATCGGTCGGGCCGACCTGGTCGACGCTGTGCAGCAGTGGGGCAACAAGTCGCTCTACGTGCTGCCCGCTGGCCAGATCCCGCCCAACCCGTCCGAACTGCTCGGGTCGAAGGCGATGTCGACCCTGATCAGGGATCTGCAGGGTGAGTTCGACTGGATCCTCTTCGACGCTCCGCCGTTGCTGCCCGTGACGGACGCCGCAGTGCTGTCGAAGCATGTGGAGGCAGTGATCCTGGTCGCCTCGGCCGGCAAGGCCACGCGAAATCAGCTCGAGAGCGCTGTCCAGTTGCTCGAAACCGTCGACAAGCAGGTCGGCGGCGTTGTGCTGACGATGGTGCCCACGCGAGGCGCAGATGCCTACGGCTACGGCCACTACGGCTATGGCCACTACGGCTACGCGGAGGCGAAGAAGAAGCAGAAGACCAAGTCGAGGTTTCCTGTCGCTGGTACGCGATAGATCCACGTGAAGGGGGGCGGTCCGACTTCGCGTCGACCGCCCCTCTGGTTGTACCCGGCCATGACCTTGGTGGCACGGATGGTGGCGCGAGGAGGACCCCAGCGGGTTGAGTGGAGTTGTTCACGCTTCACCGACCAATGGAGGTCCTCGTGTCTCACGCTAATGCGCGCCGGACGCCGAAGGCGAGGGAGCTCGTCATCGCCCGCCACCGCGCTGGCTGGCCGAAATCGTATATCGCCAAGGCGATGGGCTGCTCCCGCAAGTGCGTCTCGCATTGGATCGAGGTGTTCGACGAGCACGGCAGCGAGGGTCTGCAGGACCGCTCCTCCCGGCCGCGCTCGTCCCCGACCCGCACGCCGGAGGGGATCGAGCTGGAGATCGTGCGGTGGCGCATCGAGCAGCGGCTAGGCCGCCACCGGATCGCCGAGCTCGTGACCGTCGCGCCGCGGACCGTCTCGAGGGTGCTCGCGCGCCGCGGCGCTCCCGCGCTGGCGCAGCTGGATTCGATGACCGGGCACGCCATCCGCTCCTCGAAGCAGACCGCGGTCCGTTACGAGCGCGAGCGGCCCGGGAACTGGTCCACATGGACGTCAAGAAGCTCGGCCGCATCCCCTACGGCGGCGGCTGGCGCATGCATGGCCGGGGCCAGGCCGACAACCGCGACCGCAACCGCCCGGCTACGACCACGTCCACTCGCTCATCGACGACCACTCGCGGCTGGCCTACTCCGAGGTGCTGGCTGACGAGAAGGGCGCCACCTGCGCCGGTTTCTTCCGCCCTGCGACCGCATTCGCCAGCTGCGGCATCGACCGCATCGAGCGGCTGATGACCGACAACGCCTTCGCCTACCGGTTCTCGCTCCACGCCGTCATCGCCGAACTCGGCGCGAAGCAGGTCTTCATCCGCCCCCACTGCCCCTGGCAGAACGGCAAGGTCGAGCGCTTCAACCGCACACTGCAGACTGAATGGGCCTACCGTCGGCCGTTCACCTCCAACGCCGAACGCGCAGCCGCTCTTGCCCCTGGCTCCAGCGCTACAACACTGAACGCATCCAAACCGCAATCGGACCTGGATCGTGTCAGATTAGTGCCCTGCGGCTGACCTGAACGAAGGACCACCGCTACACCACTACTTGGGACTTGACCCAGCGCTGAGCGGCGATCTTCATCGGTTGCGCGAGACAACCAGCCAGCCACCGAGCAGAAGTCGAACTTGGAGAGACGCGGTCGTTCCAGCGTCCGCTGTCAGTGGTTGTCGCTACGGTTACCCTCACGCTGACAAGTGAGGAGAGGCAATGAACGTCGACGACGCGTTTGAAGAGTTCCAGCAGGCCGTGAATGCCGACCCCGGCGCGGTGCGAGAAGCGCGCGAGCGACGAGATCTCTTCCGCGACGCGTTTTCGTCCGAGACCGACGTCGACGAGATCATCGCGTCGGGCTCTCTGGCGCGCGGGACTCAGAAGGACCCGATTCATGACGTCGACGTCATCATCGTCTTCGACGGGTCTCATCATCCGGACTGGGGTCACCCGGGCGAGTCAGCGGCGGCGGCGCTCAACCACACCCGCGAGCGGGTGCATGGGTTGCTGGGCTCCGCCGAGGGCACGTTCGCGCAGGAGGTTCGGCTCGCGCGATGGCGAAATCACGCGGTGAAGTGCTTCTTGGATGAGCCGGAAGACCCGGACGCGTTCACTGTTGACGCGATGCCGGCGCTACGCCGCGACGGCCGACTGTTGGTTCCTGAGGCTGTTTCCGAGGATTGGATCGCATGCGACCCTGAATTTCTCATCGCGCAGGTCGCACATCGGCATGCCACATGGAGAAAGTTCGCCGGGACCGTGCGGATGCTGAAGTCCTGGGCCGCGCAGCAGCCCTTCGACGTCAAGTCGCTCGTCATGGAGGTGCTGGCGCTCGATCACTTGCCAACTGACGCCTCGCGCCCTGCCGCGCTCAAGCAGTTTTTCGTGAGCGCGGCCTTCGCGATGGACGGTGGCAGCGTCGTCGAGGATCCAGCTGGGCTGTGCGGACCGATTCAATCCAAACTCGACTACGCCGCGTTCGCCGGAGCCTTGCAAGCGGCTCGAGATGACGCCGCAAAGGCAATCCAAGCTCAGGTGAGCAACGATACCGCTGCCGCCATCGCGCACTGGGGCAAGGTTTTCGGCGCCGACTTCCCGGCAGTTGGGCGCGGCTCCACAGTGAAGCCTACCGCCGTCCCGCGACCGGTGAAGGACACGCCGCAAGGATGACCGCGACTAGGGGCCAGGTACATGGCAGGGCGCCAGCGGCGCTGTGGACTGATTGCGAGCCCCGCCGCCTTGCCCGCGATCGGGAAGAAGTTGCCGCCTTCGCGCCGGGTTTGAAGTTCCTAGCACCTGGTTCGCCTGACGCCCCGCACGGCGGGTGGATTGGAAGCTTGCCGACATGGCCATTCGATCGTCCAGCGCCCGAGGCGCTGGACGAGCTCCCAGGCGTGCATGAGTTCGAAGTTCGCGTGACCTACCCGGCCGCGTACCCGATGGTGCCACCAGCCATCGAACCTCTGACGCCAGAGCCTACGCTCGAGGAGCAATCGCAAACGGCTTGGCATGTCGCACCCAACGGATACCTATGCCTGTTGCAGAGCGACGGCGACTGGCAGCCCGAAGCCAGCATCACCGAGCTTCTGATCAAGGCGTCTGGCTGGCGTGTCGAGTATGCGCTAATGAAGGCCGGGCTTGTCTCCGCCATGTCGATTCGAGGCCTCGTCTCCGACACCTCGCGCGACGAACTCATCACCGCAGCGAGCGCGGGCAATGCGGGCGACGGAGAGACGCACGACGATGTCGTCGAGTGAAACCTGCATCTTCGTCCCCGGCGAGGCGATTCACAAGATCGCGGGCTCGTCGCTCTCGGGCGGCACACTGGTTCTTCAATTTTCACAAGCGGACGAGATTTTCGTGGTTGCAGCCGTAGAGATCGGCCACGATATCCGGTCCTCCACTCTGCCGTCCCGCGACTATTTAGCGCTCAACGGGGTGAATGCCAGTTTCGACGGACAGTGGTTGAGGGCGCCTGAGCCGGGCGATGCGACATCGCTTCATCTTCAGCACCTGCTTCTTGCACGCCGCCCACTTGCGGCCATCCCGATCGATGTCTTCCGCGACCTAGTGGCCGGGGTGCGCGATCCGGGCAACAAGCGCGGCTTCCTCATTACTCACGACCCGCAACTTCCACCCGAGCTTCGTGATCTCGGCTGCCCAGAATTCGCAGGGTGGACGATCGAACGGACAGGAGTTCGGCCGCTTCCTCTTCAAATAGAACCTGAGTGCTTCGGGATCGAGCAATTGGCCGCGACGTGGCCGGTCGAGCGAATGTCGACAATTCGGGTGCTACTCGTTGGGTGCGGCAGCATCGGAAGCGCAGCCGCTGAGGCGCTTGCAAGTGTTGGCATGGGCACTATCGACCTTGTTGATCCGGACCGCTTCCTTTGGCACAACATGATTCGCCATAGCCTCGCGAAAGAGAGCGTTGGGCGCTTCAAAGTCGACGCTATGCGCGAGCACCTGCGCGAAAGGTGGCCCCACACGACCGTTCATCCACATCGAGAGGACGTGGTGGAGGACGCTCACACCGTCCGCCAGCTCTTCAAAGAGGCTGACGTCGTGATCTGCGCGGCGGACGGTATCGCGCCTCGCCGAGTTGTGAGCCATCTCGCTCGCCGCGCTGGGGTTCCCTCGGTACTTGCCTGTGTGCTCGAGCACGGAGCCGTGGGCGAACTACTACGGCTCCGACCTACGCCACGCTTCGGCTGCCTGCTCTGCATGCGAGCGGCACTAGCGAACGAGGGAGCGATGGACGCTGAGGCTGATCAAGAGCTCGGCTACGGGACCGGCAGTACACATCAACCGATGTCAGCCGTGCCACCCGACCTGCGCCTCATCGGAACGCTGGCGGCGAAGGTGGCGGTCGCGACTGTGCTCGAGTCGCGTCACGGCGATCACACGCAGCGCCTTCCTGGCGAGCACGCGATCATCGGACTGCGGCCGGCGGGTGACCTAGCGCCCCCGTTCGACGTGTCGTTCGCCGGGGAGATTCGATGGTCAACAATTCCGAGCCCCCGACCGACATGTCCAACATGTTCACCCCCGTGACGACCCGCCCCGGCACTCGCTCCATCTGGATATCAGTCGGGGCTCTGCAGACGATTGTGAGCGAATCGGAACGATCCGCCGACGGGCTTGAGACCGGAGGAATCCTCCTAGGCGCCGACTCGGGCAAGCACATCGCGATACGCCACGCGGGTGAGCCTGGCCCGAGAGCGCAGCGAGAGCGCTACAACTTCCTGCGTGACCTGGACTATGCGCGGCGGCTCGCAGACGCCGCCTGGGCGCATGATTGCAGTCAGTGGATCGGCGAGTGGCACACGCACCCGTTTGGGCCTCTGACCCCCAGCGACGTGGACTTGGGCTCCTATCTGCGTCACCTGAAGGATCCCGACCTATCATTTGATCGCTTCGTCTCGGTCATTGTCGGGTTGGACCTCTCTCGCGGCATCGTTGTAACGGCCTGGCTGGTCGAACGCGATCGCTTCTGGCAGCTGTCGATTCGTCACGGGAAGGACCGGCGAAATGCACAGTCCACAGCCCCTCCCGACAGCTTGCTCGGGCGTGAATCCACAAGGCGACCAGGCGCAGAGGAGCACCGGTGACGAGAGATGCGGCGACATTCGATCCCGTCGCCCCACTCTTCATCTCGTATCGACACAGCGACGGCTCGGCGATAGCAACGGCGCTCGTGGGGCTGCTCCGGGCTGCTGGGATTCCGGTATGGCGCGACCGCGACGATCTGCCGCCGGGTGACACGACCGCTCGGCTTGAGCAGGCAATTGATGCTGGCATCTCCGGGGCAGTGATCATAGTGACTGAAGACATCGCGAACAGCCGGGTGGTCAAGGAGGTCGAGGTTCCTCGTCTGCTCCGCGTCCACGAAGCAGACGCCAGCTTCAGCCTGGGCATCGTCAACGACGTGACAGAGCCGGGCGGCACGGTGGACTACGGCGCACCCGATCGGCTACTGCAACCGGCGGCAGGCAGCCTTCGCGGCGTCGATCAGCGCGGCACCGATCGCGATGACTTGGTCCGGTTTGCGCGTGCGATCGTTTGGCAACGCCTCGCGTTGATTCGCGACCGCCGGGCCAACGCTCGGCGGCGGTTGGAAATCAACATCCAGACACGCAACGCTGCGCAGGTTTATGACAGGTCGGGCGCTGACCTTGAGATTCGCCTGAGGCCTTCAACTCATGAGCGACTGCCCAGCGCCTCGGGACTGCGCGACCTGAAAGACACGATCGCATTCCTACCTGATGCTGCGACCCGAGCGAACGCCTCGACGGTCCGGATCCGAGGGGGCGGACATCTTTCAGTCGCCTTCGCCCTCGGCGCCGCTCTGCCCTCGACGCGCATCGGCGCGCTTGAAGTTCAAGGTAGCGACGGTGCGACGTGGACTGGGGGCACAGTGGCGGCGCGCTCCGAACCGGCCAGAGTTCGGGTGCTCGCGAAAGGTGCGGGAGGGCCGCACACAGGAGACGCCGCACCGTCAGTTGCCGTCTACGTCGATCTCCTCGAGATTCGCAGCGACGCCGCCTATGATCGCTTCCTCGAGGATTACGCTGCGCATCTTGACGCGTGGCTCCACGTCGGCACCGTTAGGACTGGCCCGCTGGACCCGTCCGAGGCAAGCGAGCTTGCAGCGGAAGTCGCTGCCCTGGTTCGTCAGCTATCGTACGAACATTCGAACGCCGAGGTGCACGTACTGTTGCGCTGCCCTTTCCCAATGGCTGTCCTCCTCGGGAGACTCTCCAATACCTTGCGCTGTGTCGTCTACGAATGGTCCGATTCGCCGGTAGAAGGCGATCGCGATCGGCGACCCCGCTACGTAGGAACCCTGCAGGTCCGAGCTTCAGCAACCAGCGGCGTGATTCAGCGAGTGCTCCTGACAGAGGTTTAGCACGACTCACGACGATCGACTGCACGCCGGTACTGCTACAAGCCGGATCACCGATTGCGGCAACGAGATCCTGCGGACTGTGCGCGGACCTGGCAGCGAGGCGGGCCCCTGGATCACTGAAATCTAGCCGAGTTCTGCCGCCGTTCACACGTTGAAGCGGAACTCCACCACGTCGCCGTCCGCCATCACGTAGTCCTTGCCCTCGATGCGCACCCGACCAGCGGCCTTCGCGTCGGCCATCGAACCGTGGGCGTCCAGATCCTCGAAGGAGACGACCTCGGCCTTGATGAAACCGCGCTCGAAGTCGGTGTGGATGACGCCGGCCGCTTGCGGGGCGGTCCAGCCCTTGCGGATCGTCCAGGCGCGCGACTCCTTGGGGCCGGCGGTCAGGTAGGTCTGCAGCCCGAGGGTCTCGAAGCCGATGCGGGCGAGCTGGTGCAGCCCCGACTCCTCCTGGCCGAGCGACTGCAGCAGCTCGAGCGCCTCCTCGGGATCGAGGTCGACGAGCTCCGACTCCACCTGAGCGTCGAGGAACACGGCCTTGGCGGGCGCGACGAGCGCCGCCAGCTCAGCCTTCTTCGACGCATCCGACAGCACCGCCTCGTCGACGTTGAAGACGAAGAGCACCGGCTTGGCGGTGAGCAGCCCGAGCTCGCGGATCGGCGTCGTGTCGAAGCCGGCCTGCGAGAGCGTGCGGCCCGAGTTCAGGATCTCGTTCGCCTCGACGGCGGCCGCGAGCACCGCAGCGTCGACCTTCTTGCCCTTGACCTCCTTCTCGAGGCGCGGAATGGCCTTCTCGAGCGTCTGCAGGTCGGCGAGCATCAGCTCGGTGTTGATCGTCTCCATGTCGGAGGCGGGATCGACCGCGCCCTCGACGTGCACGACGTCGCCGTCGGAGAAGCCGCGCACGACCTGCGCGATCGCGTCGGCCTCGCGGATGTTCGCGAGGAACTTGTTGCCCAGGCCCTCGCCCTCGCTCGCGCCCTTCACGATGCCGGCGATGTCGACGAACGACAGCGCCGCAGGCAGGATGCGCTGCGAGCCGTGGATCTCGGCGAGCCGCGTCAGCCGCTCGTCCGGCAGCTCGACCACCCCGATGTTCGGCTCGATCGTGGCGAACGGGTAGTTCGCCGCGAGCACGGTGTTCTTGGTGAGAGCGTTGAAGAGGGTCGACTTGCCCACATTGGGGAGTCCGACGATGCCGATCGTGAGTGCCACGACAGATCAGCCTACCGGCGCGCATCCGCCACCCCTGTTCGCGCTCAGGCTCGCGGCGTAGCCTCGGCCGCACACGACCAGCATCGACAGTGCAGGAGCGACCATGAGCCACGACCAGAACGACCCGAACTACGACTCGCGCGACGGCGACCCGGTCTACCACGAGGGCCCGCCCCCGGGCAGCGGCACCGCCTCGTCGTTCGACACCCGCCACAACGAGTTCCCGCCCGGAGAGGGCCAGCCCGGCGCGGCGACCGACCCGAAGACGCACCAGCCCGTGCACGGCGACGGCACGGCCTACGAGGAGCCCGGCGAGGGCTGGGAGATGGGCCGCGACGCCGAGCAGCCCGAGCAGATCGGCAAGCGGCAGCAGGCCGACCTCGAGGCCGACGAGCGCGACGTCGCCGGCACCGACGCCCCGGGCATCGAAGAGGGCGAGCCCCGCTGACGACCGGCCGCATCCGCCGGCGCTGCGTCGTGCACGGCAACGTGCAGGGCGTCGGCTTCCGCATGGCCGCGCGACGCGAGGCGGCGCGCCTCGGCGTCGTCGGCAACGTGCGCAACCGCTTCGACGGCACCGTCGAGGCCGAGGTCGAGGGCGAGGCGGATGCGGTGCACGCGATGGTCTCGTGGCTCGAGCAGGGCCCCTCGTCGGCACGCGTCGACCGCGTCGACGTCGCGCCGGTGGAGCCGCGCGGCGATGCGGAGTTCCGGGTGAGCTGAGGCCCTCGCTCGCCGCCCGTCAGGCCCGCCGGCCGTCCACGCGGCACCCAGGTTCCGCGCGTACCGTCGCCGCAGGCAACAGCCGCCCTCGCTGGGCGCAGCGGGCCAGGAGCACGCGGCGCGACGCAGCGAGGGAACCGAACCGATGGAGGACATCGTGACGTTCCAGGGCAACATCGACACCCTCAGCGGGCGCACCGTCTACGGCAGCGACGGGCACCGCATCGGCACCGTCGGGCAGATCTTCGTCATGCAGGGCACCGAGCAGCCCACCTGGGTGACGGTGCAGACGGGCCTGTTCGGCACGCACGAGTCGTTCGTGCCGATGGCAGAGGCGACCGAGCGGGGCGACGAGCTCGTCGTGCCGTACGAGAAGGCCTTCGTGAAGGACGCGCCGCGCATCGACGAGGCCTCCGAGCTGAGCGTCGAGCAGGAGGGCGAGCTCTACCGCTACTACGGCGTGCAGCCGCCCGTGCGACAGGCGGATGCGTCGGGTCACCACGGCGCCGCCGGGCACGCGGGCGACGGGCACGGCGACGCTCCGCTGCACACCGGGCACCGGGATGAGGGGCAGCGCGATGACGGGCGTCGGGATGACGACGCGCGGCACAGCGGCGACGACCGCGACACGCACCACCGGCTCGACGCCGACACGGCGGGCGCGGCGGCCGCCGGGGGCGCGGCGGCCGCTGCCGCCGACAGCGGCGACGGCAGCATCGGCGGACCGCGTCTGCGCCGCCGCATCGTGACCGAGATGCAGACGGTGCAGGTGCCGGTGCAGCGCGAGGAGATCTACGTCGAGGGCGACGAGCTGCCCGGCCGCGCCGACGACGACCGCCGCGGCTGACCGCCGGCGAGCGCGCGACAGCGAAGGGGCCGCGGAGACGCGGCCCCTTCGTCGCGCCGGACGCCGCTCGCACGCAGCGACAGCCCAGCCGCACCGGTCGAGGTGCGCAGTCTGCGAGACCGGAGCCCGTCGGCACTGCGCTGTCAGCGCAACGCACGCGTGCCCGCTTGCGCGCGTCGCGCATCCGCACCATCATGCTGGCAGGCCGCGCGACCCGCGGCGAAACCCTGGCGCCGTGGCAGCACGACGCCCGTTCTCAACGAGGAGAGCCGCCATGAGCGCAATCCCTGAGTTCACGCACGAGCGCGTCCTGACATCCATGGGCACCCGCAGCGGACTCGTCATCACCGTCGCCCTCCACTCCAGCGTGCTGGGGCCGGCCCTCGGCGGCTGCCGCATGTGGACCTACCCGACCTGGGCCGACGGGCAGGCCGACGCGCTGCGGCTGTCGGCCGCGATGACGCTGAAGAACGCGGCCGCTGGCCTCGACGCCGGCGGCGGCAAGTCGGTGATCGCCCTGCCCATGGGCACCGCGCTCGACGCCGAGCGCCGCCGCGCCGCGCTGCTCGACCTCGGCGATCTCGTCGAGGCGCTCGACGGCCGCTACCGCACCGCCGAGGATGTCGGCACGACCGAGCACGACATGCTCGTCGTGCGCGAGCGCACCGAGCACGTCGTCGGCCTGCCCGCCGAGAGCGGCGGCGCGGGTGAGCCGGCCGGCGCGACCGCGCTGGGCGTCTACTCGGCGATCGCCCCCACGCTCGAGGAGGCCTTCGGCAGCGACGACATCTCGGGCCGCTCGTTCGTGATCTCCGGCCTCGGCCAGGTCGGCGGCCGCCTCGCGCGGATGCTCGCCGGTCATGGCGCCCGCCTGTTCGTCACCGACATCGACGAGGGCAAGCGCCAGCTCGCCGACGACCTCGGCGCCCAGTGGATCGCGCCCGACGCCGCGCTCACCACGCCCGCCGACGTGCTCGTGCCCGCCGGGCTCGGCGGCATCCTCACCGACGAGGCGATCGACGCGCTGCCCGTGCGCGCGGTCGTCGGCCCCGCCAACAACCCGCTCGCCGAGCGCAGCGGCGCAGAGCGGCTGCTGCAGCGCAGCATCGTCTACGCGCCCGACTTCGTCGTCAACGCCGGCGGCGTGATCCACCTCGAGGGCATCGCGCACGGCCAGCAGTGGCCCGAGATCGCGCACCGCCTCACCGGCATCGGCGAGACCGTGCGCAGCGTGCTCCGCAGCGCCCGCGAGCACGGCACCACGCCGCTCGCCGCCGCCGAGGCGCTGGCCACCGCGCGCATCGACCGGGCCCGGGCGCACGCGACGGTCACCGCCTGACCGGCCGTCGCAGCGCATCCGCCGGCCGTTCTGCACGACCCGTCGTTCTGGCCCCTCGCGCCCCGAGCGGGAGGGGCGTAGCGTCGGGCGTGCGCGACAGCGAGGCCGCGCCGAGAGGAGGCACGATGCATCAGGAGAGCACCCACCGCCACCACAGCCAGGAGGATGACGTCGTCGCGGCGGGCGCCCACGACCCGGGCGAAGAGCGCCATGTCGAGGAGCCAGACCCCCGCTTCGGCGAGAACCCGAAGGCCAACCCCGCAGAGGGCTACGCGGAAGACCAGCCCGACGCCTGAACGCGCGAGGCGGCCGACGAGATCGAATCCGTCGGCCGCCTCGCCCATGCCTAGCCGCGATCGATCGCCGGCCGCTCGTCGGATGCCTGCTCGGCGACGGCCCGCAGCCGCGCGACGTAGTCGGCCCACCAGTCGGCGTCGCGATCGGGCAGGTTCGAGACGCCCTGCCGAAGGCCCGCCTGGCCGTCGAGCGCCTCGCGCACGACGTCGGCGTGGCCCGCGTGGCGGGCAACCTCGGCGATGAGGTGCACGACCAGGCGGTGCAGCGTCGTGTCGCCGCGGTCACCCCACCAGGGCACGTGCGCGGGCGCGTCGAGCGGCAGGGCGGCGAAGGTCGCGTCGGCGTGCGCCCACGCGCGATCCCAGAGGCTGAGCACCGACTCGACCGACTCGTCGGCGGTCGCCCACATGTCGGCGTTGTCGTCGGCATCGTCGTCGTCCCACGGCAGGTGCTCGCCGAAGGGGCGGCCGACGCAGTCGCCGAGATAGCCCGCGACCACCGAGGCGACGTGCTTGGCCAGGCCCAGCAGGTTGGTGCCGGTGGCGGTCATCGGCATGCGCAGCCCGCGCTCGGAGAGGCCCTCGAGCTTCCACCGTAGGGTGTCGCGCTGCACCCGGAGGTAGCGCAGCAGGGTGGCGTCGGGATCCTCAAGCGTGGTGGCGTCGTCGCTCATGCAGGCATCCTTGCAGGCGGCGCCGACAGGCTCGCCGCGACTCGCTTTGCCTAGTTGACAACTCCACTAGTCGCGTGGTCGACTAGCGGCGTGATCCTCTCCCGCATCATCCTCGGCATGCTCGCCGTCGCCCCGATGACCGGCGCCGACCTCAAGCGCCACTTCGACTCGACCGTCGCCCACCTCTGGAGCGCCGACAAGGCGCAGATCTACCGCACGCTCGCCGGGCTCGTCGAGCAGGGCCTCGCCAGCGTCACGGTCATCCCCGGCACGAACGCGCCCGACCGCCAGGAGCACCACCTCACCGACGCCGGCCGCGCCGCGCTGGTCGACTGGCTGCGCTCCGAGCTCGACCGGCAGCCCGAGCGCGAGCCCTTCCTCGCGCGGCTGTTCGTCAGCGACGCGCTCGATGACGACGGCGTGCTGCTGCTCGTCGAGCGGCGCCGCGCGGCCGCCGTCGAGCAGCTGGCGGTCTACGAGGGCATCCGCGAGTCCGCGGCCGCTCCGGCCGACCGCGGCGGGCGGCTGCGCCTCGCGACGCTCGAGCACGGCATCCGCCAGGCCCGCACCGAGCTGGCCTGGCTCGACGACCTCCAGGCGGAGCTCTCGTGACCGCCTTCCCCGAGATCCATGCGCCGGCGGCGGCCACGACGCATCCGCCCGTCGTCTTCCTGCACGGCGGCAACGTCGCCAACTGGATGTGGGAGCCGCAGCTTCCCGCCGTCGCCGACCGCCTCGCCCTCACGCCGCACCTGCCCGGCTTCGGCGCGCGCGTCGCCGAATCGTGGCCGGGCCTCGCGGGCGCGGCCGACGACATCGCCGAGCGCATCCGCGCGCTCGTGGCCGAGGCCGGCGGCGAAGCGGGCCCCGTCGACGTGGTCGGGCTGTCGCTCGGCGGTGTGCTCGCGCTGCACCTGGCGGCCCGCCACCCGGGCCTCGTGCGCTCCGTACTGGCCAGCGGCGCCGCCGTCGAGCGGGTGGGCGGCGTCGCGCGCGCGACCTCCGGTCTGCAGCTCGCCCTCTGGCACCGGCGCTGGTTCTGGAAGGCGCAGGCCGTGGCCTTCGGACTGCCCGCCGACTCGCACGAGCCCTACGTCGCGCACGGCGTCTCGATCCGCCGCGACACCGCGGCAGCCATGCTCGCCGAGGTCTACGCCGGCGGCATCCCCGCCGGGCTCGCCGACTACCCGGGGCGGATGCTGCTGGTCGCCGGAGAGCGCGAGCCCGCGGTCATGCGCGCCTCGCTCCGGGCGCTGCAGCGCAGCGGCGCGCGCATCGAGACGCGCATCGCCGCCGGCATGCACCACGTCTGGAACGTCGAGGACGTCGAGCTCTTCAACGGCATGCTGACGCAGTGGCTGGGCGGCGCCGTGCACGCGCGGCTCGTGGGCGCCTGACGGCGGGCGACCGACCGCATCCGACCCTCCGGCGCAGCCGGTCAGCCCTCGCGGGCCTCGGCGGCGGGCGCCTCCCCCGCCGGCCACACGACCGCGCCGTCGCGCAGCGTCGCCGCCTCGCTCAGCGGATGCGGCCGCAGCGCGCCGTCGTGCATGAGGTGCAGCACCTCGACGCCGTGCCGCAGCGTCGCCACGTCGGCGACCACCCGGCGGTGGCAGCGCCACCAGACCGCCTCCGAGCACAGCACCGCGGTGCGGCGCTCGGCCGCGTCGGCGAGCGTGGCGGCGAGCCCGTCGGTGAAGTCTGCGCTGCGCGTCCAGGCGGCGTAGGCGCGGAACGCGGCGACCTGCCACCAGTCGTCGGGCGAGACGGCGTCGTCGGCCTTCCGCAGCCGCCGGCGCCCGCCCAGCCGCTCCTCCCAGCGCCAGCCGATGCCGGCCGCGCCGAGCACGGCCGCGATCGCGTCGCGCGATGCCGCCGGATTGGCGCGGCTGCCCGGGAACCGGCGGATGTCGACCACCAGCTCGACGCCCGCGCCCGTCAGCAGCGCGCGCAGCGCGTCACCCTCCAGCCGGCCGTGGCCGACCGTGAGCAGGGTGGCGGCTACCGGTCCTCCTCGAGCCCCAGCTCGATCAGCTCGGTGATCAGGTCGGCGTAGCCGATGCCCGACGACTCCCACACGACCGGGAACATCGAGATGGCGGTGAAGCCGGGCATGGTGTTGATCTCGTTGACGACGATGCCGTGCTCGGGCGAGACGAAGCAGTCGACCCGGGCGAGGCCGGCGCCCTCGATCGCCTCGAACGCGCGGATCGCGGTGGCCTGGAGCCCCGCGATCGTGTCGTCGTCGAGCTGCGCGGGGCAGACCACGCGGGCGCCCTCGCCGCCGCGGTACTTCAGGTCGAAGTCGTAGAACCGGCCCTCGTCGAGCTCGATCTCGCCCGGCAGCGACGCGCGCGGGATGTCGCCGTCGCGGCCCGAGAGCACGCCCACCTCGACCTCGCGGCCGCGCACCCCGACCTCGACGAGCGCGCGGGAGTCCTCGGCGAGCGCCGTCTCCATCGCCCGGTCGAAGTCGAGCAGCGAGGCCACGCGGCTCACGCCCACCGACGAGCCGGCGCGGGCCGGCTTCACGAACACCGGGAACGGGAAGTCGCCCAGCCTGGCCCGCACCGCGTCGGGCTCGCGCCGCCACTCGCCGCGCGAGACCGTCATCCAGGGGGCGACGCGGATGCCGGCGTGCTCGAGCACGGTCTTCGTGAAGTGCTTGTCCATGCCGACGGCACTGGCCAGCACGCCGTTGCCGACGTAGGGCAGGCCGGCCAGCTCGAGCGCTCCCTGGATCGTGCCGTCCTCGCCGAACGGGCCGTGCAGGATCGGGAAGACCACGTCGACCGGCAGCTCCTCCGTGGCAGCGAGCCCCGTGCCGTCGACGCGATCGACGCGCAGCACGCCCTCCCCCGCCGTCTGCGGCAGGCGCACGCGCGTGCCGTTGTCGACGACCGTCGGCATGGCCTCGAGCGTCAGCTCGGCCGGGTCGCCGTCCCAGAGCGTCCAGGCGCCCTCGCGGGTGATGCCCACCACGATCGGCTCGAACCGCTCGCGGTCGAGGTGCCGCAGCACGCTGCCGGCGGTCGCGCACGAGATGCTGTGCTCGCTGGAGCGCCCGCCGAACAGCAGGGCGACGCGGATGCGCGGGGCAGGCTGGGTGTGCTGGCCGGGCTCGGCCACGGGGTTGGGCACGGTCACTCCTCGATCGGCTCGTCGTCGGTCGTCAGGTGGGGGGCGATGTCGCGCGGATCCATGGCGCCGTCGAGCACCAGCTTCACCTGCTCGAGGATCGGCATGCGCACGCCCTTCGCGGCCGCGAGCTGCGCGACCGGGTCGACGGAGGCGAGCCCCTCGGCGACCTGCTCCATGCGCGCGATCACGTCGGTCTGCGAGTAGCCCATGCCCAGCAGCCGGCCGGCGGTGAAGTTGCGCGACAGCGGCGAGCCGCAGGTGGCGATCAGGTCGCCCAGGCCCGCCAGCCCGCTCATCGTCGCCGGCTCGGCACCGTGCGCGACCGAGAACTTCGTCACCTCGGCGAGGCCGCGGGTGATGATCGAGGCCTTCGTGTTCTCGCCGTAGCCGACGCCGTCGACGATGCCGATCGCGAGCGCCACCAGGTTCTTCAGCACGCCGCCGAACTCGGTGCCGATGACGTCGGTGTTGATGAAGGTGTGGAAGTACTCGTTGCGGGCGACCTTCGCGACGGCGCGGGCGGTGTCGGCGCTCGAGGACGACGCGACCGCCGCGGTCGGGTGCTCCTGCGCGATCTCGAGCGCCAGGTTGGGGCCGGAGATCACGGCGATGCGCGCCGGGTCGATGTGCAGCTCCTGCGCGATCACCTCGCTCATGCGCAGCCGCGTGCCGGCCTCGACGCCCTTCATCAGGCTCACGACGGGCGCGTCGCGCGCGATGGCGCCGCCGTGCTCGACGAGCAGCTGCCGCAGCTGCTGGCTCG
This sequence comes from Agrococcus beijingensis, assembly GCF_030758955.1. NCBI lineage: Bacteria > Bacillati > Actinomycetota > Actinomycetes > Micrococcales > Microbacteriaceae > Agrococcus > Agrococcus beijingensis. The sequence continues at coordinate 2,438,156 of NZ_CP132360.1, read as the reverse complement.
GCACGGCGAGGTACACCTGGGATGCGTCGGCGAGGGCCTCGCGGATGTCGCTCGTCGCGTGCAGGGTCGCCGGGAGCGTGATGCCCGGCAGGTAGCGCGTGTTGCGGCGCGACTCGTCGATCTCGCGCGCCGCCTCGGGACGGCGCGCCCACAGCACCGTGTCGGTGCCGCCGTCGGCGAGCGCCTTCGCGAACGTGGTGCCCCAGCTGCCGGCCCCCAGGACCGCGACCTCAGGCATCCCCGCCACCGCCGCCACCGTCTGCGCCTGCATCGGCGGGTCCGTCAGCGCCACCGTCGGTGTCGCCGCGGTGACCGACCGCGCCCGCGCCACCGGACGCATCCGACCGCTTCCTGGCCTGCTCGTTCCTCAGCTGCTCGAAGCGACCCGTCTCGGCCACGCCGTGCTCGGCGGGGTCGAAGCGCTTCGCCGGCGGCTGCTCGCCGCGCAGCTCGCCCAGCAGGCCTGCGATCGCGACCATGACCTTCTCGGTGGCGGCGTTCATCGCCGCCTGATCGGTGCGGCCGGCGAACTCCGACAGGTCGACCGGCGGGCCGAAGAGGATCTGGATGTGCTTGCGCGGGAAGGGGTGCAGGCCCTTGCCGTAGCGGGGCATCAGGTGCTGCGTGCCCCAGTGCGCCGCCGGGATCAGCGGCACGCCGGCCTCGAGCGCCATGCGCACCGCGCCCGTCTTGCCGCGCATCGGCCACAGGTCGGGGTCGCGCGTGAGCGAGCCCTCGGGGTAGATGATGACGCCCAGCTCGTCCTGCACCAGGGTGCGGGCGGCCGCCATCGGCTCGCCGTGGCTCGAGCGGCCGGCCCGCTCGACGGGGATCTGCCCGGCGGCGCGCAGCAGCGCACCGACGATGGGGATCTCGAACAGGCTCGCCTTCGCCATGAAGCGGGGCACGCGCCCCGACTTCCAGATCGCGACCGCCATGACGATCGGGTCGATCTCGCTGTAGTGGTTGGGCGAGAGCACGAACGCGCCGTGCTCGGGCACGTGCTCGTGGCCGCGGATGTGCAGCTTCGACATCGCCGCCATCGCCGGGATGACCGTGGCGGCGAGACCCAGGTAGATCGGCTTGCGCTCCGACTTCGGCGGGTGGCCGGGCAGCGCCATCAGCCCTCCACGTCGAAGTCCGCGCCGAGGATCTCCAGCTTCTCGATGAAGCGCTCGTACCCGCGGGCGATGATGCCGACGTTCGAGATGCGGCTGGTGCCCTCCGCGGTCAGCGCCGCCACCAGGTGGCTGAAGCCGCCGCGCAGGTCGGGCACCTCGATGTCGGCGCCGTGCAGCTCGACCGGCCCGGCGATGACCGCCGAGTGCTGGTAGTTGCGCTGGCCGAAGCGGCAGGCGTGGCTGCCGAGGCAGTCGGTGTGGATCTGGATGCGCGCACCCATCTCGACGAGCGCCTCGGTGAAGCCGAAGCGCTGCTCGTAGACAGTCTCGTGCACGATCGAGATGCCGTTGGCCTTCGCCAGCGCCACGACCAGCGGCTGCTGCCAGTCGGTCATGAAGCCGGGGTGCACGTCGGTCTCGACGACGACGGGCTTCAGGTCGCCGCCCGGGTGCCAGAAGCGGATGCCGTCGGGCTCGATCTCGAAGGCGCCGCCGGCCTTGCGGTAGATGTTGAGGAACGTGGTCATCTCGGGCTGCGTCGCGCCCTCGAGGAAGATGTCGCCGCCGGTCGCGAGCGCCGCGCACGCCCACGAGGCGGCCTCGTTGCGGTCGAACAGCGCCGTATGGCGGTAGCCGACGAGCTTGTCGACGCCCTCGATGCGGATCGTGCGGTCGGTGTCGACCTGGATCTCAGCGCCCATCTTCTGGAGGATCGCGATGAGATCCATGATCTCGGGCTCGACGGCAGCGTTCGTCAGCTCGGTGCGGCCCCTGGCGCGCACCGCCCCCAGCAGCACCTGCTCGGTCGCCCCCACCGACGGGTACGGCAGGTGGATCTTGGCGCCGTGCAGGCCGTTGGGTGCCGTCATGCGGATGCCGCTCGGCAGCTTCTCGACGACGGCGCCGAAGTTGCGCAGCACCTCGAGGTGGAAGTCGATCGGGCGGTCGCCGATGTGGCAGCCGCCGAGGTCGGGGATGAACGCCTCGCCGAGCTGGTGCAGCAGCGGGCCGCAGAACAGGATCGGGATGCGGCTGGAGCCGGCGTGCGCGTTGATCGACGTCTCGTGGGCCGTGCGCACGTTCGACGGGTCGAGGCGCAGCGTGTCGCCGTCGCGCTCGACCGTGACGCCGTGCAGCTCGAGTAGGCCCTGCACGACGCGCACGTCGCTGATCTCGGGCACGCTGCGCAGCTCGCTGGCGCTCTCGCCCAGCAGCGCGGCGACCATCGCCTTCGTGACGAGGTTCTTCGCACCCTTCATCTGGATGCGCCCGTTGAGCGGCTTGCCGCCGCGCACGGTGATGCGGTCGACATTCATGCCGACGGCCGCACCGGCGCTCTTGCTGAACTCGGTCAGGTTCACTTAGCTTCCTTCGCTCACAGGCTGGGTCGTGGGCATCCACGACGGCCGCTTGGCCTCGAATGCGGTGATCGCATCCTCGTCTCGGAGGGTCAGGGCGATGTCGTCGAGGCCTTCGAGCAGGCGCCAGCGAGTGTAGTCATCGATCTGGAAGTCATGCGCGACGCCGTCGGCGGTCGCGGTGCGCGCCTCGAGGTCGACGGTGATCTCGGCGCCCGGGCTCGCGTTCGCGACGGCCCAGAGCGCCTCCATCGACTCCTCGGAGATCTGCCCGACGAGCAGGCCCTGCTTGCCGGCGTTGCCGCGGAAGATCTCGCCGAAGCGCGGGCCGAGCACGGCGCTGAAGCCGAAGTCGCGCAGCGCCCAGACGGCGTGCTCGCGGCTGGAGCCGGTGCCGAAGTCGTGACCGACGACCAGGATGCCGCCGCGCCTGTAGGGCTCCTGGTTGAGCACGAACTCGGGGTCCTGCCGCCAGGAGTGGAACAGCGCGTCGTCGTAGCCGGTCTTCGTGACCCGCTTCAGGAACACCGCGGGGATGATCTGGTCGGTGTCGACGTTCGAGCGCTCGAGCGGCACGATGGGGCCCGTCAGGGTGGTGATCTTCTCCATGTTCAGGCCTCCCCGCCCGTCTGCGGCCGCGGATCGGCGATCTGCAGCTCGTCGACGGTCACGTTGCGCGCCGCCTCCTCGGATTCCTCGACCTGCAGATCCTGTGCCTGCAGGTCCTGTGCCTGCAGGTCCCAGGGGCTCGACAGCGTGCCGCGGATCGCGGTCGCCGCCGCCACCAGCGGCGAGACCAGGTGCGTGCGGCCGCCCTTGCCCTGGCGGCCCTCGAAGTTGCGGTTCGAGGTCGATGCGCATCGCTCGCCCGGGGCGAGCTGGTCGGGGTTCATGCCCAGGCACATCGAGCAGCCGGCGAAGCGCCACTCGGCGCCGAAGTCGGTGAAGACCTTGTCGAGCCCGGCGGCCTCGGCCTCGAGGCGCACCCGAGCCGAGCCCGGCACGACCAGCACGCGCACCCCATCCGCCTTCTTCTTCCCGCGGAGGATGTCGGCGGCGGCCGTCAGGTCCTCCATGCGCGAGTTCGTGCAGGAGCCGATGAAGACGGTGTCGACGGGGATGTCCTTGAGGCGCGTGCCCGGGCGCAGGTCCATGTACTCGAGGGCGCGCTCGGCGGCGGCGCGGTCGGTCGGGTCGGTGAACGACTCGGGCGCGGGGATCTCGCCCGAGAGCGAGACGCCCTGGCCGGGGTTCGTGCCCCAGGTGACGAAGGGCTCGAGCTCGTTCGCGTCGATCGTGATCTCGTTGTCGAACACCGCGTCGTCGTCGGTCGGCAGCGTCTTCCAGTACTCGAGCGCGGCGTCCCAGTCGGCGCCCTTCGGCGCGTGCGGCTTGTCCTTCACGTAGGCGAAGGTGGTCTCGTCGGGGGCGACCATGCCGGCGCGGGCGCCCGCCTCGATCGACATGTTGCAGATCGTCATGCGGCCCTCGATCGAGAGCGCGCGGATCGCGCTGCCGCGGTACTCGAAGACGTAGCCCGCGCCGCCGCCGGTGCCGATCTTCGCGATCACGGCGAGGATGATGTCCTTCGCGGTCACGCCCGGGCGCAGCTCGCCCTCGACGTTGATCGCCATCGTCCTGAAGGGCTTCAGCGGCAGCGTCTGGGTGGCCATGACGTGCTCGACCTCGCTCGTGCCGATGCCGAACGCCATCGCGCCGAACGCGCCGTGCGTCGAGGTGTGCGAGTCGCCGCAGACCACCGTCACGCCCGGCAGCGTCAGGCCCAGCTGCGGGCCCACCAGGTGCACGATGCCCTGCTCCTTGTCGCCCAGCGAGTGGATGCGCACCCCGAACTCGGCCGCGTTCTCGCGCAGCGTCTCGATCTGCTTGCGGCTCGTCGGATCCTGGATGGGCTTGTCGATCGCGAGCGTGGGCGTGTTGTGATCCTCGGTCGCGACCGTGAGGTCGGTGCGGCGCATCGGGCGACCCGCCTGCCGGAGGCCGTCGAACGCCTGCGGGCTCGTCACCTCGTGCACGAGGTGGAGGTCGATGTAGATGAGGTCGGGCGCGCCGTCCTCACCCTTGACCACCACGTGGTCGTCCCACACCTTCTCCGCGAGCGTCCTGCCCATGTGTCGTCTCCCCAGCAGTCGCGGGCGCCTGATCGCCCGTCTTGCAAGTCTACGCGGGGCGGTGTGCCCCATCCTCTGAGGGCGAACAGGCCGGATGCGTCGGGTCGGCCGGGCGGCGCGGTGGCGCCCGGCTCGCGCTGCCGACACCATGGGGCCATGAGCGCACCCATCACCGTCGCCGTCACGGGCGGCGCAGGCCAGATCGGCTATCAGCTGCTGTTCCGCATCGCCGACGGCGACATGCTCGGACCCGACCAGCCCGTGCGGTTGCGGATCCTCGAGGTCGAGCAGGCGCTGCCGGCGCTCGAGGGCGTGGTCATGGAGCTGCACGACGCGGCCTTCCCGCTGCTCGCCTCGGTCGACACGACGGCGGATGCGTCGGTCGCCTTCGAGGGCGCCGATCACGCGCTGCTCGTGGGCGCGAAGCCGCGCAGCGCCGGTATGGAGCGCAGCGACCTGCTGGCCGCCAACGGCGCCATCTTCGCCGCGCAGGGACGCGCGATCCAGGAGCGCGCGAGCCAGGGCATCCGCATCACCGTGACCGGCAACCCGGCCAACACGAACGCCCTGATCGCCGCGGCCGCGGCGCCCGATGTGCCGCGCGAGCGCTTCTCGGCGCTCACCCGGCTCGACCACAACCGCGCGATCGCGCAGCTGGCCGCGAAGACGCGCGCGGCGGTCGCCGACGTGCGCCGCATGATCGTCTGGGGCAACCACTCGGCGACCCAGGTGCCCGACCTGACGCACGCGCTGGTGGGTGGGCAGCCGGCGGTCGACCTGGTCGAGCGCGCGTGGGTGAAGGGCGAGTTCGTGCCCACGGTGGCGAACCGCGGCGCGGCGATCATCGCGGCCCGCGGCGCATCGTCGGCGGCGTCGGCCGCGTCGGCGACGATCGACCACGTGCGCTCGTGGGTGCTCGGCACCCCGGCCGACGACTGGACCTCGATGTCGGTGATCTCGCGCGGCGACTACGGCGTGCCCGAGGGCCTCGTGTCGTCGTTCCCGGTGACGACGTCGGGCGGCGACTGGGCGATCGTCGAGGGGCTCGCGCTCGACCCGGATGTCGCCGCGCAGCTGCGCGCCTCGGTCGCCGAGCTCGCCGCGGAGCGCGAGCAGGTGCGGGCGCTCGGCTACCTCGGCTGAGCGCGGCGGCGCGCCGCTCCCCAGCCGGGCCGCCCGGGCGCCGCGCCGGTCGCCAAACGCGGAACCGGTCGCGAAACGCGGAGCAATCCGCGAATCGCCACCAAACGCGGACCAATCGCCCGCGTCTCGGCACCGGTCCGCGTCTCACGACTGGCCGCCCTCGTGACCGGCCGCCCTCGCGACCGGCCGCCCTCACGACCGGCCCGCCCCTCGCGACCGGCCCGCCCCTCGCGACCGGCCCGCCCTCGCGACACACGCCCCTCCCGGCTCACGCCCGTCGCGACGCACGCCCTCCCGCCGTCGCCATCCGGCGAGCGGCAGCCGAGCCGCGCCGGCGCCGCGTCGGTCGCGAAACGCGGAGCAATCCGCGAATCGCCGCCAGACGCGGACCGATCGCCCGCTTCTCGCGACACACCCGCTTCTCGCGACCCCCGCCCCTCGCCCCTCGCCGTGCGCGTGACGCGCGCCACCCGCCCTCACCGCTCACCCGACTGCCACGACGCATCCGCCCCTTGCTCACCCGACAGCCGCGACGCATCCGCCCTTCCGCCGACGTCACCCAGCGAGCGCCCGCCGCAGTCCGGGCCGCCCCTGCGCCAGCACGAGCTCGATGGTGGCCAGCGTGCGCTCGCGGTCGTGCACGACCTCGGCGTACCCGAAGCGCAGCCAGCGGTCGCCCTGGTCGGTGATCGCGCGGTTGCGACGGCGGTCCTTCGCGGCCTGCCGCTCGTTGTCGTGCCATTCGTCGCCGTCGGCCTCGACGTAGAGCCACCCGTCGATCAGCAGGTCGCTGGAGCCGCCGCCCGGTGCGGCCACCTGCGACTCGACCGTCCAGCCGCGGTCGCGGCAGGGCACGCGCAGCAGCGACTCGAGGCCCGACTCCGCATCCGGATCGAGCAGCCGACGCCACGACTGGCAGCGCTGCGGCAGCCGACGGAACACGACGTCGACGTCGCTCTCGCCGATCAGACCCTGATGCCAGGCGCTGTCGATCGAGGCGATCGCGTCGTCTCGGTCGACGCGCCGCGCATGCTGCACGAGCGCGTCGACGATGCTGACGCGCCACGGCTGCGCGTCGGGCTCGAAGCGCTCCCAGATGCGCACGCTCCCTGTCGCCACTGGCAGGCTGCGGCTCGGCTTCGTCGCGATCTGCAGCGGCGTCTCGGCGGTGACCCACACGCCGTAGGAGCGCAGCGCGCTCGCGCCCCCGAGGATCCCGCCCGCCTTCAGCGCCGCGACGACGCGTGCGTCGGCCTCGGGCAGCGCCACCCAGAGCCGACCGACTGCGCGCAGCCGCCCGTCGGCGACCGCAGCGCTGATCTGCCTGGACGTGTGCCCGAGCGACCGCAGCGCCGTGCGCTTGACGACGCCGCCCGCCGCGGTCAGGTCTGTCGTGAGGTGCCGCATGGCGGGACTGTGCCGCGAGACGGCCTCGGGCCGCAGCGTCCGTGCCCCGGCCTGTGGAGAGCGAGCGGATGCGGTGCGTCGCGACCCGCGACCGGGTTGCGGTCGCCGGGTGGTCACGAAACGCGGAGCGGTGTTGAGACGCGGAGGATCCATCCGCGTTCTGCGGCGGCTTTCGAATTCATCCGCGTTCCGCGACCGCACGGCTTGGGCTGGCGCCGGCGGCACGGCGCGGGTGGCGGCGGGCGGGCAACTGTCGGCGCTGGCTGCGCGTCGCGCCTGCGCCGCCAGCGCGCTCGCTGGCACGCGCCACGGGGGATGCTTGTCTGAGCGGGCGCCTCACCGTATGCTCGTATCAATAATCGAAGCCCGTGTTCATATAACGAACACCCGATGACGATGATGTCAGTCGTCCCCACACAGGAGTGAGGAAAGCCGTGCAGTTCCACCACCACGGATATGTGTCCACCGACCCGCGCGTGCAGCCCGCTGCCGGCTACGGCATCGATCGGGCGACGGCGCTGCCCGACGAGGTCGACGTGCTGATCGTCGGCACCGGTCCGGCCGGCATGATCACCGCCGCGCAGCTCGCGCAGTTCCCCGACGTCAACGTGCGCATCATCGAGCGCCGCGCGGAGCGCCTCGCGATCGGCCAGGCCGACGGCATCCAGGCCCGCAGCGTCGAGACGTTCCAGGCATTCGGCTTCGCCGAGGCGATCACCGCCGAGGCCTACTGGATCACCGAGATGGCGTTCTGGACCCCCGACCCCGAGGATCCGTCGCGCATCGTCAAGACCTCGAGCCCGCTCGACGACCCCGCCGGCATCAGCGAGTTCAAGCACCTGATCGTCAACCAGGCGCGCGTGCTCGACTACTTCGCCGAGGCCGCGCGCAACGCCGCCGGCCGCGTCGAGCCCGACTTCGGCTGGGAGTTCCAGGGCCTCGAGGTCACCGACGAGGGCGAGTACCCGGTCGTGGTGCAGCTCGCCGGCACCGCCCACGAGCAGGAGGGCACGCAGCGCACGATCCGGGCGAAGTACGTCGTCGGCGCCGACGGTGCGCGCAGCGGCGTGCGCCGCTCGATCGGCTGCACGCTCGCCGGCCAGTCGGCCAACCACGCCTGGGGCGTCATGGACGTGCTCGCGGTGACCGACTTCCCCGACATCCGCACGAAGTGCGCGATCCAGTCGGCCGCCGGCAGCATCCTGCTCATCCCGCGCGAGGGCGGCTACCTCTTCCGCATGTACGTCGACCTCGGCGAGGTGCCCGAGGACAGCGACGGCGCCGTGCGCCGCACGCCGATCGACGAGATCATCCGCAAGGCGAACGACATCATGGCGCCGTACACGGTCGAGGTGAAGAACGTCGCCTGGAGCAGCGTCTACGAGGTCGGCCACCGCATCACCGACCGCTTCGACGACGTGCTGCCCGAGGATCGCGGCACCCGCGCACCGCGCGTGTTCATCACCGGCGACGCCTGCCACACGCACAGCGCGAAGGCCGGCCAGGGCATGAACGTGTCGATGCAGGACGGCTTCAACATCGGCTGGAAGCTCGGCCACGTGCTCGACGGGCGCGCCCCCGAGAGCCTGCTCGACACCTACTCGGGCGAGCGCCAGGTGGTCGCGCAGAACCTCATCGACTTCGACAAGGAGTGGTCGACGCTGATGGCGAAGCCGGCCAGCGAGTTCGAGAACCCGCAGGCCGTCTCCGACTTCTACACCGCCACCGCCGAGTTCCCGGCCGGGTTCATGACGCAGTACGACCGGTCGCAGATCGTCGGCGACACGACGCACCAGGCGCTCGCGAGCGGCTTCCCGATCGGCAAGCGCTTCAAGTCGGCCCTCGCCGCGCGCGTCGCCGACACCAACCCGCTGCACCTGGGGCACCAGCACACGGCCGACGGGCGCTACCGCCTCTACGTCTTCGCCGACGCCGCCAAGCCGGCCGAGGCATCCGCCACCCGCGACCTCGCGGAGTGGCTGCAGTCGTCGCCCGACTCGCCGATCGCCGTGCACACGCCCGCCGGTCGCGACACGAGCGCCCTGTTCGACATCAAGGTGATCTACCAGCACGGGCACCACGACGTCGTGCTCACCGACGTGCCGGAGGCGTTCAAGCCGATCGTCGGGGAGTTCGAGCTCGTCAACCTCGAGAACGTCTTCGGCGTGGTCGAGGGCTCCGACATCTTCGAGGAGCGCGGCATCTCGCGCGACGGCGCGATCGTCGTCGTGCGGCCCGACCAGTACGTCGCCGCGGTGCTGCCGCTGACGGCCACAGACGAGCTCGCGGCGTACTTCCGCGGCGCGCTGCTGCCCGCGGGCGAGTAGCGGCACTGCGGCGGCGCGACAGCGCGTCGGCCGTGCGGCAGAGGCCCTGATCCATCGAGGCGGATCGGGGCCTCCGTCATGCGCGGCCGTGACGGCAGCGCAGACCTGCGGCACGAACGGCGAAGCGCCCCCGGCCGTGAGACCGGAGGCGCTTCAACTGTGACCCCAGCGGGATTCGAACCCGCGTTACCGCCGTGAGAGGGCGACGTACTAGGCCGCTATACGATGGGGCCGTGCTGCGAACCTCGCGATTGCAACCTGGATAGTTTGCCACACGATCCCGTCAGTCGCAAAATCGGATGCGTCCGGCACGTCGTCAGCGTCGGTGCAGCACCTGCAGGGCCCCCGGCATGACGCTGCACCGCACCGGCAGCCGGCCCACGATCTCGCCGTCGGCGCAGACGATCACGGTCTCGTCGCTGGCGATCTCGGCCGACTCGCAGTCGACGATGTGCACGCGCGAGTCGGCCTCGTGGCGGCCGCGCAGCACCTTGCCGAGCAGCCACAGGAAGCGCGGGTAGGAGAGCTCGTCGGCGAAGACGGCCGTGAGCCGGCCGTCGCGCAGGTCGGCGCCAGGGGCGATCGGGATGCCACCGCCGAACGAGCGGTTGTTCGAGATGGCCGCGACGAGGGTGCGCCAGCTGCGCTCCGCTCCCCCGTCGAGGCGCACGCGGAACGTGCGGTGGCGCGGCCGCAGCACGGTCGCCAGGATCGCCGCCTGGTAGCGGATCCGGCTCGGCACGCGCGTGAACCGGAACGAGCGCACGTTGACGTCGGCGTCGAAGCCGACCGAGACGATGCCGGCCGCGAGCGTGACGCCGTCGGGGTGCTCGATGCGCACCAGGTCGACCCGGTCGGGCTCGCCGGCCAGGATCGCCTCGAGCGAGTCGATCACCGTGCCGGTCGAGCCGAGCTCGAGCGTGCGCGCGAAGTCGTTGCCGCTGCCCGAGGGCACGACCACCAGGCGCTTCGAGGTGCCGCCGACGATGTTGACCCCCAGGTGCACCATGCCGTCCCCGCCCACGACGACCAGCACATCCGCCTGGATCATCGCGAAGCGCGTCTGCTCCAGCTGGCCGGCGAAGTCGACGGCGACCACGTGCTCCACCCGATGGCCGAGGTCGGCGATGCGCGCGGCGACCAGCGCCCCGACCGGCTCGGAGCGCCCGAAGCGCGCGGTGGGGTTGGAGGCGACGACGACGTGCACGGCAGCGAGCCTATGGCGCTGCGGCCGCTGCGAGGATCGGGGGCGCCCCGGCCGCCGCCCGACACGGCCGGCACTCGCCGCCGGCGCCCGCACCCAATACCGTGGGGGCATGCGAGTCACCAAGCGAGAGCATGCCTGCATGATCCTCGACGACGAGGGGCAGCAGCTCGTCATCGATCCCGGCAACCAGACGAGCAGCTTCTCGGCGCCCGGCCTGGTGGCGATCCTCATCACCCACGAGCACGCCGACCACTGGGATGCGCCGCACCTCGAAGCGCTGCGGAAGGCCCACCCGAACGTGCCGATCTACGGGCCCGCGGGCGTCGCGGCGGCGGCGGAGGGCTTCGACATCACGGTCGTCGCGGCGGGCGAGCGCGTGACGGCCGGGCCGTTCCGGCTGCGGTTCCTGGGCGGCACCCATGCCGAGATCCACCGCTCGTTCCCGCTCATCGACAACCTCGGCGTGCTCGTCAACGAGCGCTTCTACTACCCGGGCGACTCGTTCACGACGCCCGACGTGCCGGTCGAGCTGCTCGCGACGCCCGCGGGCGCGCCCTGGCTGAAGATCGGCGAGGTGATGGACTTCGTCGTCGCGGTCGCCCCGCGCGCCACCTTCGCCGTGCACGACGCGACGCTCTCGTCGATGGGGCTGAGCCTGTCGCACGCCCGCATCGAGGGCGCGGTCGAGGAGCACGGCGGCCAGCACCACCGCCTGGGCACCGGCGACTCGGTCGAGGTCTGAGCGGCGCTGATCGCGCGACGGCCGCGACGGCGGCCGCATGATCGATCCCACCACGCTGCTGCTCTACGCGGCGGCGCTGTTCGTCGCGACCGTCGCGCAGCGCGTCATCGGCCTCGGCTTCGGCCTCGTCATGGGGCCGGTCTCGGTGCTGGTCGCCGGCCCGATCGCGGCGGTGCCGCTCAACCTGATCTTCGCGATCATCGGCTGCGGCCTGATGCTGCCGGGCGTCTGGCGCGACGTCGACTGGCGCCGCCTCGCGTGGCTGCTGCTGCCCGCGGTGCCGATGAGCGTCGTGGGGCTGCTCGTGGCGCGCATGGTGCCGACGGATGCGCTGCGGATCGCGGTCGGGCTCGTCGCGATCGCGGGCGTGCTGGTCTCGGTCGCCTTCACCCGCACCGCGCACACGCTCGACGGACCCGGCACCCGGATCGCCACCGGGCTGGCGATCGGCGGCCTCAACGCGGCGGTCGGCGTGGGCGCGCCGCTGGTGGGCGCCTACGCGCTGGTGAGCCGCTGGGATCCGCGCGTGCTGGCCGCCACCATGCAGCCGTTCTGGGTGATCCTGAACGCGGTGACGCTGCTCGAGCGGCAGCTGCTCGTGCCCGACGGCTTCCCGGCGTGGCCGTGGTGGGCGTGGCTGGGCGCCGCGGCTGCCGCCGGTCTCGGCACGCTGCTCGCCCACCGCATCGCCGACCGCGTGCCCGCCGCCGTCGCGCGGTGGACGATCATCGTGCTCTCGCTCGCGGGCGGCGCCGCCGTGCTGCTCGGCGGAGTCCTGGGGCTCGTCGCGAGCGCCTGAGGCCTGCGGCCTGAGGCCCGCGCCTGACGCCCGCAGCCGCTACGCGATCAGAGCGCGCACGACGCCGAGCGCCGCCAGCTGGCCCGCCGCCGCGCTCGCGATCACCGAGTGGCCCGGGCCCGCGGCCGCCCGGTGCGCAGCATCCCCGGCGGCGAGCACGCGCGCGACGCTCGTGGCCCCGAGCTCATCGACCTCGATGGCGCCGTCGGGCAGCATCGCGCAGCCGAGCGCCGCGGGCAGCGTCGACCGCTGCTGCCAGGCCCCGCCTGCCAGCACGCCGTCGCACGCGACCACGTCGCCGCCCTCGACGGCGATCCCCACGAGCCGGCCATCGCGCTCGACGACGTCGATGGCGCGACGCTCGTCCACGACCACGCCGAGCCGTCGCAGACCGTCGGCGACCTCGGGGTCGAGGCGCACCCCATCCGTCAGCCAGGTCAGGTGCTGCGCGACCCCGACCATCATGCGCACGGGATGCTCGCGCTGCGGCTCGCCGCCGAGCACCACCACCCGATCGCCCAGCTCGTGCCCGTGGCAGAAGGGGCAGTGCGCGACCTGCCCGCCCCAGTGCGGCGCGAGCCCGGGCAGCGGCAGCGGGAGGTCGGTCACGCCGGTCGCGAGCACGAGGAAGCGCGCCCGTAGCCGCCGGCCGTCGCCGAGCTCGACCGCCACGTCGTCCTCGCCCGCCACCGCGGCCACCGCGGTGCCGTCGAGCAGGCGCACGGTGCTGTAGGCCTCGAGCTGCTCTCGGGCGATCCCCCGGAACGTCGCCGGCGGGGTGCCGTCGCGGGTGACGACGTTCTGCATGTGCGCGGCGGCCGCGTTGCGCCCCGGCCCCGCGTCGACGAGCGCGACGGAGCGGTGCACGCGGGCGAGGGTGAGCGCGGCCTGCAGGCCCGCGGGGCCGCCGCCGAGCACGATGCAGTCGATGGGATCGGAGTCGTGGGTTGCCATGCGCACCAGCATGTGACTTCATGTCGACATGAGGTCAAGTCTGCTGTCGATCGGCGAGCTCGCGGCCGAGTTCGGCCTGGCTGCGCACGTGCTGCGGCACTGGGAGTCGCAGGGCGTGCTCGAGCCCACCAGCCGGGTCGGGGGCAAGCGCCGCTACGACGAGTCGGCGAGGATGCGCATCGGCACGATCCTGCGCGGCCAGGACGCGGGCATGTCGCTCGCGGCGATCCGCTCGGTGCTGGGCACCTCGAGCGCCGCCGAGCGGCACGCGATGCTCGCCGACCAGGTGTCGGCGCTCGAGCGGCGTCGGGCCGAGCTCGACGCGGCGCTTGCGGTGATCCGCCACCTGCAGTCGTGCGAGCACAGCGACTTCGCGCAGTGCCCCGGGTTCCGCGAGCTCATCACCGCCGAGCCACAGCCCATCGCGCACGTGCCGCGGACCCGCCATCGTGCCACTATCTGAACGCGGTGTTCTATGCTTGCAACAAGGCATCCGCTCGGCCCGGGCATCCGTGCACGCGGCGGATGCGCTGACGAGAGCGAGCGACGATGCCGACTGACGCCGAGACCCGACCCGACACCTCGGGATCGCAGACGCTCTCGCGCGGCCTGACCGCGCTCTCGCTGCTCGCCGACCACGGCCGCCAGACGATCCAGCAGCTCGCCGACCGGCTGGGCGTGCACCGCTCGGTCGCCTACCGGCTCGTGCGCACGCTCGAGGAGCACCGGCTCGTCGTGCGCGACCCCGCCGGCCTGCTGTCGCTCGGCCCGCAGCTGGTGATCCTCGCCCGCGACGTCGAGCACGACCTGCAGTCGGCCTCCCTCCCCCACCTGCAGCAGCTCGCCGACGAGCTCGGCGCCACCGCGTTCCTCGCGGTGCGCGACGGCGACGACGCCGTCACCCTCGTGACGGCCGTGCCCAGGGGGGTCAACGCATCCGTCGCCCAGCACCCCGGCCACCGCCACCCGATCGCGCTGGGCGCGCCCGGCATCGCCCTGCAGTCGATGCTCGACGCCGCCACCTGGCGCGCGCTCGGCCACGACGAGCCGATGCACCCCGAGGTCGAGGTCATGCGGCGGCGCGGGTGGGCCGTGAGCGCGAACGAGGTGATCCAGGGCATCACGTCGGTCGGCGCACCGATCGTCAGCCGGGGCTCGACGGATGCGTCGGTGGCGGTGGTCACGGTCGGACAGCCCGACACGGATGCGATGGGCGCCGCCGTGCAGCGCACCGCCCGCGCCATCGAAGCCGACCTGCGCTGACGCCGGCGTGGACCTGCTCTCGTTCGTCGTCGCGCTCGTCGCGGTGCTCATCGGCGCCGCCGGGCAGCGCATGATCGGCATGGGCTGGGGCCTGGTGGTCACCCCGGCCATCGCGCTGGTGGCCGGACCGCTGGCGGCGGTGCTGGTCGTGAACCTCTATGGCGCGATCGCCTGCATCATCATCCTGCCGAAGGTCTGGCGCGAGGTCGACTGGCGGCGGCTGCTGTGGATCGCGATCCCGGCGCTGGCGCTGATGGTGCCGGGGTTGCTGCTGGCGAAGGGGCTCGACACCGACGTGCTGCGCATCGCGGTGGGCGTGATCGCCGTCGTCGGCGTCGTGATCAGCGTGGCGTTCACCCGCACCGCGCGCACGCACGACGGCCCGGTGCTGCGCGTCGCGACCGGCACCGCCATCGGCGTGCTCAACTCGAGCGTCGGCATGGGCGCGCCCGCCGTCGGCGTCTACTCGCTGCTGTCGGGCTGGCAGGACCGCACCTTCGTCGCCACCATGCAGCCCTTCTGGGTGCTGATCAGCGGCGCCATCGTGGCGGTGCGGCCGTTCGTCGCGCCCGAGGGATCGCCCGACTGGCCGCTGTGGGCGTGGCTCGTGCTCGCGGTGCCGGTGGTCGCGGGCGTGCTGCTCGGCAACCGGCTCGCGCACCTGGTGAGCCGCACCGTCGTGCGCTGGGCGATCATCGGGCTGTCGGTGCTGGGCGGCGTCGCGCTGATCGTGACCGGCGGGCTCGGGCTGGTCGGCTGAGGTCAGCCGGTCGGCTCAGGCGGTCGGCTCAGCAGGTCGGCTCAGGCGGTCGGCGCAGCAGGCGACCGGGCGCAGCCGGCTCGTCGAGCAGCTCGGCGATGTGCGCGACCGCGTCGCCCGCGTGCACGATCGGGGCGCGCGCGAGGCCGATGACCAGCCCGGCCCGATCGGCCCGCACCAGCCTGCCCCGCGTGCTGAACGCATCCGCCACCCGTCCCAGCCGCTGGCCGGCGACGACCTGATCGCCCAGCGCCACCTCGAGGTGCAGGATGCCCTCGCCGCGCGACCGCACCCAGCCGCTGCTGCGACTGGTGGCCGACGCGACCTCCGGCGCCGGGGCGTCGTCGAGCATGCCGAGCGCCGCCAGCACCCGCAGCACGCCCGCCACTCCCGCGACGATCGGCGCCTCCTCGAGGCGCAGCGCCTCTCCGCCCTCGTAGAGCAGGGCGATCGCGCCGGCGTCGCGGGCGGCCTGCCGCAGCGAGCCGTCGCGCAGCCGCGCGTGCAGCATCACCGGCGCCCCGAACGCCTCGGCGAGCCTGCGCGTCTCGGGGTCGTCGAGGTCGGCGCGGATCTGCGGCAGGTTGTCGCGGCGGTCGGAGCCGGTGTGCAGGTCGATGCCCACATCGCAGCGCCCCACCACCTCGGTCATCAGCAGGTGCGCGATGCGGCTCGCGAGCGACCCGCGCGCAGAGCCGGGGAACGAGCGGTTCAGGTCGCGGCGGTCGGGCAGGTAGCGGTCGCCCGTCATGAAGCCGAGCACGTTCACCACCGGCACGGCGACCAGCGTGCCGCGCAGCGTGCGCGGCGAGACCGACGCCAGCACCTGGCGGATCACCTCGACGCCGACGACCTCGTCGCCGTGCACGGCCGCGTCGAGCCACACCGCCGGGCCGGGCTCGATGCCGTGCACGACGCGCACCGGCAACGAGACGTCGCCGCCCGTGACGAGCCGCGCGATCGGCAGGTCGACGCTCTTCGCCTGCCCCGGCCGCACCCGCAGGCCGCCGATCGCGAACGACTCACGCGCCATCGCGACCCAGGTTCCGTCGCCGAACGGCGCGCGCGGGGCGCCCGCCGAGGTAGGAGCGCGACGCATCGACCACGAAGCCCTGGCGGAGCGCCTCGCGCCCCACGAGCATCCGGAACCCCATCTCGTCGCGTCGCGAGAGGGTCACCTCGGTCGTGATCGTGCGCCCCCGCAGCGCGAGTGCTGTGCGGATGACGATGCGCGACTGCTCGTGGCCGGTCGAGGAGCGCACGACGCGACGGTCGTGCACGGGGCACTCGACGACGACCTGGTCGGCCTGCGAGCGCTGCCACGGATGCACCGAGAAGCGCACCCACTCGGCGCCGTCGCGCGTGAACTCCTCGAGGTCGAAGGCGTGCAGCGCGCTCGTGCGCGCACCGGTGTCGAGCTTGGCCTTCACCTGCGCGACACCGAGGTCGGGCAGGGCGATCCACTCGCGCCACCCGACGCTCGCCGAGGTGCCAGGATGGTCGTCGCCCATGCGCTCATCCAACCAGGAAGGCAGTGTGCCCAGAATGAGGCTCGCCATCCTCTCCCGCGCTCCGCGCTCGTACAGCACGAGGCGCCTGCGTGCCGCAGCCGTCGATCGCGGCCACGACGTCAAGGTGCTCAACACCCTGCGCTTCGCGATCGATCTCGCCGGCGACGCGCCCGACCTGCAGTTCCGCGGCCGGCAGCTCACCGACTACGACGCGATCCTGCCGCGCATCGGCAACTCGATCACCTACTTCGGCACCGCCGTCGTGCGGCAGTTCGAGCAGATGGACGTCTACACGCCCAACACGGCCAACGGCATCACCAACTCGCGCGACAAGCTGCGGGCCACCCAGATCCTGGCGCGCCACGACATCGACATGCCGGCGACGACCTTCGTGCGCGACCGCGCCGACGTGATCCCGGCGATCGAGCGGGTCGGCGGCGCCCCCGTGGTGCTGAAGCTGCTCGAGGGCACGCAGGGCATCGGCGTCATCCTCGCGCCCACGATCAAGGTGGCCGAGGCGATCATCGAGACGCTGCAGAGCACGCGGCAGCAGGTGCTGATCCAGCACTTCGTGGCCGAGAGCAGGGGCCGCGACATCCGCGCCCTGGTCGTCGGCGACCGCGTCGTCGCCGCGATGCGGCGCAGCGCGCAGGGCGACGAGTTCCGCTCCAACGTGCACCGCGGCGGCAGCGTCGAGGCGGTCACGCTCGATCCCGACTACGAGCGCGTCGCGGTGCGCGCCGCGCAGATCATGGGCCTCAAGGTCGCCGGCGTCGACATGCTCGAGGGCAATGACGGGCCGCTCGTGATGGAGGTCAACTCCTCCCCGGGCCTCGAGGGCATCGAGACGGCGACGCGGCTCGACGTCGCCGGCGCGATCATCGACTACATCGACAACCAGGTCGCCTTCCCGCAGATCGACGTGCGCGAGCGGCTGAGCGTCTCGACCGGCTTCGGCGTGGCCGAGCTGGTCGTGCACGGCGACGCCGACCTGGTCGGCAGGACGCTCGCCGAGTCGGGCCTCGGCGCCCGCGACATCACCGTGCTGACGCTCCACCGCGGCACCACCGTGATCCCGACGCCGAAGGGCAGCGAGGTGCTGCACGCCGAGGACCGGCTGCTGTGCTTCGGCAGGCTCGAGGAGATGCGCTCGATGATCCCGGCGCGGCCGAAGCGCCGGGCGCGCGTGCGGAAGCTGCCGAAGGAGCCCATGGGCGAGGCCTAGGCAGCCACGGGCGCCAGCACCTCCGAGAGCACCCCCTCGGCCCAGTCGACCGCCGCCTCGGCAGCCGGCACAGGGCCGCCCGCGTCGTGCCGGCCGTACTCGCCGAGCCGCTGGGCACCGCAGGCCGCGAGCGCCTCGTCGACGAGCTCGCTGCCGCGCGAGTAGGTCTTCGTGTAGCTGCGGTCGCCCATGCCGAACACGGCGTAGCGCAGGCCCGCGAGGTCGGGGCGCGCCGCGAGCGCCCGATGGAACGGCCGCGCCGACGTCGGCACTTCGCCGTCGCCGTAGGTGGCGCAGACCACGAGGTGCAGTCGGGATGCGTCGAGGTCGTCGGGCGTGATGTCGGCGAGATCCTGCACCACGACATCCGCTCGAGCCGCGAGGGTGCGCCGCAGCTCTTCGGCGACCAGCTCGGCGCCGCCCGACTCGGTGCCGAACAGCACCGTCACCGGCGCCCTCCCGACGCTGCCGGCGTCACCGGACGCATCCGCCACCGCCGTGATCTCGGGCAGCGGGATCGTGTCGTCGGCCGCGGCCTCGAGCATGGCGGCGACACCGCGCAGCTTCGCCCGCGAGCGCCCGGGCGCGGCGCCGAGCTGCTCGCGCACGTCGATGCGGCGCCAGCCGTCGAAGCCGATCTCGCCGGCGACCTCGGGCAGGCCCGGAGCGCCGATCGGCACCGCGCCGGTCTCGAGATCCTCGGCAATGGTGCGCGCGAGCTCGCGGGCATCGGTGCGCTGATCGGGGATGGTGCCGCGCGGGCCGCGCCGCAGCCAGCCAGCGGTGTAGAGGCCCGCCTCCACCCGGCCGTCCTGGTGAGCACCGGGCACGGCGAGCGACTCGGCGTCGCCGGCGAAGCCGACCGCCGTCACCACCGAGTCGGTCGGGATCGACACCTCTGCCTGGGCGTCGGCACCGACGAACACGATGCGCTCGACCGAGCCGTCGCCCTCGAGCCGCTCAGGCGTGAGGCCGAACCACCAGTGCACCGTGACGCGCGGCAGGCTCGGGCGCGTCTCGTCAAGCAGTCGCACCGCGTCGACGCGGGCGTCCTTGCCCGGCTCGACCAGCTGCAGATCGGCACCGTGCACGTGATGCGCGACGCCCGCCAGGCCCGCCAGCTCGCGCACCATGACGGGGTCGAACTTCGCGGCCGTCGGCGCGCTGCGGCCGACGACGTGGATCGTGCGCAGCTCGGAGACCAGCACCCGCCGCGCCTCGTCGTCGACGTCGGTGCCGTCGAGCTCCGCCTCGTCGCGCGCCAGCAGCCGCACGACGTCCACGGCGACGTTGCCGTGGCCGACGATGGTCGTCGTCGCGCCGAGGGAGGTCGCGGCCGGCTCGTCAGGATGCGCGTTCAGGAGGCGCGTGATGCGACCGGCGCCGTGCACGCCGCTGAGCGCACGCCCGGGCTCGCAGCCGGGGATGCCGAGCGGGCGGTCGAGCCGCAGCCCGGTCGCGAGCACCACGGCGTCGTAGGCGCCTCGGAGCGCCTCGATCGACGTGCCGCCGGCGGCGGGCGTCGTGCCGTCGGAGTCCGCACCGGAGCCCGTGCCGACGCGCAGGTTGCCGCGGAACCGCACCCCGTCCTGCAGGAACAGCCGGTCGAACTGCCGCGCGACCGACTTCGTGCCGTGGTGGTCGGCGGCGACGCCCGAGCGGATCAGCCCGTAGGGCACCGGCAGCGCATCGAGCACGTCGATCTCGGCACCCGGGAGCCTGCGGCGCAGCGCCTGCGCGGTGAAGCTGCCGGCCGGCCCCGAGCCGACGATGCCGATGCGCGGGGCGGGGCCGGCGGCGACGGCCGCGGCGGGTGCGGGCCCGCCAGCGGTGCGCGTCGTCACCGACGACCAGCGCACCGGCAGCTGCAGCATGCCGCGGAAGACCCATCCGCCGATCTCGGCCGGCCGCTCGGGCACGAGCTCGAGCCCCTGGAGCCGTTCGAACAGCATCGGCAGCGCCACGTCGGCGATCTCGGAGCGCGCGACCCAGGCGCCGAGGCACACGTGCACGCCCTTGCTGAAGGCCAGGTGCGGCTTGACCTCACGGCGGATGTCGAAGGCGGATGCGTCGTCCCAGACCCGCTCGTCGCGGTTGGCGGAGAGGATGCAGATGCCCAGCCGCGCCCCCGCGGGCAGCCGCACGCCGGTGAGCTCGACCTCGCGGGTGGTCTGGCGGGAGTAGAGGCCGATCGGGGCGATCCAGCGGAGCGTCTCGTCGAAGGCCGCGTGCCAGAGGCTCGGGTCGGCCTCGACGGCGCGGCGCTGCTCGGGGTGGGCGAGCAGCCCCCAGGCGGCGACGCCGAGCACGTCGCGCGGCTCGTTCAGCCCGCCGCCGATCGTCATCTTGACGTTGGCGCGGATGCGCTCCATCGGCATCTCGTAGTCGGGGATGCGCAGCAGCTGCGACAGCAGCGACTCGTTCGGGTTGGCCGCGTGCCACGGCAGCATCTCGTCGAGCACCGCGTCGACCTCGTCGAAGGAGCGCTTGCCCTTCGCCCACACCTCCGGGTCGTCGGCGTAGTTGCCGGTGGCGTCGATGAGGGTCTGCGACCAGCGCTGCAGATCCTGCTGGGTGGCGTTGTGGAGCCCCAGGATCCGACGCAGGCTCTCGGCGGCGAACGGCGCCGCGAAGTCCCAGATCAGGTCGGCGCCCTCCCCCTTCGCGATCATCGCGTCGAGGTGCTGCTCCGCGACCTCCTCGAACACGCCCCGCCAGTGGCGCTTGACGACGCCCGGGCGCAGCGTCGGCTGCCAGGCCTTGCGCTCGAGGTAGTGCTCGGGGTCGTCGCGCCGCAGCATCGAGTGCCCCATCGCGCGGATCTGCAGCGAGCCCTGCTCGTTCGCCGAGAAGACGGTCTGGTCGAGCTCGGTCTCGTGCACGGCCGCGTAGGAGGTGATCAGGTAGCGGCCGACGGCTGGCACCCAGTGCACGCCGCCCTCGGCGCGCAGGCGCTCGTAGATCGGGAAGGGGTCGCGGTACAGATCCGGGATCGTCACCCAATCGGCGACGGGAGCCTCGTTGCTCGTCATGGCACGTCCTCGTGGTCGTCGGTGCACGCATCCGTCACGGAGCACCGGCCTTCAGTCTGCTCGCTGCACTACGGTGAGGAAAGCGGATTGATCTGCACAACAACATCGGAAGAACCGAAGTGAGGGGCGCCCACCATGGATCTGCTCGACGCGCCGGGCTTCACGCTCCGGCAGCTCTCGTTCCTGGTCTGCGCCGCCGAGGAGGGCACGGTCGCCGGCGCCGCAGCGCGCCTGCACGTCTCGCCGTCGGCGGTGTCGGAGGCGCTCAGCGAGCTCGAGCGAGGTCTCGGCATGCAGCTCACGGTGCGGCGCCGCGCGCGCGGCCTCACGCTCACGAGCACGGGGGCGGATGTCGTCGCTCGCGCCCGCGCGCTGCTCGCGTCGTCGCGCGAGCTCGAGACCTCGCTGCGGGCTGCGCCGGGCGAGCTGGCCGGGCCGATCACCATCGGCTGCTACCCGACGCTCGCGCCGACGGTGCTGCCGCCGCTGCTGCAGGGCTTCGGCCGGCTGCACCCGCGCGTCGAGCTGACGGTGCTCGAGGCGACGCACGACCGGCTGCGGGGGCCGCTCGAAACGGGCCGCGTCGACGTGGCGTTCGTCTACGACACGCTCATCCCCGGCGAGCCGCAGCGGGCGAAGCTGTTCGAGCTGCCCGCGCACGTGATCGTGGCGGGCGACGACCCGCTGGCGGCTGCGGGCACGGGCGAGGTGCGGCTCGAGCAGCTGGTCGAGCGCGACCTGATCCTGCTCGACGCGCCGCCGTCGAGCGAGCACACGATGTCGCTGTTCGCCGCGCACGGGCTGGTGCCCCGCGTGCGCCACCGGGTGCAGAGCACCGAGGCGGTGCGGGCGCTCGTCGCACGCGGGCTGGGCTACGGCGTGCTCGTGCAGCGGCCCGCGAACCCGGCGAGCTACGAGGGCTACCCTGTGGCCATGCTCGAGATCTCGCCCGCCGTGCCGCCGGTCGGCATCGACGTCATCTGGCCGCGCTCGCCCGAGCCGACCGCGCGCACGCGCGCGCTCATCGACTTCGCGAGGGCGCTGCCCTGGCCGCAGCCCCGATGACCGCCGAGGTCGACGCGCTGCAGGACGGCGCACTGAAGGGCGGCGCGCTCGTGTGGGGCGTCAAGGCCTCGCTGGTCGGCTACGTGCGCGGCATGGCCGACGGCCGCGTCGAGGCCACCGGCGGTGCGGAGGTCGTCGACGACGGCTTCCGGTTCCCGCGCGGCGAGGGCGACGACCCGCTCGCCTTCCGCGGCAGCGTCGCGCTCACCGGGCACGGCGGCATGCTGCGCGTGGTGATCGCCGACCCGGCGCTGCGCGAGACGGCGGGCGGCTGGGCGATCGAGATCGCCGACCCCGACGAGCCCGAGGTGCGGCTGCGCTTCGCGACCCTGCAGGCGTTCGACGGCGAGCGCGCCACCGGCACGGCGCTGACGGCCGAGGGCGCCGACCTCTTCTTCTTCGGGCCCTACGCGCAGGGCACCCCGCTCGACGACCCGGTCGTCGCCTGACGCGATCGCGAGCGGCAGCGGCCCGCCTCGCCCGCCCAGCACACGGGAACGGCCCCGCCGAAGCGGGGCCGTTCCGTGTCAGCGTGTCGGAGTGCGTCAGCGCTCGACGCGGGCCGCCTGGTCGACCGGCGACGCCTCGACGAACTCGTCGCCCTTCTTCCAGTCGTCCCACTTGCCCGAGTTCTCGAACTCGATCGACAGAGGGATGCCGGTGCGGTCGCGCAGCAGCAGCGTGCCGATGATCGAGATCACGACGGTGGCGAGCAGGTAGCCCACGATGGCCCAGGTGCTGCCCGTGGCCTGCAGCAGCGCCTGTGCGATCGTCGGGGCGAAGGCGCCGCCGATGACAGCACCGATGGCGTAGGCGATCGAGACGCCCGAGAAGCGCACCGAGGCGGGGAACGACTCGGCGTACCAGGCGGCCTGCGCACCGTAGGTGAGGCCGAGGCCGACACCGAGGATGATCGTCGCCCAGGCCACACCGGCCACACCGGTCTCGACGAGCATGAACAGCGGCACGATGCCGATCGCGAGCGTCACCCAGCCGATGAGGTAGAGCGGCTTGCGGCCGATCTTGTCGGAGGCCCAGCCTGCGATGAACGTGAAGACGAGCCAGGAGATCGAGCCGGCGAACGCGGCCAGCTGCACGCCGACCGGGTCGAAGCCGAACCCGGGCGGGGTGCCGTCGACGGGGCGCGAGGCGAGGCCCTGCACGTAGCCGCCGGTCGTCATGTAGCCCGTGGCGTTGTTGGCCATGAAGACCATCGCGGCGAAGGCGACGATCGCGCCGTACTTCTTGAAGACCTGGACGATCGGGGCCGACGACTGCTGCGCGGTCTCCTTGATCTCCTGGAAGACGGGCGACTCGTCGACCGAGCGGCGCACGATGAAGCCGACCAGCACGAGGATGATCGAGACGAAGAACGGGATGCGCCAGCCGACCTCGAGGAACGAGTCACCGGGGAACATGGCGCGAACGCCTGCGAGCGTGCCGGTCGCGAGCAGCATGCCGATCGGCACGCCGGCCTGCACGAACGAGCCGTAGAGGCCGCGGCGGTTGGCCGGAGCGTGCTCGATGGCCATGAGCACGGCGCCGCCCCACTCGCCACCGGCAGAGAGGCCCTGCAGGATGCGGAGGAGCATGAGGAGGACGGGCGCCATGACGCCGATCGCCTCGTAGGTCGGCAGCGCGCCGACGAGCGTGGTCGACACGCCCATGAGCAGCAGCGTGATGACGAGCATCGGGCGGCGGCCCACGCGGTCGCCGAAGTGGCCAGCGAGGAACGCGCCGAGCGGGCGGAAGAGGAACGAGATGCCGATCGAGACGAGCGAGAGGATCTGCGCGAGGCCCGGGCCGGCCGGCTCGAAGAACAGCGCCGCGAAGACCAGGTTCGCCATGAAGGCGTAGATGAAGAAGTCGTACCACTCGATGGTGGTGCCGACGACGACCGCTGCGAGGACCTTGTTGCGCTCTCGGGCGCTGGTCGCGGTGTGAGCCGTGCTGTGGGACACGCTGACTCCTTTGTCAGGAAAGGGGGCCGAGGGGTCGACCTCTGGGGACTGCGGTGAACATATACGATTTCATGCACGACCGTCAAGACCGCATCTTCCGCGGCTCGAAGCGCCGCTTGCAGACCGGATTCGGAATCGTATACGATGCCCGCATGGATGCATCGTCGCAGCCCTCCTCCGGGGCCCCCACCGCCGCACAGGCCGCCTGGCAGCTGCTCGGCAGTCGCCCCTCGAAGGTCTTCGCGATGCACATCGGCTACCGTGCCCGCGCCGCCCAGAAGGGCCGCACGCCCGAGGCTCCCGGCTACTTCCTGAAGCCCGCCACCTCGCTCTCCACCGGCGGCGAGGTGATCGTGCCCGCCGGCACCGAGATCTTCGGCTTCGAGGGCGAGATCGCGATCGTCATCGGCAGCCACGCCCGCGCCGTGAGCGAGGCGGATGCGTGGGGTCACGTCGCCGCCGTCACCGCGTCGAACGACCTGGGCGTCTTCGACCTCCGCTGGGTCGACAAGGGCTCCAACATCCGCTCGAAGGGCGGCGACGGCATGACGCCGATCGGCCCGGCGCTGCTGCCCGCCGACCGGCTCGACCCCGCGTCGATCGAGGTGCGCACCTGGCTCGACGGCGAGCTGGTGCAGGCCGACTCGACCTCGACGCTCATCTTCTCCCTCGCGCAGATCGTCTCCGACCTCTCGCAGCTCGTGACCCTGGAGCCCGGGGACGTGATCCTCACGGGCACGCCCGCCGACGCATCCACCTTCTCCCCCGGCCAGACCGTCGAGGTCGAGGTCACCGCCACCGCGCTCGACGGCGAGCAGCTGTCGACCGGCCGCCTGTCGACCACCGTGCGGGTGGGCGACCAGGTGCTCCCGCCGTACTCCGCCCAGCCGAAGCCGACGGCGGAGCAGTGGGCAGACGCATCCGGACGCCCTGTGTCCGACTTCCAGGAGGCTGCCGCGCCCGTGCTCGACGACGACCTGCGCGAGCAGCTCTCTCGGGTGGCGCTCGCCACGCTCTCGTCGGCGCTGCGCAAGCGCGGTCTCAACAACGTCTCGATCGATGGCCTGCGCTCGACGCAGCCGGGCAAGCGCCTCGTGGGCACGGCCCGCACGCTGCGCTACGTGCCCAACCGCGAAGACCTCTTCAAGAGCCACGGCGGCGGCTACAACGCCCAGAAGCGGCTGTTCGACTCGCTGCAGCCCGGCGAGGTCGTCGTGATCGAGGCGCGCGGCGACAACCGCTCGGGCACCCTCGGCGACATCCTGGCGCTGCGCGCGCGGCACCTGGGCGCCGCCGGCCTCGTCACCGACGGCGGCGTGCGCGACCTCGACGTCGTCACCGAGATCGGCGTGCCGACCTATCACGGGGGCGGCCACCCCGCCGTGCTCGGGCGGCTGCACGTGCCGTGGGCGTTCGACGAGACCGTCGCGTGCGGCGGCGCCACGGTGCAGCCCGGCGACATCATCGTCGGCGACGGCGACGGCCTGCTCGTGATCCCGCCCGGCCTCGCGCGCGAGCTGGTCGAGGAGTGCCTCGCGACCGAGGCGGAGGAGGAGTGGATCGCGGCGCAGGTCGACGCCGGCCACCCCGTCGACGGGCTCTTCCCGATGAACGCCGAGTGGCGCGCGAAGTACGAGGCCGAGACCGCGCTGGAGCGTGCATGAGCGCACGATCCCAGCGAGCCGCCGCGGCCACGGAGGCGGGCGGCACCGTCGCGCCGTCGAAGTCGCAGCGCGCCTACCGCCTGCTGCACGACCGCATCGTCGACGGCACCTACTCCCCCGGCTACCGGCTCGTGCTCGACGCCATCGGCCGCGAGCTCGACATGAGCGTCGTGCCGGTGCGCGAGGCGATCCGCCGCCTCGAGGCCGAGGGGCTCGTCACCTTCGAGCGCAACATCGGCGCCCGCGTCGCCGAGATCGACGAGCTCGAGTACCACGAGACGATGGAGACGCTGTCGTTCGTCGAGGGCGCCGCGATCTCCCTCGCCGCCGGGCTCTACTCGAAGTCGGACGTCACCGACGCCCGCGCGATCAACGAGCAGATGCGCGAGTCGCTCGCCGGCTTCGACCCGGTGAAGTTCACCGCGCTCAACGAGGCCTTCCACCGGCGGCTCACCGACATCGCCCCCAACGGCGTGCTCGCCGACGTCATCGACAACTGCTGGAAGCGGCTCGCACGGCTGCGCCAGTCGACCTTCTCCTTCGTGCCGAGCCGGGCGCTGCCGTCGGTCGACGAGCACGAGGCGATCCTGCAGCTCATCGAGGGCGGCGCGGACCCGCGCGAGATCGAGCTCGCCGTGCGCGCCCATCGCCTCGCGACGCCGGGCGCCTACCTCCAGAAGATCCACCCGAACCAGCCCTGACCCGCAGATCCCGTCTTGACCTACAGAAACGGAGCCACCATGGCCAACCAGCCCGCAGGCATCCCCGACCTGATCCCGCACTACATCGACGGCGAGCGCGTGCCCTCGGTCGACGGCGACACGTTCGGCGTGCTCAACCCGGTCACCAACGAGGACTACACCGTCGCCGCCTCTGGCAAGAAGGCCGACATCGACCTCGCCGTCGCCGCCGCGACCCGCGCCTTCCACGAGGGGCCGTGGCCGCGCATGAAGAACCGCGACCGCGCCCGCATCCTCAGCCGCATCGCCGACATCGTCGAGTCGCGCGACCAGGAGCTGGCGCAGTTCGAGTCGTGGGACTCCGGCCTGCCGATCACGCAGGCGCGCGGCCAGGCGCAGCGCGCCGCCGAGAACTTCCGGTTCTTCGCCGACCTGATCGTCGCCGGCCGCGACGACACCTACAAGGTGCCCGGCAGCCAGGTGAACTACGTGAACCGCAAGCCCAAGGGCGTCGCGGGCCTGATCACGCCCTGGAACACCCCCTTCATGCTCGAGTCGTGGAAGCTCGGCCCCGCGCTCGCCTCCGGCTGCACCGTGGTGCTGAAGCCCGCCGAGTTCACGCCGCTCTCGGCGTCGCTGTGGGCCGGCATCTTCGAGGAGGCCGACCTGCCGAAGGGCGTGTTCAACCTCGTCAACGGCTTCGGCGAGACCGCCGGCGACTCGCTCGTCAAGCACCCCGACGTGCCGCTCATCTCCTTCACCGGCGAGAGCAGCACCGGCAAGCTCATCTTCGGCAACTCGGCGCCGCACCTGAAGGCGCTCTCGATGGAGCTCGGCGGCAAGAGCCCCGCCGTCGTCTTCGCCGACGCCGACCTCGACGCCGCCATCGACTCGACGCTGTTCGGCGTCTTCTCGCTGAACGGCGAGCGCTGCACCGCCGGCAGCCGCATCCTCGTCGAGCGCCCCATCTACGAGGAGTTCCTCGAGCGCTACGCCGAGCGGGCGAAGAACATCGTGGTCGGCGACCCGCACGACCCGAAGACCGAGGTCGGCGCGCTCGTGCACCCGGAGCACTTCGACAAGGTGATGTCGTACGTCGAGATCGGCAAGGAGGAGGGCCGCCTGCTCGCCGGCGGCGGCCGCCCCGAGGCGTTCCCCGAGGGCAACTTCGTCGCTCCCACCGTCTTCGCCGACGTCAAGCCCGACGCCCGCATCTTCCAGGAGGAGATCTTCGGCCCGGTCGTGTCGATCACGCCGTTCGACTCCGACGAGGAGGCGCTCGAGCTCGCCAACAACACCAAGTACGGGCTCGCCGCCTACATCTGGACCAACAACCTCAAGCGCGCGCACCTGTTCTCGCAGAACGTCGAGGCCGGCATGGTGTGGCTGAACAGCCACAACGTGCGCGACCTGCGCAGCCCGTTCGGCGGCGTCAAGGCCTCCGGCCTCGGCCACGAGGGCGGCTACCGCTCGCTCGACTTCTACAGCGACCAGCAGGCCGTGCACATCACCCTCGGTGACGTGCACACCTCCCGCTTCGGCGCATCCGCCTGATCTGCGTCAGCAGCTGACCCCACACTTCGAAGGAGCAGGACCATGAACGAGATCCCCAAGCCCAGCGTTCCCGCGCCCGACATCATCCGCTGCGCGGCGATGGACCTGGTCGTCACCGATCTGGCCGCCAGCCGCGCGTTCTATGTCGACGTGCTCGGCCTGCACGTGACCGAGGAGGACGACGAGGCGATCTACCTGCGGTCGTTCGAGGAGTTCATCCACCACAACCTCGTGCTGCGCAAGGGCCCGGTCGCGGCGGTCGCGGCGTTCGCCTACCGCGTGCGCACCCCCGAGGACGTCGACGCCGCCGAGGCCTACTACAAGGAGCTCGGCTGCCGCACGGAGCGCCGTGCGGGCGGCTTCCAGAAGGGCTTCGGCGACAGCGTGCGCGTCGAGGACCCGCTGGGCTTCCCCTACGAGTTCTTCTATGCCACCGAGCACGCCGAGCGCCTCCACCAGCGCTACGACCTCATCTCGGCCGGCGAGCTCGTGCGCCTCGACCACTTCAACCAGGTCACGCCCGACGTGCCCCGCGGTCGCAAGTACCTCGAGGACCTCGGCTTCCGCGTCACCGAGGACATCCAGGACAGCGAGGGCGTCACCTACGCCGCGTGGATGCACCGCAAGGGCACCGTGCACGACACCGCCCTCACCGGCGGCAACGGCCCGCGCATGCACCACATCGCGTTCTCGACCCACGAGAAGCACAACATCATCCAGATCTGCGACAAGCTCGGTGCGCTGCGGATGTCGGACCACATCGAGCGCGGACCGGGCCGCCACGGCGTCTCGAACGCGTTCTACCTGTACATCACCGACCCCGACGGCCACCGCATCGAGATCTACACGCAGGACTACTGGACCGGCGACCCCGACAACCCCGTCATCACCTGGGACGTGCACGACAACCAGCGCCGCGACTGGTGGGGCAACCCGGTCGTGCCCTCCTGGTACACCGAGGCATCCCCCGTGCTCGACCTCGACGGCAACGTCGTCGAGATCGTCGAGCGCACCGACTCCAGCGAGATGGAGGTGACGATCGGCGCCGACGGCTTCTCGTACACCCGCGAGGGCGACGACGACGGCACCTACCGCGGTCAGGCGTCGAAGGGCTTCAAGATCGGCAACCAGCTGTGACCACGGGAACCGCGTCGAGCGCAGCAGGTCGCGGTCGGGGCCTCGACGACGCGACCGTGGCGCAGATCGCCGACGAGCTCGCCGAGGCCACCCGCTCGCGGGGCACGATCGAGAAGATCTCGACGCGGTTCCCCAAGGCCACCATCGAGGACTCCTACGCGGTGCAGCGCATCTGGCGCACGCGCCGCGAGGAGGGCGGTGCGCGGCTCGTCGGGCGCAAGATCGGCTTGACGAGCAAGGCGATGCAGTTCGCCACCGGCATCACCGAGCCCGACTACGGCGTCATCTTCGCCGACCAGGCCTACCGCTCGGGCGAGACGGTCGAGCACGCGCAGTGGTCGAACGTGCGCGTCGAGGTCGAGCTGGCCTTCGTGCTGAAGGCGCCGCTCGAGGGCGAGGGCCTCACGGTCGACCAGGTGCTCGACGCCACCGAGATCGTGGTGCCGGCGCTCGAGATCCTCGACTCGCACATCGAGCTCGAGGGCCGCACGATCGTCGACACGATCAGCGACAACGCGGCGCTCGGCGCCGTGGTGGTCGGCGACTTCGAGATCGGCCCGCGCGACCGCAACCTCTCCTGGATCGGCTCGCTCTGCCTCGTCAACGACGAGATCATCGAGACCGGCGTCTCGGGCGGCGTGCTCGGCAACCCGGCGCTCGGCGTCTCGTGGCTGGCGGGCAAGCTCGCGCAGCACGGCGACCGGCTCGAGGCCGGCGAGCTGATCCTGGCCGGCTCGTTCACGCGGCCGGTGTGGGTCAAGCCCGGCGACGTCGTGCGCGCCGAGTACCAGGACATGGGCACGGTCGAGGTCACGTTCCGATGAGCACCTTCCGCGAGGCCCTCGCGGGCGCGCAGGCTCCGCTCGTGGGCCTGTGGAACGCATCCGGCAGCGCCGTCGCCGCCGAGATCATGGCTGGCTCCGGCGCCGACCTGCTGCTCGTCGACGGCGAGCACGGCCCGATCACCGTGAGCGAGCTGCTGCCGATCCTGCACGCCGCCGCCGCCTACCCGGTGACGACGCTCGTGCGCGTGCCGTGGAACGACCCGGTGATCATCAAGCAGGTGCTCGACCTGGGCGCGCAGAACCTGCTGGTGCCGATGGTCTCGACCGCCGACGACGCGCGCGCCGCCGTGCGGGCCGCACGCTACCCGGGCGGACCGGGCGAGCGCGAGGGCACGCGCGGCATCGGCTCGGCGCTGGCGCGCTCGTCGCGCTGGGGTCGCATCGCGGGCTATGTGCAGGGCGCCGACAGCCACGTGTCGGTCACCGTGCAGATCGAGACGGCGGATGCGGTGGCGAACGCCGCAGAGATCGCCGCGGTCGAGGGCGTCGACGCGGTCTTCATCGGGCCGACCGATCTCGCCGGCTCGATGGGCTTCCCCGGTCGCCCGTCGGAGCAGGCGGTGGTCGACGCGGTCGACGCCGCCATCGACGCGGTGCGCGCCGCCGGCAAGCCGGTGGGCGTGAACACCTTCGCCGAGGCCGACGCCGACCGCTGCATCGCCCGCGGCGCCGCGTTCGTGTTCGTCGCGGCCGACGTGACGCTCATGGCGCGCGGCTCCGAGGCTGCGGTCGCGCGGCTGAAGCAGGCGCGCACGGAAGCCGACAGCTACTAGGGCATGTCTCCCAATAGTGCGGCCCAGGTGAGGCAGGCGGACTATTCGCATGACCCACACTCAACGGCGAAGAGCCCCATTTGCCACGAGCACGCGAACCCGAATCAACCTCGCGCGACGACCAGTGGGACGACTCGCGCGATCGCATCGAAGTCTGCGTCGTGGTGGAGGACCGGCTCGCCGCGCCGCAGCGCGATCGCGGCGATGAGACAGTCCACGAGCTTGCGGATGGTCACGCCCTGGCGCCGGCCCGCGCGATAGATCCGGGCCGCGTCATCCCAGTCTGATGGCATGGTGGCAACGAGTTCGGCGCGAGCAAGAAGCCCGCGCAGCTCCAGGACATGCTGCTCGGAGCGCCCGCCTGCCAGCACCTCCATCACCACTGGATCGCACGTCACCAGGCTCGCGCTCTCCCGGATGCGGTCGCGCACAGCCACATTCGTGACCGAACCCGTCCCGCGCAGATACTCGACCCACGCAGAAGTGTCGACGAGCACCCCTATGCCCGCGTCTCGCGGAGCTCTTCGAGGTCGAGGTGCCAGCCGGAGCCCTCGAGCGCGAGCGCGCCACTGACGTCGAGCGGTTCGGAGGCCACCGCTCGCAATGCGTAGTTCACCGCTTCTCGCTTCGTCGTGAAGGCGAAGCGCCGCATGACCGCCTCGACAGCTGACTCGTCGAGATCAATGTTGGTGCGTGACATACACCAAGCATACACCTTCAGTGGCGTGTGAGCGGGCGATCGGGCGGGCTGTGGAGAACTTCCGCGGCCCGCACGGCCGTTCGGCTTCACTGGCCCCATGCGCCAAGCCGTCGCCGAGATCACCGCGTCCGTCCGGGCGAAGGTGCGCCGCGACGGGGTCGATCTGGCCCGCTCGGGCGACCTGGCGGAGCGCTACGTGCGCGACGCGGTGCGCTCCTACGCTGAGCGCTCGCTGGGCGGCAGCGTGCCGCTGCTCGCCGACGAGCGGCAGGCCGAGCGCGACGTGCTCGCCGCGGTCAGCGGCTACGGCCCGCTGCAGCCGTACCTCGACGATCCCGAGATCGAGGAGCTCTGGGTCAACCAGGGCTCGCGCGTCTTCGCCGCCCGCGGCGGCGTCAGCGAGCCGCTGCCGCTGCGGCTGACAGAGGTCGAGGTGCGCGACCTGGTCGAGCGGATGCTGTCGACCACAGGTCGGCGCGTCGACCTCTCGACGCCCTTCGTCGACGCCTCGCTGCCCGACGGCTCACGCCTCCACGTCGCCTCGGGAGATGTGGCTCGCGGCGCGATGAGCATCAACATCCGCAAGTTCTCGCGGCGGCTGGCGTCGCTCAGCGCGCTCGTCGAGCGCGGGGCGCTCAGCCAGCAGGCAGCGGCCTTCCTGAAGCAGGCGGTCGTCGCGGGCTGCAACATCCTCGTCTCCGGTCCGACGCACGCCGGCAAGACCACGATGCTGAACGCGCTCCTCTCAGCCGTGCGGCCGGGGGAGCGCGTGGTCACCGTCGAGGAGACCTTCGAGCTCGACCCGCCCGTCGACGACATCGTCGGGCTGCAGTGCCGGCAGCCCTCGCTCGAGGGCACCGGCGAGATCTCGCTGCGGCGGCTCGTCAAGGAGTCGCTGCGCATGCGCCCCGACCGGCTCGTCGTCGGCGAGGTGCGCGAGGCCGAGGCGCTCGACCTGCTGGTGGCACTGAACTGCGGCGTGAGCGGCATGTGCTCGATCCACGCCAACTCCGCGCGCGATGCGCTCGGCAAGCTCACCACGCTGCCGCTGCTGGCCGGCCGCAACATCGACTCGGGCTTCGTCGTGCCGACCGTCGCGCAGTGCATCGACCTCGTCGTGCACCTGGCGATCGACGCCCGTGGCAACCGCAGCGTCGTCGAGATCCTCGCACCCACGGGTCAGGTGACGGCGGGCGTCATCGAGGCATCGCCGCTGTTCGCGCTGCGCAACGGGCTGCTCGAGCCGACCGGCTCGCACCCGGCGCGCACCGCCAAGTTCGCCGCGATCGGTGTCGACCCCGTGACTCTGCTCACCGGGAGTCGCGCGTGACGTGGCTGCTGGGCGCGGCGCTCGGGCTCGGCGTCGTGCTCGTCGTGAGCCCGTGGCTGTGGCCGCGACGTGAGCGCAGCGCTGAGCCGAAGGCGCGCGGCCGCGTGCTCGACCGGCTCACCCAGGCGGGCCTCGACGGCATCCCGCCGCTCGCGCTCGTGGCGGTCGCGCTGCTCGCGGGCGTGCTGGCAGGCGGCCTCGCACTCGCCTTCGCGCCGGTCGTCGCGGTGGCCGCGGCTGCGTTCGTCGCCGGCGCCGCCGCGCCGATCGTCGCGGTGCGCTGGCGCGCGAAGCGACGCCGCCGCGCGCAGGCGGCCGTCTGGCCCGATGTGGTCGACCACCTGGTCTCCGCGGTGCGCAGCGGCCTGGCGCTCCCGGATGCGGTGGCGCAGCTCGAGCACGCCGGCCCGGCGATCACGCGCCCCGCGTTCGCCGCCTACGCGGCCGACCACCGGGCGACCGGCTCGTTCGGCTACGCGCTCGACCGGCTGAAGTCCCGGCTCGCCGATCCGGTCGGAGATCGCATCGTCGAGACGCTCCGCATGGCCCGCGAGGTGGGCGGCACCGAGGTGACGACCGTGCTGCGCGAGCTGGCCGCCTACCTGCGCGTCGACCTGGCGACCCGCGGCGAGCTCGAGGCGCGGCAGACCTGGATCGTCAGCGCCGCGCGCCTCGGCGTCGCAGCTCCCTGGATCGTGCTGCTGATCCTGTCGACCCGGCCCGAGGCGGCACAGGCCTACAACTCCGCCGGCGGCTTCGTGCTCATCGCGGGCGGCGCGATCGTGACGTTCATCGCCTACCGCGTGATGCTGCGCATCGGCGCGCTGCCGACCGAGTCGCGGTGGTTCGCGTGACGCCCGAGACCGGCTGGGGACTGATCCTCGGCGCGACGCTGGGCTTCGGCCTCTGGATGCTGGTCAGCCTGGTGCCGATCCTGCGCCGGCCGCTGCTGCTGCATCGCGTCGCACCGTACGTGCTCGACGTCTCGGCCGGCGCCCGTGACCTGATCGCACGGCGCCGCGTCGATCCGACGCGCGTGCTGGGGGTCGTCGCCTCGCCCGTCGGCGACCGGCTGCTGCCCGTCGTGCACGCGGTGCTCGGCGCGCCCGAGGGCATCCGCCGCCGGCTGCGGCAAGCGGCCTCCGACGAGACGGTCGGTGAGTTCCGCGGGCGGCAGCTGCGCTGGTCGGTGATCGGCGCCGCCGCCGGAGCAGCGCTCGGCGTCGCCGGTGCCGTGCAGTCGGGTCCGCCAGCACTGCCTGCCGTGCTGCTGGTCATGGGCGCCGCGACCGGCGCGTTCACCGTCGACTGGCTGCTGCAGCGTCGCGCCAAGCGACGCCTCGCACGCATCTCCAGCGAGCTGCCGTCGATCCTCGAGTTCCTGTCGCTCAGCCTCGCGGCCGGCGAGGGCCTGCAGGACGCCCTGCGGCGCGTCGGCGCGGCAGGCGGCTCCGCGCTCGGCAGTGAGCTGTCGGGCGTCGTGTCCGACGCCGCCGCAGGCACGAGCCTGTCGAACGCGCTCGCCACGCTCGCCGACGAGCTCGGCCACCCCGGCGTCACGCGCAGCGTCGACCAGATGCGCGGGGCGCTCGAGCGCGGCACGCCGCTCGCCCAGACGCTGCAGGCGCAGGCGCTCGATGCCCGCGATGCCGCCAAGCGCGACCTGCTCGAGGCAGCCGGTCGCAAGGAGATCTCCATGCTCGTGCCGCTCGTCTTCGGCCTCCTGCCGACGACGGTGGCGTTCGCGCTGTGGCCCGGAATCCACGTGCTGCAGGTCGGTTTCTGAAGGAGGATGCAATGTCGACGATCAGCCACAAGCTCCAGCGCCTGGTGGGGCGCATCACCGACGAGGAGCGCGGCGACGTGCCCGGCTGGGTGCTCGTCACCCTGATGACCGCGGGGCTCGTCATCGTGATCTGGACGGTCGCGGGCCCAGCGCTCTCGGGCGTGTTCGAGCAGGCGATCTCGCGCGTCACGAGCTTCTGATGCGGCTGGCCGACGAGCGCGGCTCGGCGGTCGCCGAGTTCACCATGGTGGCGGGCCTGCTCGTCATGCTCGTGCTCTCGGTCATGCAGCTCTCCCTGTCGCTGCATGTGCGCGCCACGCTCGCCGACGCCGCGGCCGAGGGCGCGCGGCACGCGTCGCTCATCGGGGCGGATGCGTCGGCGGGCATCGCGCGCACGCGCGAGCTCATCAGCACAGCAGTCGGCCCGGACTACGCCCAGCAGGTCAGCGCTTCCTCGGCGGTCGTCGCGGGCCTCGAGACGATCGAGATCCGGGTGGCGGCGCCGCTGCCGGTCTTCGGCCTCATCGGCCCGGTGGCGCTGGAGGTGACCGGGCATGCGCCGGTCGAGTCGCTGGGCTGAGGCTCGGCGCCGGCTCGCCGACGATCGGGGCTCGGCCTCGCTGGAGTTCCTCACCGTGGGGCTGATCCTGCTGGTGCCGCTGGTGTACCTGGTGCTGGCGCTCGGCCAGATCCAGCACGCGGTGCTCGGCATCGAGGGCGCGTCGCGCCACGCGGCGCGCGCGATCGCACAGGCCGACTCGCACGGGGAGGGGCTCGCCGCCGCCGACCGCGCCATCCAGGTGGCGATGGCCGATGCCGGCCTCGCGCCCGACGGCGTGCGCGTCGGGATCACCTGCGCTCCCTCGCCCGACGCATGCGACACGCCCCGCGGCACCGTCACCGTGCAGATCGACGCCTCGGTGCCCCTGCCGCTGGCGCCCCCGGTCGTGCAGCTCGACATCGGTGTGGGCGTGCCCGTCTCGGCGCGGGCGATGCAGCCGGTCTCGGCGTTCGGCGGCATGCCATGAAAGGCAGCGCAGCGCGGATGCTGCGCCGGCTGGCACGCGACGACGAGGGCTCGACGCTGGTGCTGACCATCGGCTTCGCTGCGCTCGCGCTGGCGCTGATCCTCGCCGTCACCGCCGCGACGAGCCTGCTCATCGAGCGCCGTCGGCTCTTCACCGTCGCCGACGGTGCGGCGCTCGCGGCCGCCGAGGCGTTCGCCCTCGAGCAGGTGCGCTTCGACGGCACCTCCGCCAGCCCCGAGCTCGCCGACGGCGCGGTCGGCGCGGCGGCGGCGCACTGGGCGGCCTCGGCAGCCGGTGATCTCGACGCGGTGCGCGTCGACGGTGCGAGCGCAGACGCCCGCAGCGCCTCGGTCACCGTCTCGAGCGCGTGGCGACCGCCGGTCGTCTCCCTTTTCCTGCCGGAGGGCATCCGTCTCGACGTCACCTCGACCGCCCGCGCGGTCTTCGTCGACTGACGGTCGGCAGCGCCGTTCGCCGCCTAGGTTGGTGCCATGGCAACCACACCGAAGAGGCGCTGGATCGGCGCCCTCGCGCTGCCGCTCGCGCTGGTCTTGGCGGGCTGCACGGCCGCAGTCGATCCGCCGCCTTCGCCCGAGCCGTCCGCGTCGAGCAGCACCGGCACCTCGGCGCCCGAGGTCGCGGTCCCGCAGGGGAGCGCGTTCCAGCAGCAGCTGCCGCTGAGCGGCACCTTCCTCTCGCAGGCGGCGGAGACGAGCGGCTCGGCCAGGATCGAGCGCCGCGATGACGGCTCGGTCTGGGTGGTCCTCGAGGACTTCCGCACCGGAGCAGCATCGGATCTTCGGCTGTACCTGAAGCCGGCCCGGCTGGTGCAAGATGCCGACGGGCACTGGGGTGCCGGCGGCGGGCAGTGGGAGATCGCCTCGCTCGATCCGGCCGCGACCACGCACGAGATCGAGGTGCCCGGCGCTCACGACATGCCGGCGATCCACACGCTCACCGTGATGGACTACGCCCTGCCGGACTTCCCCTCGTTCGGATCCGTCGCGCTCGAGTGAACGGCGTTCCCGACGCCTCAGCGCCGCCCGGTACCCTGCCCGCATGAGCGAGCAGCCCGACAGCGGATCACCGATCGACCCGGAGGCCTTCGACTACGACGCCGTCGCCGCGAGCCTTCCGACCGACCAGCCCGAGCGCGCCGCCGAGGGGCTGAAGGCGCTCATGCAGAACCCCGCGTTCCGCCAGCTGGTGCAGCAGATCCAGTCGGGCGAGCTGAACGACGACGAGCTGCGCGACGAGGCCACCTCGATCGCCCACGACCTGGCAGCGCGCCAGGAGCTGCGCCGCGACGAGCAGTAGCGAGCAGCGCTACTCCCGCGGCTTCCGCGGCAGCCACCGCAGCATCATCGCTGCACCCACCACGCACGTCGCCACCAGGCCCGCCGCCGCCCACGCGATCGACGCGACCGCGATCAGCAGCGAGATGAGCAGCGGCGCCACCGCGCCGCCCGCGTCGGTCGTGAGCCGCCAGGCGCCGAGGAACGGCGCGGGGTTGCGGCGGTCGGCGAGGTCGGCGCCGAGGGTCATCAGGATGCCGGAGCCGAGGCCGTTGCCGAGCGCCATCACGATCGCGGCCACCCAGAACCACAGCACGGCCGCATCGACGTCGTGCGTGAACGCCAGGATCAGGAACGACAGTCCCATCAGCGCCAGCGACGGCACGACGCTCCAGAGCCGGCCGAAGCGATCCATCACCCAGCCCGACACGAAGAACAGCGCGAAGTCGATGCCGCCGGCGATGCCGATCACGAGGCCGGTGGTGACGCCGTCGAGCCCGATCGACACGGCCCACAGCGGCAGCAGCACGTTGCGCGCCTGCCGCGCGAGCGACAGCATCGCCGCGCCGACGCCGACCGTCGCGAGCACGCGCCCGTTCCGGCGGATCACCTGGCCGATGCCCGTGCGCTCCTGCGTGAGCTCGATCACGCCCGTCGTCGGCGGCGCCTTCTCGAACACCGACGTCGGGTCGGGCAGCACGATGAGCACCAGGATCGCCACCACCGTGCCGATCGCGCAGATGATCCACACCACGCTCACGCCGAACCCGAGGCCGAGCACCGCAGAGCCGATCAGCGGCCCCACGAACATGCCCATGCGGAAGATGCCGCCGAGCGTCGACAGAGCCCGGGCGCGGTACCGGATCGGCACATAGGTGGTCATGAACGCGTGCCGGGCGAGCCCGAAGATCGCGTGGCCGAGGCCGAGCACGAAGATCGCGACCCCGAGCATCCACACCGTCGTCGCGAAGTAGGCGAGGGCCAGCGCCACCAGCACCAGCAGCCCCGCGCCGATCATCGTCGGCCGCTCGCCGAAGCGCGCCACCACGGCACCGCCGGGCAGGTCGGCCACGAGCGTGCCGATCGTCAGCATCGCCGCCACCACCGCGGCGACGGCGAGCGAGGCGCCCAGATCGCCCGCGATCAGCGGGATGTAGGGGATCACCGCGCCCTCACCGATCGCGAACGCGGCCGTCGGCACGTACGCGGCGCCGGCGACCCTGCGCCACGGGAAGCGCTCGGACTGGTCGACACCGCTCATGCGCACGACACTACGGCGAATGACCAGGGGCGAATGAGCAGGGGCGAATGAGCAGAGGCGGATGCGGCCGGCTCGGCCGCATCCGCAGGCCCGGCCCGGTCGGTAGGCTGGGGGGATCATGGCCGATCTCGACATCGCCGGCGACATCGCCGCCCTCCGCTCCACGTTCTCCGACATCAAGGCGGTGGCTGACGTCGAGAAGATCGCCGCCGACATCGAGCGGCTCTCCGCAGCCGCCGGCGTGCCCGACCTCTGGGACGACCCCGACGCCGCCCAGAAGATCACCAGCCAGCTGAGCCACGCGCAGACCGACCTGCGCCGGCTCACCGAGGCCGAGGCGCGCATCGATGACCTCGAGGTGCTCGTCGAGATGGCGAACGAGGAGGGCGACGAGGCGACCCAGAACGAGGCGAAGAAGGAGCTCGCGAGCCTGCAGAGGCTGGTCGCCGACATGGAGATCCAGACACTCCTCGACGGCGAGTTCGACCCGCTGCCGGCGGTCGTGACGATCCGTGCCGGCGCGGGCGGCGTCGACGCATCCGACTTCGCCGAGATGCTGCTGCGCATGTACCTGCGGTACGCCGAGCAGCACGGCATGCCCGTCACCGTCTACGAGACGAGCTACGCCGAGGAGGCCGGCATCAAGTCGGCGTCGTTCGAGATCGGCGCGCCCTACGCGTTCGGCAACATGTCGGTCGAGGCCGGCACGCACCGCCTCGTGCGCATGAGCCCCTTCGGCGCCGCCGGCAAGCGCCAGACGTCGTTCGCCGCCGTCGAGGTGGTGCCGCTGTTCGAGCAGGTCGACGAGGTCGAGGTGCCCGAGGGCGACATCCGCGTCGACGTGTTCCGCTCGTCGGGCCCCGGCGGCCAGAGCGTCAACACCACCGACTCGGCGGTGCGCATCACGCACATCCCGACCGGCACGGTCGTCTCGATGCAGAACGAGAAGAGCCAGATCCAGAACCGCGCCGCCGCCATGCGCGTGCTGCAGAGCCGCCTGATGCTGCTGCAGCGCGAGGAGGAGGCCGCCCGCAAGAAGGAGCTGGCCGGCAACATCTCCGCCAGCTGGGGCGACCAGATGCGCTCCTACGTGCTCGCGCCGTACCAGATGGTCAAGGATCTCCGCACCTCGCACGAGGTCAACAACCCCTCGGCCGTCTTCGACGGCGACCTCGACGGCTTCATCGCCGCCGGCATCCGCTGGCGCAAGCAGCAGCAGCTCGAGGGCGACGACTAGGAGCACCGTGGCGACTCGGCCCCAGACCGGCAGCGACTACCTCGCGAGCCTCGACGACGGCCGCGTCGTCATCCACGACGGCGAGCGCGTGGCGCGCGTGGCCGAGCATCCCGCCTTCTCGGGCACCGCATCCGCCATCGCGTCGCTCTACGACTCGCTGCACGCCGAGGACGGCACGGCGGATGCGCTGCTCGCCCCCACCGCGGATGGCACGGGGGTCACGCACCGGTTCTGGGCGGTGCCGCAGAGCGCCGACGACCTGCGCGGCCAGCGCGAGGCGATCCGCGCCTGGCAGCGGCAGACGAACGGCTGGCTCGGCCGCACCCCCGAGTTCATGGCCTGCGTCATCACCTCGATGGCCGCGCACGCGCCGTTCTTCGGCCGCTTCGAGGGCAACGTGCGGGCCGCGCTCGCCCGCGACCAGCGCGACGTGACGCACTACGCGCAGGCGCTCGTGAACCCGCCCGTCGACCGCGAGCTGCCGCCCGACGAGGTGGGGGATGTGTTCCTCCACGTCGTGCGCGAGACCGACGCGGGGCTCGTGGTGCGCGGCGCGAAGGCGGTCGTGACCGGCGCCGCGACGGCGCAGCGGCTGCTCGTGTCGCACTTCGGCGGCGAGGTGCAGACCGACGGGTTCGCGATCGCGGCCTCCGTGCCCGTCGCGACCTCTGGGCTCCGCATCTTCACGCGCGGCACGCCCTTCCGCGCCGACCAGCCGCTCGCGAGCCGGTTCCAGGAGCACGACGCGCTGGTCGTCTTCGACGACGTGCTGATCGCCTGGGACGACGTGCTGATCCACGACGCCGAGACGATGCTCGCCTACAACCGCGGCGCCGTCGGCTGGAACGCCCGGCTCGCCTTCCAGGCGGCCACCCGGCTCGAGGCGAAGCTCGAGCACGTGGCCGGTCTCGCCGTGCGCGCCGTCGAGATCATGGGCACCGAGGAGCGGCGCGGCACGCAGGCGGCGCTCGGCGAGCTGATCGCCTTCCGCCACACCGTCGCCGGGCTGCGCGACGCGATGATCGAGCAGGCCGTGCCCTCGGGCGACTCGGTGCTGCCCGGCATCGACTCGGCGATGGCGTTCTCGGCGCTCGCGCCCGACGCCTACTCGCGCATGCGCGTCTCGCTCGAGACCGTGCTGTCGTCGGCGCTCGCGCACCTGCCGGTGCCACAGGGCGCGCTCGGCAGCGACGAGCTCGCCGGGCTGGAGCCGCTGCTGCGCGGATCGAACGGGGCGGATGCGCGCGAGCGGCTCGAGGTCGTCGGCGAGCTGTGGGATGCGATCGGCACCGGCTTCGGCGCGCGCCACGAGCTCTACGAGCGCAGCTACTGGGGCCAGCCCGAGCGCACCCACGTCGGCGTGCTCGGCCTCGCACGGGCCACCGGGCGCATCGCCGAGTGGCAGGCTCGGCGGCACGGGAGTGACGCCGCGCCGACGACGCACCCGACCGCAGACCGCATCCGCGCGTAGCCTCGACCAGTCATGATCAGGTTCGACGAGGTCTCGAAGACCTACTCCCGCAAGGCTCGCCCCGCCCTCGACGGCATCTCGCTCGAGATCCTCAAGGGCGAGTTCGTGTTCCTCGTCGGCGCCTCCGGCTCCGGCAAGTCCACGCTCATCCGCATGGTGCTCCGGGAGGAGACCCCCAGCAGCGGCGAGGTGCACGTGCTCGGCCAGCGGCTGAAGGCGCTGCCGAACCGCCGCGTGCCGTTCTTCCGCCGCAACCTGGGCGTGGTGTTCCAGGACTTCCGGCTGCTGAACAACAAGACGGTCTACGAGAACGTCGCCTTCACGCTGCAGGTGATCGGCAAGAGCCGCGGCTTCATCTCGGAGGCCGTGCCCGACGTGCTCAAGATCGTCGGCCTCGCCGGCAAGGCGAGCCGGCTGCCGCACGAGCTCTCGGGCGGCGAGCAGCAGCGCGTCGCGATCGCGCGCGCGGTCGTCAACCGGCCGCCGATCCTGCTCGCCGACGAGCCCACCGGCAACCTCGACCCCTCGACCAGCGCCGGCATCATGGCGCTGCTCGCCCGCATCAACGAGGGCGGCACCACGGTCGTGATGGCGACGCACGAGGCGTCGATCGTCGACTCGATGCAGCAGCGAGTCGTCGAGCTCGACGCGGGCGTCATCATGCGCGACGAGCAGCACGGCGGCTACCGCCGGCACCTCGACGACGGCAACGACCCGCTCGTCCACGAGCCCGGCGGCTCGGCGGCCGCCGCGGCCGCCCTCGAGGAGGAGCGCGCATGAGGCTGCAGCTGATCGCGCAGGAGGTCTGGAACGGCCTGCGCCGCAACATGTCGGTCGTCGTCTCGGTCGTGCTCGTCACCTTCATCTCGCTGTCGTTCGTCGGCGCCGCGATCCTGCTGCAGCTGCAGATCAACCAGATGAAGGGCTTCTGGTACGACCGCGCCCAGGTCGGCATCTACTTCTGCGGCCCGGTCGACTCGACCGCCACCTGCACGCAGACCGCCGCGACCGCCGAGCAGGTGCAGGCGGTGCGCGACACGCTCGAGGGCGGGGCGATCGCGCCCTACGTCGCGAACGTCGAGTTCGAGGATCGCCAGCTCGCCTACCAGAACTTCATGGACCAGTTCGGCGGCACCTCGAGCGCCGAGTTCGCCAGCCCCGAGACCATGAACGAGGCGCTCTGGGTGCGCCCGACCGCGCCGCAGGACGCCGACCTGATCAGGGAGGCGACGGGCGCCCTGCCGGGGGTGCTGGAGGTGCGCGATCAACGGGCGCTGCTCGAGCCGATCTTCCAGGTGCTCAACACCGCGAGCCTCGCGGCGATCGGCGTGGCCGTGCTGATGCTCGTCGCGGCGGTGCTGCTCATCTCGACCACGATCAGGCTGTCGGCGTTCTCGCGGAAGCGGGAGCTCGGCATCATGCGCCTGGTCGGCGCGTCGAACCGGTTCATCCAGACGCCCTTCATCATCGAGGGCATCGTCGCGGCGCTCATCGGCGCCGTGCTGTCGGCCGGATCGGTGATCGCGGTCGTGCACTTCTTCCTGCAGGGCTACGTGGCGCCGATGCTGCAGACGATCGCGATCGTCAACATCGACGACGCGCTCGTGGTCGCGCCGGTGCTCGTGGGGATCGGTGTGCTCTTCGCCGGCGTCGCCGCCGCGGTCGCGATCCGCAGGTACCTGAAGATCTAGCCCGCGCCGCACGCTAGACTGGGCGGCTGCCCGACGGTCGGGCGCAGGAACACGGGAGCGAGCCATGCCGCGCGAACAGGGCCAGAAGGTCGTGGCGCAGAACCGCAAGGCGCGCCACGACTACACGATCGAGGATCGCGTCGAGGCGGGTCTGGTGCTGACGGGCACCGAGGTGAAGTCGCTGCGCGCGGGCCGGGCATCGCTCGTCGACGGCTACGCCTACGTCGACAGGGGAGAGGCGTGGCTCGACGCCGTGCACATCCCCGAGTACGGCCAGGGCACCTGGACCAACCACCCGCCGCGCCGCAAGCGCAAGCTGCTGCTGCACAAGGACGAGATCGAGAAGCTGGCCGCCAAGGTCTCGCAGGGCGGCTACACGCTCGTGCCCCTCTCGCTCTACTTCTCCGACGGCCGCGCCAAGGTCGAGCTGGCCATCGCGAAGGGCAAGAAGGAGTACGACAAGCGCCAGGCGCTCCGCGAGCGGCAGGACAAGCGCGAGGCCGAGCGCGCCATGCGCACGAAGAACCGCCTGGGCGACTGACGCTCGCCCCCGTTCGACAATCGAGCATCCCGACCGATTGAATGGACGATGCCGGCGGGGTTCACCCAGGACCGCCCGGAGGAAGGCGACATGCGCATCGGCATCTTGACGTCCGGGGGCGACTGCCCAGGGCTCAACGCGGTCATCCGAGCGGCGGTGCTCACCGGCATGGTGCACCACGGCCACGAGTTCGTGGGCATCCGCGACGGCTTCCG
This sequence comes from Agrococcus beijingensis, assembly GCF_030758955.1. Classification (NCBI taxonomy): domain Bacteria; kingdom Bacillati; phylum Actinomycetota; class Actinomycetes; order Micrococcales; family Microbacteriaceae; genus Agrococcus; species Agrococcus beijingensis. Next base: position 2,394,941 of record NZ_CP132360.1, on the reverse strand, counting down.
CGGTCTCAAGGACGGCGACGTGCGGGTGCTGAACCGCTCGTCGGTGCGCGGCACCTCGCGCATCGGCGGCACGATCCTCGGCACCAGCCGCACGAACCCCTACGAGGGCCCGAACGGCGGGCCGGAGAAGATCAAGCAGACGCTCGCGCGACTCGGCATCGACGCCGTGATGGCGATCGGCGGCGAGGGCACCCTCGCAGCCGCCCACCGGCTCGCCGACGACGGCATCCCCATGGTGGGGGTGCCGAAGACGATCGACAACGACCTCGACGCCACCGACTACACGTTCGGCTTCGACACCGCCGTGCAGATCGCCACCGAGGCGGGCGACCGGCTGCGCACCACCGGCGACTCGCACATGCGCTGCATGGTGCTCGAGGTGATGGGCCGCCACGTCGGCTGGATCGCCCTGCACACCGGCATGGCGACCGGCGCGCACGTCACCCTCATCCCCGAGCAGCCGCGCTCGATCGAGTGGATCTGCGAGTACGTTCAGTCGGTCTACGACCGCCGCCGCGCACCGCTCGTCGTCGTCTCCGAGGGCTTCAAGCTCGAGGGCATGGAGGAGGAGTACTCGCGCAAGGGCCTCGACGCGTTCAACCGCCCGCGGCTGGGCGGCATCGGCGAGCTCATCGCGCCGATGATCGAGGAGCGCACCGGCATCGAGTCGCGCTCGACGGTGCTCGGCCACATCCAGCGCGGCGGCGCGCCCAGCGGCGCCGACCGCGTGCTGGCGACCCGCTTCGGGCTGGCCGCGATCGACGCGATCACCGACCGCGCGTGGGGCTCGATGGTGTCGCTGCGAGGCACCGACATCGTGCGCGTGCCGCTGGCCGACGCGCTCGGCGAGCTGAAGCGCGTGCCCGAGCACCGCTACCGCGAAGCCGAGATGCTGTTCGGCTGAGCCGCAGGGGATCCTGCGCGTGTTGCCGCAGCGCCCTCCTTCGATGTACCATGGTGGGCTGGCCTCGCCAGACCGCCGGAGGCATCCGGATTGACAACTCCACAGCGTGCGACTCGCCACCCAGCACGGGGATGATCGGTTTCGACAACGTCTCGGTTGCTGCGGGAAGCGGGTAGAGGATGCAGGGTTATCTCTTGAACGCTCCCTGCAAACCCATAGGTGCCAACGCAAAGCGCACCGACTTCGCCCTCGCTGCTTAAGCGAGCCTGAAGTCCGTCAGACCGGAGAGGCCCTCGTTCCGGACCCTGGCGTCATCTTGAGGGATTGCTGCGATGCTGCGTCACAGGGCATCGCGGGACTTGAACTGTGACTGGGCTCGTCGACCTAGGTGCTCAGGACAAAGGTCGGAGCCGAGCAGAACGCCACCCCTGAGCTGCACCCGGAGAATCCGCACGATATGAGCGTTGGACGGGGGTTCGATTCCCCCCATCTCCACCATCGGTAGCGAGTCGCACGCTGTGAGAGCCCTCTCGCTCGCCCGCACTACGCTGGGCTTCGTCAGATCTGCGAGGAGGCAGTGCGTGAGCGAGTACCGGGTCACCGATCCCTACACCGGCCGGGTCGTCGAGGAGTTCCCGACGGCGACCGACGACGAGATCCGCGCCGCGATCGAGCGCGCGCACGCCGCCTACGAGCCGTGGCGCACGACGCCGCTGGCCGAGCGCGCGACGATCCTCACCAAGGCCGCCGAAGCGTTCACCGCCCGCTCGCGCGAGCTCGCCGAGATCATCCGCACCGAGATGGGCAAGCCCCTCGCGCAGGGCGTCGCCGAGGCCGAGTTCTCGGCCGAGATCATCCAGTACTTCGCCGACAACGCCGAGGAGTTCCTCGCCGACGAGGTGCTCGCCAACCGCTGCGGCGTCGACGCGCGCATCCGCAAGTCGGCCTCGGGCGTGATCCTGGGCATCATGCCCTGGAACTTCCCGTACTACCAGGTCGCGCGCTTCGCCTTCCCGAACCTCATGCTCGGCAACACGGTGCTGCTGAAGCATGCGCCGCAGTGCCCGCGGTCGGCGACCGTCATCGCCGAGATCCTCGCCGAGGCGGGCCTGCCGGCCGGCGCCTACGAGAACATCTTCGCCACCAACGAGCAGATCGCCGAGATCGTCATCCCCGACCGCCGTGTGCTGGGCGTCTCGCTCACCGGCTCGGAGCGCGCCGGCGCCGCCGTCGCCGAGGTCGCCGGGCGTCACCTCAAGAAGGTCGTGCTCGAGCTCGGCGGCAGCGACCCCTTCATCGTGCTGTCGGCAGACGACATGGATGCCGTGGTGCAGAACGCGCTCGAGACCCGGATGGAGAACTCGGGTCAGTCGTGCAACGCGTCGAAGCGCTTCATCGTGCTCGACGAGCACTACGAGGCCTTCTCGCAGAAGCTCGGCGAGGCGATCGCGGCGCTCGAGGTGGGGGAGGCCGACGACGAGGACGCCCTGGTCGGGCCGCTGTCGTCGCAGGCCGCCGCAGATCGGCTGCGCGAGCAGACGGCCGCCGCGGTCGCCGAGGGCGCGCAGGTGCTCGCCGGCGCCGTGGGCGAGCCCGGCGACACCCGCGTGCGCCCCGCGCTGCTGGGCGGCGTGACCGCCGAGATGCAGGCCTACCGCGAGGAGCTCTTCGGCCCGGTCGGCACCGTCTATCGGGCGAAGGACGTCGACGACGCCGTGCGCATCGCCAACGACACCCCGTTCGGGCTCGGCGCGCGCCTCTTCTGCAGCGACCCGGAGCTCGCGCTCGCCGTCGCCGACCGGCTCGACTCGGGCATGGTCGCGATCAACGGGGCCGGCGCCGAGGACTACGACATGCCCTTCGGCGGCACCAAGCGCTCGGGCTTCGGCCGCGAGCTGGGACCGCACGGCATGGAGGAGTTCATGAACAAGAAGCTGGTCGTGCTGGGCTGACGCCGCCGGTCGTGCGGCACGGGTTCACTGCAGCCAGCGCCGCACGCGCTTGCGCCGCAGCCTCGCCCAGGCGCGCTCGAACGCCGCCTCGCTCGCCGCGGCGCGCTCGTGCTCGCGCGCGTGCAGCAGGCCGAAGGTGAACGCGCTGTCGCCGTCGAGGTGCGCCTGCACGCCCAGCTCGCGCAGCAGCGACCGGGCGACGACCGTGTCATGCTGCTCGCCGAGCGCCTGCTGCACGCGCTTCGCCGCCTTCGCTGCGCGCCGAGCCTCGCGGCCCGCCACCGGCACCAGCGCCTCGGCGGCGTAGCGGGCGCGCTTCGCGGCCTTGCGCGCCTCGTGGAGCAGCGCGTCGCGCTCGGCCGCTGGGGCCGCGGTCGCCGCCTCGACCCGACGGCGCGTGCGCCGGTGCTCACGTCGCACGCGAGAGCGCAGCGCATCCTGCGGGCTGCCGCCCGACCCGCCCTGCGGGCTGCCGCCCGTCCCATCCTGCGGGCTGCCGCCCGACGCACCCGCCCACGGCGGCGCGGTCGCCAGCCGCTGCAGGTCGTCCATGAGCGCCAGGTAGCGCTCCGAGCGCATCGCGGCGTGCGCCGCACCGAGCGCCTGCCGGTGGCGTGCGCGCAGGGCGTCGTCGATGCGCTGCCCGACGGCGCCCATGACCAGCTCGACCGGCTGCTCGGCGACGAGCGCGGCGAGCCGCGCGCACTGCACCTCGGCATCGCGGGCCGCGCCGAGCACACCGGCGAACCAGCGCAGCTCGTCGCGCAGCGGATCGGTCCGCGCGCGGTCGAGCAGCGGCCGGAAGGTGGCGAGCAGGCTGCGCAGCCGTCGCGAGGCGACCCGCATCCGGTGCACGGCGCCGTCGGCCGCGAGCCGCACGAGCGGGTCTCGGCGACGGAGCTCGTCGACCTGCTCGGCGAGCGCGGCCGCCAGCACGTCCTCGGCGGAGCTCTGCGCGTCGAGGGCAGGCTCGGGCTCGGGGGCCGGCGGTGCGGTGCCCCCGGCCAGCGCGCGGGCGAGCTTCGACGCAGAGGCCGCGGGCGTCGCGCCCACGGCGAGCAGCTGCTGCACGACCGCGTCGACGTCGTCGCGACCGCCCTCGACCGCCTCGACCTCCCACTCGCACCATGCGGTCGTCGTGGTGCTGTCGACGGGCGACCGGGCGACGACGGCGTCGTCGGCGATCTCGACGAGCACGCGGCCGTCGGCGTCGCGAAGACGATGCACAGCCCGGTGCGTCTGCAGCCGAGCGACCGGCACCAGCGGCTCGCCGCGCGACCACAGGTGCACGGCGCTGCGCAGCGGCTCCGGCACGGTCTTCGTCGCGCGGCCGAGCGGCTCGCGCAGCTCGTCGCGCACGCCCTCGCCGATGGGCACCTTCAGGTGCCAGCCGGCGTCGTCGCCGCCCGTGCGGCGCCGCAGCGAGATGCCCGCCGCCGCCAGCGCCCGCGCCTCGGTGTCGAAGTACGTCGCCTCGAGGTCGTGCTCGACGGGCTCGTCGGCGACGACGATCGTTCCGGTGCCCGCCAGCGTCGGCACGCGCGCCTCCGCGGGCGCCTCGAGCTTCGTCTCGATCTCGCGATGGCGGCTCGTCATGCCTCGGTTCTACACCGCCCGCCCTGCGGCGCATAGGCGCGCGCGAGCGCGCCGCCAGGCTCAGGCGACGGTGCCCACCATCGGGCGGCCCTCGGCCGCCCACCGGAGGGTCCCGCCCGCGACGTTCACCGCATCCGCCCCCCGCTGCTCGAGGTAGGCGACGACCTGCCCGCTGCGGGCGCCGCTGCGGCAGATGATCGCGGCGCCGTCGGGCACCTCGTCGAGGCGGGCGATGAGGTCGCTCATCGGGATGTGCACGGCGCCGATCGCGTGCCCGAGATCCCACTCGTGCTGCTCGCGCACGTCGACGATCGGCAGGTCGGCGACCTCGGCAGGGGTGATCTCACGCATGCATCCAGGGTATCGAAGCCCGCGGATGCGGAGCATGATGGCCACCATGACGGATGTGCGCACAGTGCTCTGGTTCGACGGCCGCATCGAGGAGGCAGCCGAGCTCTACGTCTCGGTCGTGCCCGACTCGCGCATCACCGACGTGATGCGGATCCCCCCGGGCGACAACCCCTGGCCGGGCGACGCGCCCGCGGGCGAGGCGATCACCGTCGACCTCACCCTCGCCGGGACGCCGTTCCAGCTGCTGCACGGCGGGCCGCAGTTCCCGCAGTCGGAGGCCGTGTCGATCGCCGTCACCGTCGACGGGCAGGCCGAGGTCGACCGCATCTGGGATGCGCTGGTCGCCGACGGCGGCGCGGAGTCGCAGTGCGGGTGGTGCAAGGACCGGTTCGGCGTCTCGTGGCAGGTGATCCCGAAGCAGCTCGGCGAGCTCATGCAGGGGGAGCGCTCGCTCGAGGTGACGCGGGCGATGCTGACGATGCGCAAGCTCGACGTCGAGCAGCTCGAGGCGGCCGCGCGCGGCTGAGCCGCGGCGAGCGGGTGCTCAGCGCGCGAGGCGCTCGAGCAGCTCGGCGTGCAGCACGCCGTTCGTCGCCAGCGCCGACCCGTGCCAGGGGCCGCGCTCGCCGTCGACCGACGTGAACGTGCCGCCGGCCTCCTCGATCACGGGCACGAGCGCCGCCAGGTCGTAGGGCTGCAGGTCGAACTCGGCGACCACGTCGATCGTGCCCTCGGCGAGCATCATGTAGCTCCAGGCGTCTCCGTAGGAGCGCGCGCGCCAGACGTCGCGCTGCAGGCCCAGCAGGTCGCCGATGCGGCCGGCGCCGTCCCACCCCTGGATCGCGTTGTACGACAGCACCGCATCCGACAGCGCGCTGACGCCCGAGACGCGCAGGCGGCGCGGCTCTGCCGGGTTCGTCCAGGCGCCGGATCCCTGCGCGGCCCACCAGCGGCCGCCGAGCGCGGGCGCCGAGACGACGCCCACGACCGGATGCCCGTCGACGGCGAGCGCGATCAGGGTCGCCCAGATGGGGGCGCCGCGCAGGAAGTGCGCGGTGCCGTCGATCGGGTCGATGATCCACTGGCGCTGCGCCTCGCCGCTGACGCCGAACTCCTCGCCGAAGATCGCGTCGTCCGGGCGCTCCTCGGCGAGCATGGTGCGGATGCGCTGCTCGACCGAGCGGTCGGCATCCGTCACGTGCGTGGTGTCGGCCTTCGTCGTCACCTCGAGATCCCGCGCGCCGAAGCGCTCCATCGAGATCGCGTCGGCGGCGTCGGCCAGCCGCAGCGCCAGGGCGAGGTCGTCGTCGTAGGTCACGCGATCAGCCTACGCCGACCGACTACTCCGCCTGGTGGCGCTGCTCCCGTGCCGCGACCAGCGTGCCGAGCAGCCGCTGCATCGAGTCGACGCGGCGCGGCTCGAGCCGCCCGTCGGCAGCGGCGATCGAGAGCTCGCAGTAGCCCTCGTCGACGAGGTGCGTGCAGCCGCGCGGGCAGTCCTCGGCGACGGCGGCGAGGTCGGGGAAGCCGCGCAGCACGTTGGCGGTCGCGACGTGCCCGAGCCCGAACGAGCGCACGCCGGGGGTGTCGATGATCCAGCCCGAGCCGAGCTTGAACGACACCGTCGACGACGAGGTGTGCCGGCCGCGGCCCGTGACCGCGTTGACGTGGCCGACGGCGCGGTGCGCGTCGGGCACCAGCGCGTTCACCAGGGTCGACTTGCCCACGCCCGAGTGGCCGACGGCGACCGTGGTGTGCCCGTCGAGCCGCTTGCGCAGCTCCTCGACCGGCGGATCGTCGAGCGACGAGCGCCACACCTCGATGTCGAGCCCCGCGAAGTTCGCCAGGAACGGCTCGGGGTCGGCGACGTCGGTCTTCGTGATCACCATGATCGGCCGGATGCCGGCGTCGAGCGCCGCCACCAGGTAGCGGTCGACGAGACGGGGCCGCGGCTCGGGGTCGGCGGCGGCGACCACCATGAGCAGCAGGTCGGCGTTCGCGACGATCACCCGCTCGATCACGTCGGCGTCGTCGGCCGAGCGCCGCAGCACCGTCGTACGTGGCTGGATGCGCACGATGCGGGCGAGCGAGCCGGTCTCGCCGGTCGTGTCGCCGACCACGTCGACGCGGTCGCCGGCGACGATCGACTGCTTGCGCAGCTCCCGTGCGCGTGCGGCGGTGACGATCGACTCGTCCTCCTCGTCGATGCGCACGGCGAGCGTGTAGCGGCCGCGGTCGACGGCGGTGACGATGCCGGTGACGGCGTCGTCGTGCTCGGGCCGCTGCTTCGAGCGCGGGCGGTTGGCCTTCGGGTTGGGGCGCTCCCGCACGCTCGACTCGTCGTAGTCGTCGTACTTGCCCTCGTAGTCGCCGAGCCAGCTCATGCGGTCGTCACCCCTGCTCGCCGGCGAGCATGGCCGCCCAGAGCTCAGGGAACTCCGGGATGGTCTTGGCCGTCGCGCCGATGTCGTCGACCTCGACGCCCGGCACGCGCAGGCCGATGACGGCGCCCGCCGTCGCGATGCGGTGGTCGTCGTAGGCGCCCCAGGAGCCGCCGTGCAGCGTGCCCGGCTCGACCCGGATGCCGTCGGGCAGCGCCACGGCGCGCCCGCCCAGGGCGGCGATGTCGTCGACGAGGGCCTGGATGCGGTCGGTCTCGTGCCCGCGGATGTGGCCGATCCCGGTGACCTCGACCGGCGCCGACGCGAGCGCGCCGAGCGCCACGATCGTGGGGGCGAGCTCGCCTGCCGCGTGCATGTCGAGGCTGGCACCGGGGATCGCGCCACCGACGGCCTCGACGGTGAGGGAGCCATCCGCCACCCGCGACTCGACGCCGAACGGGGCGAGCAGCTCGGGCAGCATGCGGCCCACCTGGGTGGTCTGCGCGGGCCAGCCGTCGAGCACGACGCGGCCGCCCACGGCGGCGACCGCGGCGAGGAACGGCGCGGCGTTCGACAGATCGGGCTCGATCTGCTCGTCGAGCGCGGCGATGGGGCCTGGCTCGACGCGCCACGAGGCCTCGCCGATCGCCCGCGCGTCGACGCCGCGCTGCCGCAGCGCCTCGAGCGTCATCTCGATGTGCGGGATCGACGGCAGTCTCTCGCCCGCGTGGTGCAGCGTGAGGCCCTCGTCGAAGCGGGCGGCGACCAGCAGCAGCGCCGAGACGAACTGGCTCGAGGCGCTCGCGTCGATCGTCAGCTCGCCGCCGCGCACGCCGCCCGCGCCGTGCACCGTGAACGGCAGTCGCGGCGCATCGGCATCGACACGCACGCCCAGGCCCTGCAGGCTCGCGATCGTCTGGTCCATCGGGCGCTTGCGCGCGTGCGGGTCGCCGTCGAACGCCACCGGGCCGTCGCCGAGCGCCGCCATGATCGGCAGGAACCGCATGGCCGTGCCGGCCAGGCCGCAGTCGATGGATGCGTCGCCCGCGACGGGCCCGGGCGTCACGGTGAGATCGGGGCCGAACAGGCCGTCGCCGGGCGCCTCGCGGATGGTCGCGCCGAGCGCACGCAGCCCCTCGGTCATGATCGACGCGTCGCGGCTGCGCAGCGGCCGGTGCAGGGTCGACGGCCCGTCGGCGAGGGCGGCCAGCAGCAGCGCTCGATTGGTCAGGCTCTTCGATCCGGGCAGCTGCACGCGGGCGTCGAGGCGCGAGGTCGCGGTCGGCGCGACCCAGGGTCGGGAATGCACGGGCGAGGTCATCGGTTGCAATCTATCGGTCAGGAAAGCAAAGCCGAGGAGGCTCAGTGGGCACCGCGACAATAGACTCACCCGCGATGACAACTGATTCCTCTCCGGCGGAGAAGCGCGACGACTTCGTCGAGCAGGCCATGCAGTACGCAGACCAGCTCTACGCAGCCGCCATGCGCATGACGCGCAACCCCGCCGACGCGGCAGACCTCGTGCAGGAGACCCTGCTCAAGGCCTACGCCGCGTACGACTCGTTCAAGCAGGGCACCAACCTGCGGGCGTGGCTGTACCGCATCCAGACCAACACCTACATCAACACCTATCGCAAGCAGCAGCGCAGGCCCTTCGAGGCGCCGCTCGACGACATGGAGGAATGGCAGATCGGCGATGCCGAGTCATTCACCGCCACGTCGTCGCGCAGTGCCGAGGCCGAGGCCATCCATCGGATGCCCTCGGGGGCTGTGAAGGATGCGCTGCAGCAGGTGCCGGAGGACTTCCGCATGGCGGTCTACTGGGTCGACGTCGAGGGCCTCAGCTACGCCGAGACCGCCGAGGTCATGGAGACCCCCGTCGGCACCGTGATGAGCAGGCTGCACCGCGGGCGGAAGCTGCTGCGGGGCCTGCTCGCCGACTACGCCAGAGAACAAGGAATCGCGGTGCCGGGCACCGACGTGAAGGAGAAGCCGTGAGCGAGACGCTGGAGGCCAAGAAGGACTGCACGCAGGCCCGCGCAGCACTGGAGGAGTACCTCCACAACGAGCTCTGCGCCGAGGATGCCGCAGATGTTCGCGCGCACCTGGCGACCTGCGCCGAGTGCTCGGCCGAGCACCACGTGGGCGAGATGCTGACGTCTGCGCTGCAGGGCGCGTGCAAGGATCGCGCTCCCGAGGAGCTGCGGGAGAAGCTGCTCGAGAAGCTCCGCGCGGCCCGCGCCGCGCACGCCTGAGCAGGCGACGAGACGACGCAGGAGAGGCGGGACCCCATCGGGGCCCCGCCTCTCCTGCGTCTGCCGGTCAGGCCGCGACGCGCTCGCGCTCGTCGTCGCGCGAGCCCTCCTGCTCAGCCTGCGGCGACGCATCCTGCACCGGGATCGAGCCGGTCGTGTGCCGCTCGACGCCGTCGGCCAGGTAGCGCTCGGTGCCGGCCAGCGTGAGGAAGGCCGGGTAGGTCTCCTCCAGGGCGATCTCGCGGAACAGCGCGATCGCCTCGCGGAAGCGGTTGCCCTCGCTGCGGTCGAAGCCGCGCTCGAGCTCGTCGACGATCGACTCGCAGCGCTCCGGCGTGATGGTGCGGCCGTCGGAGGTCTTCGACTCGTTGTGGATCCACTGCCACACCTGCGAGCGGGAGATCTCGGCAGTGGCCGCGTCCTCCATCAGCGAGTGGATGGCGACGGCGCCGTGGCCGCGCAGCCACGCCTCCATGTAGCGGATGCCGATCTCGATGTTCGAGCGCAGGCCGCCGTCGGTGATCTCGCCGGGCGTCGTCGACAGGTCGATGAGCGCCGCACCGTCGACCGCGACGTCCTCGCGGGATCGGTCGAGCTGGTTCGGCCGCTCGCCGAGCACCGCGTCGAACGCCTCGCGGCAGGTCGACACCAGGCCCGGGTGCGCGACCCAGGAGCCGTCGAAGCCGTCGCCGGCCTCGCGCGCCTTGTCGGAGGCGACAGCGCTCAGCGCCCGCTCGGTGGCCTCCGGGTCCTTCGCGCTCGGCACGAACGCCGCCATGCCGCCGATCGCGTGCGCCCCGCGGCGGTGGCAGGCCCGCACCAGCTGCTCGGTGTAGGCCCGCATGAACGGCGCCGTCATCGTCAGCTGCGAGCGGTCGGGGAGCACGAACGCCTCGCCGCGGAGGCGGAACGCCTTGATCATCGAGAACAGGTAGTCCCAGCGGCCGGCGTTGAGCCCCGCCGAGTGCTCGCGCAGCTCGTAGAGGATCTCCTCCATCTCGAACGCCGCCGTGATCGTCTCGATCAGCACCGTGGCGCGGATCGTGCCCTGCGGGAGCACCAGCAGCTGCTGCGCCATGCGGAACACGTCGTTCCAGAGGCGCGCCTCCTCGTGGTTCTCGAGCTTCGGCAGGTAGAAGTACGGGCCGCTGCCGCGGGCGATGAGCTCCTCGGCGTTGTGGAAGCAGTGCAGGCCGAAGTCGACCAGCGATCCCGACATGGGCTTGCCGTCGACGATGATGCGGTGCTCGTCCATGTGCCAGCCGCGGGGCCGCACGACGATCGTCGGCGTCTCCTCGGCCGTCACCCGGTACTCCTTGCCCTCCGGGCTGGTGAACTCGATGCGGCCGCGGATGGCGTCCTGCAGGTTCACCTGGCTCGCGATGACGTTGCGCCACAGCGGGCTCGAGGCGTCCTCGCAGTCGGCCAGCCAGACCTTCGCGCCGGAGTTGAGCGCGTTGATGGTCATCTTGCGCTCGATCGGCCCGGTGATCTCGACGCGGCGGTCCTCGAGGCCCGGAGCGGGCGGGGCGACCCGCCAGCTGCCGTCCTCGCGGATGCGCCTGGTCGACTCCAGGAAGCCCGGCGTCTCGCCCTCGGCGAAGGCCGCGCGACGCTTGCGGCGGTTCTGCAGCAGCTGCTGGCGCGTGCACTCGAACGCGTCGTGCAGCTCGAGCAGGAACGCGACGGCCTCGTCGGTGAGGACGCGCTCCTGTCCCTCGGCGGTGGCGGTGATGCGGATGCGGTCAGTCATGATCGTCTTCCTCCTTCAGGTGTCGTGGGTGCTCGGTGCACTGCGGATCAATGGAACTGCTCGGACTCGGTGGAGCCGGCGAGCGCCAGCGTTCCCGAGGTGGGGTTGAGGGTGGTCGCGACCAGGTCGAACCAGCCGGTGCCGACCTCGCGCTGGTGCTTGGTCGCCGTGTAGCCGGCGGCCTCCGCGGCGAACTCGCGCTCCTGCAGGTCGACGTAGGCCGTCATGTCGTGCTCGGCGTAGCCCTTCGCCAGGTCGAACATCGAGTGGTTGAGGGCGTGGAAGCCGGCGAGGGTGATGAACTGGAAGCGGAAGCCCATCGCGCCCAGCTCGCGCTGGAACTTGGCGATCTGGTCGTCGTCGAGGTGCTTCTTCCAGTTGAACGACGGCGAGCAGTTGTAGGCCAGCAGCTGGTCGGGGAACTCGCTCTTGATGCCCTCGGCGAAGCGGCGGGCGACCTCGAGGTCGGGCTTGCCGGTCTCCATCCAGAGCAGGTCGGCGTACTCGGCGTAGGCGCGGCCGCGGGCGATGCACGGCTCGATGCCGCCCAGCACCTCGTAGAAGCCCTCCGACGTGCGGTCGCCCGTGAGGAACGGCTGGTCCCGCTCGTCGACGTCGCTCGTGAGCAGCGTCGCAGCCTCGGCGTCGGTGCGGGCGATGATGACGGAGGGCACGTTCTCGACATCGGAGGCGAGGCGCGCGGCGTTCAGGGTGCGCACGTGCTGCTGCGTGGGGATCAGCACCTTGCCCCCGAGGTGGCCGCACTTCTTCTCGCTCGCCAGCTGATCCTCCCAGTGCACGCCCGCGGCGCCGGCGACGATCATGCTGCGCATGAGCTCGAAGGCGTTCAGCGGTCCGCCGAAGCCGGCCTCGGCGTCGGCGACGATCGGCGCCAGCCAGTCGGCGACGGTCGGGTTGCCCTCGCTGCGCTCGATCTGGTCGGCGCGCTGCAGCGCGTTGTTGATGCGGCGCACGACGGCCGGCACCGAGTTGGCGGGGTAGAGCGACTGGTCGGGGTAGGTCTGGCCCGAGAGGTTGGCGTCGGCGGCGACCTGCCAGCCGGAGAGGTAGATGGCCTCGAGCCCGGCGCGCACCTGCTGCACCGCCTGGTTGCCCGTCAGCGCTCCGAGCGCGCGCACCGGCTTCTCGTCGGTGGTGATGCGCTCGAAGAGGCGCTCGGCGCCGCGACGGGCGAGCGTGTGCTCCTCGACGACCGAGCCGCGGAGCCGCACGACGTCGGCTGCGGTGTAGTCGCGCTTGACGCCGGTCCAGCGAGCGTCGGCCGCCCACTCGAGCTCGAGCTCTGCGGCCTCGGTCGCCATCGCGTCGTTCACCCGGTTCGGCTTGTCGGTCTGCTCAGTCATGGTGTCCTCCTGTGTGCTCCGCCGGGAGCCTCCTTCGGCCCCGGCTCGTCCCTTGGTGACCACTCTGCGTGCAGAACTGCACCGCATCCGCGCATTCGTAGTGTGAAGTTCTTCACTCCTGCCAGATCGTGCAGAAGTGTCGTAAGGTGCTCGCATGACCGCCCCCACCGCATCCGCAGCCTGGGATCGCCCGGCGCGCTCGCAGCCCGCGCCCCAGCAGGTCGACACCCTGCAGCTCGGCAAGGCGCTGCGCCATGCCCGCAAGCAGGCGGGGCTGACGCTCGACGCCGTGCACGACGCGATCGGCCTCGCGCCGTCGCAGCTGTCGGGGTTCGAGACCGGCAAGCGCGAGGCCCGCTTCTCGCAGCTGCAGCAGCTCGCGAGCCTCTACGGCGCGAGCCTCGACGAGCTCACGGGCACGGCGCCGCCGTCGCGCCGCGCCGAGCTCGAGCTGCGGCTCGAGCGGGCGATGCAGTCGTCGACCTGGCAGCAGAAGCAGCTGCCCGCCATGCGCATCGGGCCGCGCACGCCCGACGACGTGCTCGAGACGATGCTCGCGCTCGTCGACGAGCTCGACCGGGTCGCCGAGGAGCGCGCCGCCACCCCCGAGGAGGCGCGCCGGGCCAACACGCAGCTGCGTGGGGAGATGCGCGCGCGCGACAACCACTTCCCCGAGATCGAGGCCGAGGCCGAGAAGATGCTGCAGAAGGTCGGCTACCAGTCGGGCCCGCTGTCGCAGCACCTCATCGCGGCCATCACCGAGCGGCTCGGCTTCTCGGTGCACCACGTGGGCGACCTGCCGCACTCGACGCGCTCGGTCACCGATCTGAAGCGCAAGCGCATCTACCTGTCGCGCTCGTCGCGCATCGGCCACGACCCGCGGTCGGTGCTGCTGCAGGCGCTCGGGCACCACGTGCTGGGCCACTCGGTGCCGGCCGACTACGGCGGCTTCCTGCGCCAGCGCATCGAGACGAACTACTTCGCCGCGGCGCTGCTCATGCCGGAGCGCACCGCCGTCGACTTCCTGCGGGTGGCGAAGGATGCGCGGCAGCTCGCCGTCGAGGATCTGCGCGACGCCTTCGCGGTCTCGTACGAGACCGCCGCCCACCGGCTGACGAACCTCGCGACCGTGCACCTGGGGATCCCGCTGCACTTCCAGAAGGTGCACGAGTCGGGGATCATCTACAAGGCCTACGAGAACGACGGGGTGACGTTCCCCGCCGACCACACGGGCGCGATCGAGGGGCAGCCGGTGTGCAAGCACTGGACGAGCCGCGAGGTCTTCGACGTGGCCGACAAGGTGAACGCGTTCGAGCAGTACACCGAGACGCCTGCGGGCACGTTCTGGTGCACGGCGATGACCGAGCGTAGCGCGGCGGGGGAGTTCTCGCTCTCGATCGGCGTGCCGTTCTCGCAGGCCAAGTGGTTCCGCGGGCGGGCGACGAAGGAGCGGTCGGCCTCGCGCTGCCCGGACCCGACGTGCTGCCGCCGGCCGCCGGCCGACCTCGCCGCCGCGTGGGCGGGCCAGGCGTGGCCCAGCGCACGCGCGCACTCGCACCTGCTGGCGGCGCTGCCGCCGGGGGCCTTCCCGGGCGTCGACGAGACCGAGGTCTACAGCTTCCTGGCCGCGCGCGACTGAGCGGCAGGCACGAGGCCCCGCACCGGATGCATCGGTGCGGGGCCTCGTCGCGGTGCGGCCATCAGCCCAGCGCGGACTCCAGGATCGCCGTGAGCTCCTGCGCCGAGCGCTTGGCCGACCCCGTGGCCGGGCTGGCGGATGCGGCACGGCTGACGACCTTGAGGGTGCGGCCGTGCAGGTGGCGCGGCAGCGCCAGGTGGATGAACGGCCAGGAGCCCTGGTTGAGCGGCTCCTCCTGCACCCAGACCAGCTCGGCGTTCGGGTAGCGGTCGACCGCGGCGTTGATCTCGTCGATCGGCAGCGGGTACAGCTGCTCGACGCGCACCAGCGCGATGTCGCTGCGGCCGCGCTTCGCCAGCTCTGCCTTCAGGTCGTAGTGGATCTTGCCCGAGTGCAGCAGCACGCGGGTGACCGCACCGGCGTCCTGCACCTGCGCGTCGTCGATCACCGTCTGGAAGCGGCCGCTGGTGAACTCCTCGACCGCGCTCGTCGCGTCGCGCAGCCGCAGCATCGCCTTCGGGGTGAAGACGACCAGCGGGCGGCGCGGGCGCGCGTAGGCCTGGCGGCGCAGCAGGTGGAAGTGGTTCGCGGGCGTCGACGGTCGCGCGATCGTCATGTTGCGCTGCGCCGCCATCTGCAGGAACCGCTCGATGCGGGCCGACGAGTGGTCGGGGCCCGCGCCCTCGTAGCCGTGCGGCAGCAGCAGCACCAGCGACGACTGCTGGTTCCACTTCTGCTCGGCGGAGGAGAGGAACTCGTCGATGACGATCTGGGCGCCGTTGACGAAGTCGCCGAACTGCGCCTCCCACAGCACCAGCGCGTCGGAGCGCTCGACCGAGTAGCCGTACTCGAAGGCCATCGCCGCGTACTCGCTCAGCAGCGAGTCGTAGATCGACAGCCGCGCCTGGCCCTCGCCGAGGTTGGCGAGCGGCAGCCACTCCTGGCCGTTGTGGCGGTCGTGCATGACGGCGTGGCGCTGCACGAAGGTGCCGCGTCGCGTGTCCTGGCCCGACATGCGCACCGGCGTGCCCTCGAGCAGCAGCGAGCCGAGCGCGAGCAGCTCGCCGTACGCCCAGTCGACGCCGCCCTCGCGGCTCGCCTTGACGCGCTTGTCGAGCACCTGCTTGACCTTCGGGTGGATCGTGAAGCCGTCCGGCGGGTTGCCGTGCGCGTCGCCGATGGCCTCGACGACGGATGCGTCGACACCGGTGGTCTCGGGCTCGCCGGCTGCAGGCTGCTCGGCGGTCGACGAGATGACGGGCATCGAGCCGGTGGCGGCGGCGTGGGTCTCCATGAACGCCTGCTCGAGCTTCGCCTGGAAGTCGGCCTGTGCCGACTGGTACTCCTCCTCGGTGATGTCACCGCGGCCGACGAGGTTCTCGGCGTAGAGGGTGCGGACCGAGCGCTTGGCCTCGATCAGCGAGTACATGAGCGGCTGCGTCATGGTGGGGTCGTCGCCCTCGTTGTGCCCGCGGCGGCGGTAGCAGATGAGGTCGACGACGATGTCGCGCTTGAACTCCTGGCGGTACTGGAACGCCAGCTCGGCGACGCGGACGACGGCCTCGGGGTCGTCGCCGTTCACGTGCAGCACGGGCGCGTGGATGGCCTTCGCGACGTCGGTCGCGTAGGTCGACGAGCGCGACTCCGTCGGCGGGGTGGTGAACCCGAGCTGGTTGTTGACCACCAGGTGCACCGTGCCGCCGGTCTGGTACGCGCGCAGCTGCGACAGCTGGTGCGTCTCGAAGACCACGCCCTGACCCGCGTTCGCCGCGTCGCCGTGCACGAGGATCGGGAGCACGCTCTGCGCGCCGTTGCCGATGCGATCCTGCTTGGCCCGCACGATGCCCTCGAGCACGCCGTTGACGGCCTCGAGGTGCGACGGGTTGGCCGCGAGGTAGACGGGCACGGTCGAGCCGTCGGCGGCGGTGAACTCGCCGGCGTTGCCGAGGTGGTACTTCACGTCGCCGGAGCCCTGGAAGACCGCGGCGCCCTCGAACTCCTGGAACACCTGGCCGTAGGTCTTGCCGGCGATCGACGTGAGCACGTTGAGGCGGCCGCGGTGCGGCATGCCCATGGCGACCTCGTCGAGGCCCGCCTCGGCGGCGCCCGCGAGCACGGAGTCGAGGAACGCGATCATCGACTCGGCGCCCTCGAGCGAGAAGCGCTTCTGGCCGACGTACTTCGTCTGCAGGAACGTCTCGAACGCCTCGGCCTCGTTGAGCTTGCGCAGGATGCGCATCTGCTCGTCGTGGGTGGGCTTGACGTAGGGCACCTCGAGGTGGCTCTGGAACCACTGGCGCTGCGCCGGGTCGGCGATGTGCATGTACTCGACGCCGATGGTGCGGCAGTACGAGTCGCGCAGCACGCCGAGGATGTCGCGCAGCAGCGCCGAGCGCTTGCCGCCGAAGCCGCCGGTGACGAACTCGCGGTCGAGATCCCAGAACGACAGGCCGTGCTGCTCGATCTCGAGGTCGGGGTGGGTGCGCTGCACGTACTCGAGCGGGTCGATGTCGGCCATCAGGTGGCCGCGCACGCGGAACGAGTTGATCAGCTGCGTGACGCGCGTCTGCTTCGAGAGCTCGTCGGCCTCGCGCACCGAGACGTCGGTGGCCCACTTGATCGGCTCGTAGGGGATGCGCAGGTCGGCGAAGATGCCGCGGTAGAAGTCGCCGTCGCCCACGAGCAGGCCGTGCACGATCTTCAGGAACTCGCCCGAGCCCGCGCCCTGGATGACGCGGTGGTCGTAGGTCGACGTCATGGTGACCGTCTTGCCGATGCCGGCATCGGCGAGGCGCTCGGGGCTCGAGCCCATGAACTCCGCCGGGTAGTCGAGCGCGCCGACGCCGATGATGCAGCCCTGGCCCTGCATGAGGCGGGGCACCGAGTGCACGGTGCCGATGCCGCCCGGGTTGGTGAGCGAGATGGTGGTGCCGGCGAAGTCGCCCGCGTCGAGCTTGTTGGCCCGGGCCTTCTTCACGATCGCCTCGTAGGCGGCCACGAACTCCGAGAAGTCCATCGCCTCGCAGCCCTTGATGCTCGGCACCAGCAGGGCGCGCGAGCCGTCGGGCTTCGGGATGTCGATCGCGATGCCGAGGTTCACGTGCGGCGGCGCGACCATCGCCGGCTTGCCGTCGATCTCGTCGTAGTAGACGTTCTGGCTCGGGAAGGCCTTCAGCGCCTGCACCAGCGCGTAGCCGATGATGTGCGTGAACGACACCTTCCCGCCGCGCGTGCGGCGGAGGTGGTTGTTGATGACGATGCGCTGGTCGATCATCAGCTTCGCCGGCACCGTGCGCACGCTGGTCGCGGTCGGCACGCTGAGCGACTTGTCCATGTTGGCGGCGAGCGTCTTCGGCATGCCGCGCAGCGTGGTGACGACGGGCTCGTCGGCGGGCGGCGCCTCGGCCTTGGCCGCCTGCTTGTCGCTCGCGGTCGGGGCCTCGGCGGGCACCGGCTTCGGGCGCGCCGCCTGGCGCGTCGTGCGGGCGACGATCGCGCCGTCGGCCTTGGCCGGCGTCGGCGTGTCGGCCTGCCCCTCGGTGTTCTCCTGCGGCGCATCCTGCGCGCGCTGGCCCTCGCCCGGGTCGACGGGCTGCTGCGGCCGAGCCTCGGCGCGCACCGGCTGGCGCGGGGGCGCGGGCTGCGTCGGCGCGGGCGTCGCGGCGTCGGGCTTCGCGGCCTCAGGCTCCGCGGGCGCGGGCGCAGGCGCCTTCGGCGGCTCGCTCATGCTGGTCTCCGCCGCGCCGGACGAGCGCTGGGCTGCGTACCGCTCGAGGATGGGCCACCACGACTGGGCAACGGAGCTCTTGTCCTTCGAGAAGAGCTGATATTGCTCCTCGACGAGCCATTCGTTCGCTCCGAAGTCGCTGTCGTCCACAGGGCTGGACACGGTATCGATCGCCTCTTTCACGTCTTGAGGGCATGCCGCAGAGAGTCCGCGGCGACACTGCCTTCAAGCATAGTGGCGCGTGAGGCGGGCTCAGTGCGTGATGCCGAGCTCGGCGAGGTCGACGCCGGCGGCGGCCACCGCGAGCATCATCACCTCGCGCCGCCACACCACGCGCGGCTCGAACAGCAGCGGCATGCCGGCCTCGCCGGGCGTGCGGTCGCCCTTGGCACCGTTGCACGCCACGCAGGCGACGATCGTGTTGAGCCAGGTCGACTCGCCGCCGCGCGACGTGGGCTGGATGTGGTCGATGGTCGCGCCCGGCCCCTCGCAGTAGGCGCACCGCCGCGCGTCGCGGTCGAGCACGCCCGTGCGGCTCCACGGCATCCGGTCGTAGAGGCGCGTGTGGGGGATCCGCACGTAGTCGTTGAAGACCACCACCCGCGGCACGGGCAGTTCGAGCGAGTTCGAGCGGATGGTGCCGTCGGCGGCGAGCACGATCTGCGCCCGCTCCTTGACGATGAACGCGACCGCGCGCTGCAGCGAAGCGACGCCGATCGGCTCGAGCGTCGCGTTGAGCACCACCACCTGCGCAGTCATCGCGGATTCTCCGTGCCCATCGTGCCGCATGGGGGGTGGACGGCGCATGTGGGACGCGCGGAATATCGTGCTGACATGGATCTCGCGGTCGTGCCGCTCGAGCGCGGCGCGCGCATCGCGGTGGCGACGCTCGACGACGGGGCGGTGACGGATGCGCGGGCGCACGACCGCGCGCGGGTCGCCGACGACGAGCGGCTGGGTGCCGTCGGCGCGCGGCTCGTCTGGCAGGACGCGCGGGCCGTCGTGCCGGCCCTGCTCGATGCCGGCGTGCCGATCGAGCGGGTGCGCGACCTGCGGCTCGTGCACCGGATCCTCGTCGAGGCGCGCGGCATCCCGGCCGAGGATCGCTGGCTGCGGATGCTCCGACCCGACGTGGACGCGCTCTTCTCGATGGCGCCCGAGGCCGAGCCGGTGGCGGCGATCGCCGAGCAGCTGCGCGTGCAGGAGGCCGCGATCGGCGACGACGCGGGCCTCGCGATGCTCGCCGGCGCCGAGTCGATGGGCGCGGTGGTGGCGATCGAGCTGGGCCGCGAGGGCCTGCCCTTCGACGCCGCCCGGCACGACGCGCTGCTGGTCGAGGCACTGGGTGACCGCTCGGCGGGCAGGCCGCGGCAGATGGAGGCGCTGGCCGCCGAGGTGCGCGCGGCGATCGGCGACCCGACCCTGAATCCCGACTCGCCCCAGGAGGTGCTGAAGGCGCTGCGTCGCGCGGGCCTCGACGTCTCGACGACCTCGCGGTGGGAGATCGAGGAGCTCGAGCACCCCGTGGTCGCGCCGCTGGTGGCCTACAAGCGGCTCTCGCGGCTGCACACGGCGAACGGCTGGGCGTGGGCGCAGCGGTGGGCGAGGGCCGACGAGCGCGGCAGGATGCGCCTGGCGATCGAGTACGTGCCGGGCGGGGTGGTCACCGGCAGATGGTCGACGGAGGGCTCCGGCGCCATGCAGATCGCGCGGCAGATCCGCGGCGCGATCGCCGCCGAGCCCGGCATGCGACTGGTGGTCGCCGACGCCGCGCAGCTCGAGCCGCGCGCGCTCGCGGCGCTCTCGCGCGACCAGGCGCTCGCCGAGGCCGGCCGCGGCGCCGACCTCTACCAGGGGCTGGTCGACCGCGGCGTGGTCGACAGCCGCCAGCACGCGAAGATCGGCATGCTCGGCGCCCTCTACGGGGGCACGACCGGCGAGTCCGCCGTCGTGCTGCCGAGGCTCGCGCGCGCCTACCCGCGAGCCTTGGCGGCGGTCGAAGCGGCGGCGCGGGCGGGGGAGCGGCGGGAGCGCGTGCGCACCTGGCTGGGCCGCGCATCCCCCTTGCCCCCGGTGTGGCGCGACGACGAGCGCGGCGCACGGCAGGCCCGCTCGTGGGGGCGCTTCACGCGCAACTTCGTCGTGCAGGGCACTGCCGCGGAGTGGGCGCTGGCCTGGATGGCGGGGGTGCGCCGGGCGATCCGCGACATCGACGGAGCGGCGCTCGTCTGCTTCCTGCACGACGAGGTGATCGTGCAGGCGCCCGAGGCGCGGGCGGAGGAGGTCGCCGAGCGCGTCCGGGAGGCCGCGGCGCTCGCGGGCCGGGTGCTGTTCGGCGACTTCCCGATCGAGTTCCCCGTGCAGGCGGCGGTCGTCGACGACTGGGGGCAGGCGAAGGGCTGAGGCCTACCCTGGAGCCATGCGCTTCATCGACGACGTGCCGGAGCACGACCTCACCTACTCCGACGTCTTCCTCGTCCCCAGCCGCAGCGACGTCGGCTCCCGCATGGGCGTCGACCTCGCGCCCGACGACGGCACCGCCGCGACCCTGCCGATCGTGGCGGCGAACATGAACTCGGTCACCGGGCCTCGCATGGCGGCGACGCTCGCGCGCCGCGGCGGGCTCGCCGTGCTGACGCAGGATCCGCCGGTGGAGGAGACGATCGGCTCGATCGACTGGGTGAAGTCGCAGCCCATCGGCCTGGAGTCGCCGCACCGGGCCGCGCCCGACGACGCCGTGCAGGACGTGCTGGAGCGCGTGCCCGCGCTCGCGGGCCACGCGGTCGCCGTCGAGGACGCCGACGGCCGGCTGCTGGGGGCGATCGCCGCCGAGCGGCTCGGCCACGCGCTGCCGGATGCGAAGCTCGGCGACCTGCTGCACTCGCAGCTGCCGGAGCTGACCCGCGCGGACGCCGTCGACGGCAGGGCGATGTTCGCCGCGCTCGCTCGCGAGGGCGTCGACGTCGCGCCGGTGGTCGACGACGGGCGGGTGCTCGGCTTCGCCTCACGGCTCGGAGCGCTCCGCGCCGACATCTACCGGCCGGCACTGGACGCATCCGGTCGTCTGAGCGTGGCGGCGGCCGTCGGCATCAACGGCGACCCCGGTGCGAAGGCGGCCGCGCTGGTCGCCGCGGGCGCCGACGTGATCGTCGTCGACACCGCGCACGGCCACCAGGAGGGGATGCTGCGCGCGCTCGAGGCGGTGCGGGCGGCGGTCGGCGACGGCTTCCCGGTGGTGGCCGGCAACGTCGTCTCCTCCGACGGCGTGCGCGATCTCGTCGCCGCGGGTGCCTCGATCGTGAAGGTCGGCGTAGGCCCGGGCGCCATGTGCACGACCCGCATGATGACCGCGGTCGGCCGCCCGCAGTTCTCGGCGGTGCTCGACACCGCGGCCACCGCCATCGAGCTCGGCGCGCGCGTCTGGGCCGACGGCGGCGTGCGCTACCCCCGCGACGTCGCGCTCGCGCTGGCCGCGGGCGCCTCGAGCGTGATGATCGGCTCGTGGTTCGCGGGCACGATCGAGGCACCGGGTCGGCTGCAGCGCGACGCCCAGGGCCGGCTGTTCAAGGAGTCGTGGGGCATGGCCTCGACGCGTGCCGTGGTGGGCCGCTTCGGGCAGCTCGACGCCTACGAGCTCGCCCGCAAGCAGCTGTTCGCCGAGGGCATCTCGTCGTCGACGATCCTCCTCGACCCGGCGCGGCCGAGCGTCGAGGATCTCGTCGACATGATCACCGCCGGCGTGCGCTCGTCGTTCACCTACGCGGGGGCCGCCTCGGTGCCCGCGTTCCGCGAGCGCGCCCGCGTCGGCGTGCAGTCGGCGGCGGGCTACGAGGAGGGCAAGGCGCTGCCGGTCTCGTGGTGACCGCCTCGTGCCTGAGGAGGGATGCGTGCGGCCCGGCTCGCTAGGATGCTCGGGTGAACGACGACAGCAGTCATAGTCCCGAGCCGGAACCGAACAGCTGATGGACGCGGTGCTCATCGCCGTCGGCATCGTGCTGACCATCGGGACCGGCCTGTTCGTGGCGAGCGAGTTCGCGCTCGTCAACCTGGATCGCGCCGACCTGGAGTCGCGCCGCGAGCGGGGCGAGGCCCGGCTCGAGGGCACCATCAAGGCCCTCCGCCAGACCTCCACGCACCTGTCGAGCGCGCAGCTCGGCATCACGCTGACCACGCTGCTCACCGGCTACACGATGGAGCCCGCGATCTCGCGGCTGCTCACGCCCGTGATGGTCGGCTGGGGGGTGCCGGAGGCCGTCGCCGACCCGCTCGCGAGCGTGATCGCGATCACCGCGGCCACGATCCTGTCGATGATCGTCGGCGAGCTCGTGCCCAAGAACTTCGCGCTCGCGAAGCCGCTCGGCACCGCCATCGCGGTGACGCCGTTCCAGCGCGCCTTCACCGCCGTGTTCAAGCCCGCCGTGCTGGCCCTCAACGGCTCGGCCAACGGCATCCTGCGCTCGATCGGCATCGAGCCGAAGGAGGAGCTCTCGGGCGCCCGCACCGCGGAGGAGCTCGCGACCCTCGTGCGCCGCAGCGCCATGGAGGGCGCGCTCGACGCGGGCGCGGCGACGCTGCTGGCCCGCACGCTGCGGTTCTCCGAGCTCTCCGCCGGCGACGTCATGACGCCGCGCCCGCGGGTGCAGGCGATCGAGCGCTCCGGCACGGTCGCCGACCTGATCGCGCTCGCCCATCAGACGGGCCTCAGCCGCTTCCCGGTGATCGACGGCGACCTCGACGAGGTGATCGGCATCGCCCACATCAAGCAGGCGATCTCGGTGCCGCGCGAGCGCCGCGCCGACGTGCCGGTGGCGGCGATCGCCGAGGAGCCGCACCGCGTGCCCGAGTCGGTGCACCTCGACGCGCTGCTGTCGGACCTCAAGGAGCGCGGCTACCAGATGGCGATCGTGGTCGACGAGTACGGCGGCACCGCCGGCATCACGACGCTCGAGGACCTCGTGGAGGAGGTCGTCGGCGAGGTCTCCGACGAGCACGACCGCATGCACGTCGAGGTCGTCCGCGGCCCGGGCTGGGTGACGTTCCCCGGCTCCTTCCGCCCCGACGAGCTGGCCGAGCGGGCGCGCGTCACGGTGCCCGAGGACGGCCCCTACGAGACCGTCGGCGGCTTCATCATGGCCGAGCTCGGCACGGTGCCCGGCGTGGGCGACACGGTCGCGATCGCGGGCGGCACGCTGCGCGTCGAGCGCGTCGACGGGCGCCGCGTCGACCGCGTGCGCTTCATCGAGCATCCGCAGACCGTGGTGGAGGAGGCACGATGAACGACTGGCTCGGCATCATGTGGCTCGTCATCCTGCTGGCGGCCAACGCCTTCTTCGTCGGCGCGGAGTTCGCCGTCATCTCGGCCCGGCGCAGCCAGATCGAGCCGCTCGCCGACCGCGGCAACCGGGCGGCGAAGCTCGCGCTGTGGGCGATGGAGCACGTCTCGCTCATGCTCGCGATGTGCCAGCTCGGCATCACCATCTGCTCGCTGCTGATCCTCAACGTCTCCGAGCCGGCGATCCACCACCTGCTGGAGGGGCCGCTGTCGTGGACGGGCCTGTCGCCCGAGGTCGTCTCGGTCGTCGCGTTCGTGCTGGCGCTGCTGATCGTCACCTACCTGCACGTCGTGCTCGGCGAGATGGTGCCGAAGAACGCCGCGTTCTCCGTGCCCGACCGGGCGGTGCTGCTGCTCGCCCCGCCGCTCGTGCTCATCTCGCGCGTGTTCAAGCCGATCATCTGGCTCATGAACGCCGTCGCGAACGGCATCCTGCGCCTGTTCCGGGTGCAGCCGGTCGACGAGGCGGCGAGCGCCTTCACGATCGACGAGGTCGAGACCATCGTCGAGACGTCGAAGCGCGAGGGGCTGCTGTTCGATCCGACCGGCGCCATCACGCGCACCTTCGAGTTCACCGAGCGGCGGGTGCGCGAGGTCGCGCTGCCGCTCGACGAGATCGTCACGCTGCCCGCCGGGGCGACCCCGGCCGACGTCGAGGCGGCGGTGCGCGAGCGCGGCTTCTCGCGCTACGTGATCGCGGATGCCGAGGGTCACCCGAACGGGTACGTGCACGTGAAGGACGTGCTCGGCGCCGAGGACGACGAGATGGACCTGCCCGTGCCGTCGAAGCGCATCCGCCAGCTCGCCTCGATCTACCAGGAGGCGGAGGTCGAGGACGCGCTCGCGCTCATGCGCTCGACCGGCGCGCACATCGCGCGCTCGTTCGACGCGAACGGCGAGACCACCGGCCTGCTGTTCCTCGAGGACATCATCGAGGAGCTCGTCGGCGAGGTGCGCGACGCGACCCGGAGGCTCTTCTGACGCGCGACCGGGCGTGGCTGTGGCTCGCGTTCGGGGCGGTGCACGGCCTGCTCGCGATCCTCAGCATCCCGACGGTCTCCGACGCGTACGGGGATGTGCTGACCGTCTATCCGTCGTGGCTCGAGCGGGGCCTCGGCACCGAGGCGGTCGACGGCGAGTGGCTCGGCATCGACGTGCCGTGGGTGTACCCGCTGCTGGCGTGGGTGCCGATCCTCGTCTCGAGCGCGCTGGGGCCCGACTGGCTGCCGCTGCTGTGGATGCTGATGGTCGTGGCGCTCGACGCGGTCGCGTTCCACCTGCTGCTGCGGGTGCCGAGGGGGCACGTGCTGGCGCTCACGTGGCTGGGGCTGCAGCTGGCGCTGGGGCCGGTGGCGCTCGGCCGCATCGACACGGTGGTGGTGGCGCTCGGCGTGATCGCCGTGGTCGCGCTGCGGCACTCCAGGCCCGGACTGGCGGCGGCGCTGTTCACCGTCGGCGCGTGGATGAAGGTGTGGCCGGGCGTGCTGTTCCTGGCGATGCTCATCGTGCGGCGCGAGCGGATGCGCACGCTCGCGGCGGGCGCGCTCGTCTCGATCGCGGTGGTGGCCGTGGGCCTGCTGCTCGGCTCGGAGCACGTGCTGTCGTTCCTCACCCAGCAGGAGGATCGCGGGCTGCAGATCGAGGCGGTCGCGGCGACGCCGTACATGTGGATGGCGAGCGCCGACGAGGCGCGCGTCTTCTTCGACCGGCAGATCTGGACCTACCAGGTGGGCGGCGAGGGCGTGAGCACGGTCGCGGCGCTCGCGACGCCGGTGCTGGTCGGCGGCGTGGCGCTGCTGAGCGCGGTCGGCGTGCTCGCGGTGCGGCGGGCGCACGGGCGCGAGGCGATCGTCTGGCTGGCGGTGGCGCTCATCGAGGTCATGATCGTGACGAACAAGGTGGGCTCGCCGCAGTTCGTGCTCTGGCTGTTCGTGCCGGCGCTGCTGCTGGCCGAGATGGGCTCGCGGCGGCACTGGATCGGGGTCGGCGCGATCGCGGCGGTCGCGGCGCTCACGCAGCTGCAGTTCCCGTGGACCTACTTCTGGCTGGTCGTCGCCGACCCGGCGGCGGTCGCGCTGCTGACGGCCCGCAACCTGGTGCACATCGGCATCCTCGTCGGCGCGATCTGGATGCTGGTGCGCGCGACCCGGCGCGGGGCGGTGGGGCGCTCAGCCCAGGAGCGTCGCGAGCAGGTCGCCGACGCGGCCCGACTCGATGAGGAACGCGTCGTGCCCGAAGCCGCTCTCGAGCACGATCGGCTCGCTGCCCGAGGTGCTCGTGGGGATGCCGGCGGCGAGCCGCTGCTGGTCGGCGACGGGGAAGAGCCGGTCGCTCGAGATCCCGACGATGAGCGTCGGTGATGTGACCCGCTCGAGCGCGGCCTCGACGCCGCCGCGGCCGCGGCCCACGTCGTGGGTCGACATGGCGTCGACGAGGCGCGTGTAGGAGCCGGCGTCGAACCGCCGGGTGAAGCGGTTGCCGTGCACGTCGAGGTACGACTCCACCTGGAACCGCCCGCCCTGCAGCGGGTCGAGGCTCGACTGCCACTCGCGCCGGAATCGCTCGTTCAGCTCGTGCTGCGAGCGGTAGCCGAGCATCGCCATGCGGCGCGCGAGTGCGAGGCCGCGGGCGGGCCCGGCGTGGCCGGGCAGGTCGTAGAAGTCGCCGCCCAGCCAGCCGGGATCGGTCGTGACCGCCTCGATCTGGAGGGTGTTCTGGGCGATCTGGTCGGCACTGGTGGCGGCGTTCGAGGCGAGCAGCGCGGCGGCCCCGACGCGGTCGGGGTGCTCGATGGCCCACTCGAGCGCGTGCATGCCGCCCATCGATCCGCCGACGACCGCGTGCCAGCGGTCGATGCCGAGCTGGTCGGCGAGGCGTCGCTGCGCCTCGACCTGGTCGCGGATCGTGACGCGCGGGAAGCGGGAGCCGAGCTCGACGCCGTCGGCGCCGAACGACGCGGGGCCGGTCGAGCCCTGGCAGCCGCCGAGCATGTTGGGGGCTACCACGAAGAACCGATCGGTGTCGAGGGCGAGGCCGGGGCCCACGACCTCCTCCCACCAGCCGGCGGTGGCGTGACCGGGCCCGGCCGGGCCGCGCACGTGGCTGTCGCCCGTCAGCGCATGCGCGACGAGCACCGCGTTGTCGGCCCGCTCGTTCAGGCGACCCCACGTCTCGAACGCGAGCACCGCATCCGCCACCCTGCCGCCCGCCTCGGTGTCGAGATCGCCGATGCGGGCGAAGCGACGGTCGCCCGGGTCGTCGCCGGGCCGCCAGGCGCCGGTGACGGGCACGGGCGGCTCGTGCCCGGGCGTCGCCTCGAACAGCCGAGCGGCGGGCACCCTGGAGGCCGGCTGCGCGTCGTCGCTCAGCTGCCAGTCCACGGGTGCCCGCCGTCCCTTCGCGTCAGGCCCTGGCCGAGAGCTCCGCGGCCTTCGCCGCGGCCGCCTCGAGGCCGGCGGTCAGGTCGGCGATGAGGTCGTCGGCGTGCTCGATGCCGACCGACAGCCGCACCAGGCCGGGCGTGACGCCGGCGGTGAGCTGCTGCTCGGGGGTGAGCTGGGCGTGCGTCGTCGACGCCGGGTGGATGACGAGCGAGCGCACGTCGCCGATGTTGGCGAGGTGGCTGAAGAGCTCGAGCGACTCGACGAGGGCCTTGCCCGCCTCGACGCCGCCGAGCAGCTCGAACGACAGCACGGCGCCGGTGCCGCGGGGGGCGATCTGCTTGCCGCGCTCGTGCCACGGGCTCGACGCGAGGCCCGCGTAGTGCACGCCGGCGACCTGCGGGTGGGCCTCGAGGAACTCGGCGACCTTCGTGGCGTTGGCGACGTGGCGGTCGAGGCGCAGCGACAGCGTCTCGATGCCCTGCAGCAGCTGCCAGGCGGTGTCGGGGGAGGATGAGGCGCCGACGTCGCGCAGCAGCGTGACGCGGGCCTTGATGATGTAGGCGATCTGGTCGCCGAGCGCCTCGGTGAAGGTGACGCCGTGGTACGACTCGTCGGGCGTCGTGAGGCCCGGGAACTTGTCGGACTTCGACCACTCGAAGCGGCCGCCGTCGATGATGGCGCCGGCGACGACCGAGCCGTGGCCGCCGAGGAACTTCGTCGCCGAGTGCACGACGATGTCGGCCCCGTGCTCGAGCGGGCGGATCAGGTAGGGCGTGGCGATCGTGTTGTCGACGACGAGCGGCACGCCGGCGTCGTGGGCGACCGACGAGACGCCGGCGATGTCGAGCAGGTTGATGCGCGGGTTGCCGATCGTCTCGGCGAAGAGCGCCTTCGTGTTGGGGCGCACGGCGCGGCGCCACTCGTCGAGGTCGTCCTGGTCCTCGACGAAGGTGACCTCGACGCCGAGCTTGGCGAGCGTGAAGTTGAAGAGGTTGTAGGTGCCGCCGTAGATCGACGACGACGAGACGATGTGGTCGCCGGCCTGGGCGATGTTGAGGATCGCGTACGTGGTCGCGGCCTGGCCCGACGCGAGGAGGAGGGCGGCGCTGCCCCCTTCGAGCGCGGCGAGGCGCTGCTCGACGACGTCGTTGGTCGGGTTCATGATGCGCGAGTAGATGTTGCCGGTCTCGGCGAGGCCGAACAGGCGCGCGGCGTGGTCGGCGTTGTCGAACACGTACGAGGTGGTGCGGTAGACGGGCGTGATGCGCGCCTTGGTGGTCGGGTCGGGGGCGGCGCCCGCGTGGACCTGCAGGGTCTCGAACTTCCAGTCGCTCATGATGGCTCCTCGGATCGGGTGAAGTCTTGGGATCGGGGTGAAGTCTTGCTCCATCCTCGCGGCGGATGCGCCCTGGGCGCCAGGTGGGTGCGTCTCGGGGCGTAACACTGGGTATGAGACGCAGGCTGCTCGGCCCCGGTCGATTGGCGCTGCCGGCGTGCGTTTGCTTGCATGGCGTCATGAGCGAGAAGCGACTGATCGTCACGGGTGCGTCGAGCGGCATCGGGGAGGCGGTCGCCCGGCAGGCGGTCGCGCGCGGCTGGCAGGTGCTGGCCGTCGCGCGGCGGGCGGAGCGGCTCGAGGCGCTGGCGGCCGACATCGGCTGCGAGACGTTCGTCGCCGACCTCACCGATGAGGCCTCGGTCGCCGCGTTCGCCGAGGCGGCGGCGGCCTTCGCGCCGACGGGCCTGGTGCAGGTCGCGGGCGGCGCGAAGGGCGCAGCGCACCTCGCCGAGACGACGATCGACGACTGGCGCTGGATGTTCGAGGCGAACGTCGTGGGCACGAAGCGCGTGATCGACGCGGTGCTGCCGCTGCTGCGCCGCTCGACCGCGTCGGGCGGGTACGCCGAGATCATGGTGGTCACGTCGATCGCCGCGACGGTCGCCTACGCGGGCGGCTCGGGCTACAACGCCGCGAAGTCGGCCGAGAAGCAGCTCGTCGACGTGCTGCGGCTCGAGCTGCACGGCGAGCCGATCCGCGTGATGGAGGTCGCGCCGGGCATGGTCTGGACCGAGGAGTTCTCGCTGGTGCGCTTCGAGGGCGACCAGGCGAAGGCGGATGCGGTCTACAAGGACGTGCAGGACCCCCTGTCGGCAGACGACGTGGCCCGCGTCATGACCGACATCCTGGCGCTGCCGGGGCACGTCTCGGTCGACGAGACGATCATCAAGCCGGTCGCGCAGACGCACCCGTGGATGGTGCACAGGGGGCCGCTGGTCGCGAAGGGCTGACGCACGGCGCTGCGCGCCCGAGCGCACGGCCGCCTCAGTCGAGCAGGTCGCGCAGCGGCGTCCAGCCGACCGGCAGCGGCCCGCGGATGTCGGCGCGCTCGCGGTCGGCGGCCGCCGACCAGCCTTGCGCCGCGGTCGCGCTCGGCTCGGCGACGGCACCTTGGGCGACGCGCAGCCCGACGTCCTCGAGCAGTGCGTCGGGCGCGGTGCCGCGTCGCACCGAGGCGCGGACGCTGAACGGTCGGTCGGACCAGCCGCCGCCGCGGAGGCTGCGGTACGCGCCGTAGCGGGCGGGGTCGGCGTAGTCCCAGCACCACTCCCAGACATTGCCGAGCATGTCGTGCAGCCCGAGGGCGTTCGCCGCCTTGCGGCCCACCGGCTGCGGGCCGTCCACGCCGTCGGCGGCCGTCCAGGCGACCTCGTCGAGCGGCCCGTATGTCGGCGTCGTCGTTCCCGCGCGGCACGCGTGCTCCCACTCCGCCTCGGTCGGCAGTCGGTAGCCGTCGGCGGATGCGTTCCAGGCCACCCGCCCGTCGGTCACGTCGTACGCGGGGCGCAGCGACGCATCCGCCGACATCGTGTTGCAGCGGTGGATCGCGTCGATCCAGCGGATGCCGTGCAGCGGCACGCCGTCGTCGTCGGTGAGCGGGGTGCGCGCCAGGCGGAAGGGGCGCAGCCCGACCGTGCGCTCGCCGCCGGTGCGCGCGTCGCGCTGGAGCAGCTCGCCGCCGGGGACCTCGAGCAGCTCGGGCGTCACGCCTGCGTCGCGCGGGTCGCGTCGGGCACGGGCGGATCGGCGAGCGGCTCCTCGGCGCCCGGCTCCGGGTCGGCGAAGGCCAGCTTGGGCACGGCGACGAGGCCGACCGCGGCGACGAGCGCGGTGACGCCGCAGATGATCCAGACGACGATGTAGCCGCCCAGGCTCGCGGCGGTGCCGATGGCGCCGACCGCGAGCACGATCGCGAAGATCGACGACGCGAACGAGCCGCCGATGGTCTTCGTGGTGTTCGTCATGCCGGTCGCGACGCCCGTCTGGCCGCGCGGCGCGGCGGCGGCGGCCGCGGCGGGCAGCGCGCCGACCAGGGCGCCAGAGCCGAGCCCGGCGATCGCCATGCAGCCGAACACCTGCCAGATCTCGAGGTGGAACGGGATCAGCAGCAGGTAGCCGACCCCGACGAGCGTCGACGCGACGATGAGCAGCAGACGGGGGCGGATGCGCGTGGAGAAGATCGCGAGGAGGCTCGCGCCGACGATCAGGGAGAACAGGTAGACGCCGATGAGCAGCGAGCGGCCGGTCGCGTCGAGGCCGAGGCCGTAGCCGAGCGACGGGTCGGTGCCGGCGTAGGTGGCGAGCGGCGTCTGGGCGCCCAGCAGGCTGACACCCACGAGGCCGGCGGTGAGCTGCACCGGCCACATCGACGGCTGCCGCATGACGCGCAGGTCGATCGCCGGGTCGGCCTTGCCGAGCACCCAGCGGCCGAAGGGCAGCAGCAGTGCGACGCCGATCGCCATGACCGCCCAGCCCCACCAGGCGCCCGCGCCGCCGAGCTTGAGGAACGTGAGGCCCGAGGTGATGGTCAGGAGCGACAGCGCGAGGAGCACGAAGCCGCCGGCGTCGAGGGAGCGGCCGGGGAGCGGCTCCGACTCGGGCACGCCCCAGAGGATGGCGAAGAAGGTGAGCGTCACCATGGCGGCCGGGATCATGAGGGTCGGCGGGATGGCCTCGCCGAAGGCGCCGAGGGCGACGGCCGAGCCGAGGGCGCCGAGGATGGCGCCCGCCTCGAGCGCGATGACGAGCAGGCCCGCCGCGCGGCGGGTGGTCGAGGGGGCGACGCCGGTGCGGCGGCCGCGGTCGAAGATGAGGGCCACCTCGAGCGGCAGCCACACCGCGTAGGCGCCCTGCAGCGAGAACGCGAAGAGGTAGCTCCAGAAGTCTCCCGAGAACGCCATCCACCAGCTCGCTCCCGCGGTGACCGCGGTCGACAGCAGCAGCATCCGCTTGTGGCCGTGCATGTCGCCCAGCTTCGCGAGGATCGGCACCAGGAGGGCCGAGAGGAGCAGCTGGCCGGCCTCGAACCAGTTGACGTCGGCGTCGGTGACGCCGAGGAAGCGGGCGATGTCGGGCGTCAGCGTGACGTACCAGCCCTGCAGCACGCCGCTCGTGAGCTCGACGCACACGAGCCAGCCGATGAGTGCAAGCGGCACTGCGCGCGTCGTCGTCACGACTGCATCATGCCATCGGGGCGGCGAGGGGCTACCGTCTCGGGTTCGCCGCGCGGATACTGGCGACGGCGGTGCCCCGAGGGCGCGCTGCGCGGAGCCGAGAACAGCGGGAGGCGGGATGATGGGTGAGCTGCACGTCAACATGCACATGACGCTGGACGGCGTGATCCAGGCCAACGGCGGACCGACCGATCAGGACGCCGGCTATCCGCATCCGGGATGGGAATGGGCATACGCCGACGACGAGTCGGGCGCCCGCCTGATGGAGATCATCGAGGATGCCGACGCGCTGCTGCTGGGCCGCGTCACCTACGACATCTTCCGCGCCTACTGGCCGGGCAAGCAGGATCGCATCGGCATCGCGTTCGATCGGGTGCCCAAGTACGTCGCGTCTCGCGGCGCGCCTGCGCTGTCGTGGGAGGGCACCACGCAGCTGCGCGATGCTGCGGTGGAGGTGCGGGCGCTGCGCGAACGGCACCGGCAGATCCAGATGTGGGGGAGCGCTGATCTGCTGCGGACGCTCTTCGCCGAGGGTCTGGTCGACGTCGTCAACCTCTTCACGTACCCGATCGCGCTGGGCGTCGGCAAGCGGCTCTTCCCCGAGGGCACGGCGCCGACGCGGTTCGCGCTCGAGGAGCCGCCGCAGGCCTACCCGGCAGGCAGCATGCTGCTGCGCTACCGGCGTCTCGAGGGTGCACCGGAGACGATGCCGGCGGTGTGAGCGCTCGGCCGGAGCCCGAGCGCGCGCTTGATCAAGCCAGGGGTCGGCTTCAGTCGGTCGACTCCGCCGCTGGTGGANGGGTGGTTCGTCGGGGCCGGGTGGGGCGACGATGCCGATCGGGATCTCCCAGGAGCTCTCCCGCGGGTCCCAGGCGGGCGTGTCGGCGAAGCGTGGGCCCTGCGGTTCTGGTTCGTCGCGGTGGATGTCGCCGAGCGGGCTGGTCCATTCGAGTACCCCGTCGGGCAGCTGCCGGACGGTCCAGCGGGTGGCGTGCTTCATCGTGTGGTGGCGTCGGCACAGGTGGGCGAGGTTCGACAGGGTGGTCATGCCGCCCTTCGCGAAGTCCTTCGTGTGGTCGACGTCGGCGCGGGAGACGGGGTTGGCGCAGCCGGGCCAGCGGCAGTGCCCGTCGCGGGCGCGCAGCAGCCGGCGTTGCGCACGGTTGGGCTGGTAGGTGTCGACCGTGACCGGCAGCCCGGTGACCGGGTGCAGGAACAGCCGCTCCCAGACGACCGTCTCTGCGGCGAGCGCTCGGATGGTGGCCGCGTCGACGAGCACGCGGCCGTCGAGGGCGGCCGGCCAGCGCAGCTCCGGCTCGGGGGCATCGTCGAGGTCGTCGGTGTGGGGCTCGTGCAGCAGCTCGGTGGCGGGGATGGTGACGGTGATGGTGCCGCCCACCGCCCGCGCGCGCCGCCCACCGCCCGCCACCCTCGCGCGCTTCGCCCACCGCCCGCAGCCGCCGCGCGCTCCGCCCACACTCGCTCGACCCCTTCCACCAAATTCGACCTGGTGCACCAGGTCGATATTGGTGGAAGAGGTCGGGCCGGTGTGTGGCCGCTCGGGGCCGCGCGTGCGCGCTCCACAGGTGAACGCATCCGTCACCCTCGAGCGCCGGCGAGCGTGACAGTGTGCGCAGCATGCAGGCGGAGAGTGCATCGACGGGCGAGCAGGTGCGACGGGTGAGCGCCATCGTGGCGCAGGAGTCGGGGTTCCGGCCGGAGCGCGATGACGGGCTCATGCGGGTGCGCCGCGGTGTCTACGCACCGACGGCGTCGTGGGCCGCGGCGGATCGCGACGCCGCCTACCTCATGCGGATCCGCGCCGCCCACGCCGCTCGGCCCAACGCGGTCTTCGCCCGCGAATCGGCGCTCGCGATCCACGACGTGCCCTACGGCCTCGCACCTGCCGCAGTCTTCACGACCGGCGACACGAGGACGGCGGGGAAGAAAGCCGGCATCGTGCACGCTCCGGTCGAGCTGCAGCCGTTGGACATCACGGCCGTGGGCGATCTGGCAGTGTGCTCGCTCGCGTATGCGCTCGCCGACGTCGCGCGCAAGTGCAGCGTGCTCGACGCCGTCTCGGCGATCGACGCGGCGCTGCATCAGGGCTCGGTGACGAAGGCACAGATCATCGAGGCGCTCGGCAGGCAGGGCAAGTACCGCCGTGCGCGGGCGGAGTGGGCGATCGCCTTCGCCGACGGCGCGTCGGAATCGGTCGGCGAGTCGTGGAGCCGAGTGCGCATCCACCAACTCGGGTTTGCCGCTCCAGAGCTGCAGGTGTGGGTCGCGGGACCGACCGACAAGCAGTGGCGAGTCGACATGCGGTTCCGGCGCGAGGGCCGCAGGCCGGTCTACGGCGAGTTCGACGGCGAGCAGAAGTACGGCAAGCTCGCCAACGAGCAGGGCAGCTCCGGCGTGCGGGCGCTCATGAAGGAGAAGGCTCGCGACGACGAGCTGCTGTTCAGCGGGGATCCCGTCCACTGGATCTGGGCCGACCTGCAGCAGCCGTCGCGGCTCGAGCGCATCATGACCGCGTACGAGGTGCCGCGCCTGCGCCCTCCGGTCGTGGACATGTCGCGTTCGGCGTGACTGCCCCGGACCCCTTCAACCAATATCGACCTGGGACCCCTTCCGCCAAGATCGAACCTCGGACCCTTTCCACCAATATCGACCTGGTGCACCAGGTCGGATTTGGTGGAAGAGGTCCGGAAGCGCGGCGGGGAGCGCGGTGCCCCGCGGCGGCCCCCGCAGCCGCCACCGCCGGCCGCCCGCCCCCGCGCTCTGGCGA
This sequence comes from Agrococcus beijingensis, assembly GCF_030758955.1. Classification (NCBI taxonomy): domain Bacteria; kingdom Bacillati; phylum Actinomycetota; class Actinomycetes; order Micrococcales; family Microbacteriaceae; genus Agrococcus; species Agrococcus beijingensis. The sequence goes on along the minus strand of NZ_CP132360.1, from coordinate 2,361,004 downwards.
CGCTCAGGCAGCGAGGGCAGGATGCCGCGCATGGACATCCACGACAACGGCCCCAAGCCCAACGCGTTCAACATCGAGACCGCGACGGTCGAGAACACCAACTATCGCGCCGTCGCCTGGACGGGCAAGCACCTGCAGGTGACGCTCATGTCGATCGAGCCCGGCGCCTCGATCGGCCTCGAGGTGCATCACGGCACCGACCAGTTCCTGCGCATCGACCAGGGCAAGGGCGTCGCCAAGATGGGTCCCGAGAAGGACGACCTGCAGGAGCACGAGGTCGAGGACGGCTGGAGCATCCAGGTGCCCGCCGGCACGTGGCACGACGTCGAGAACACCGGCGACGAGCCGCTGCGCCTCTACACGGTCTACGCGCCGACGCACCACGCCAAGGGCATCGTGCAGCCGACCAAGCAGAAGGCCGACGCCGACGAGGAGGCCGGCCGCGACGAGCCGCCGAAGTGGGTGGAGGAGGTCGACACGAAGGGCGAGGAGACCGCCTGACCTGCCACGCAACGCGAGACGCCCGCCGGAGCACCGGCGGGCGTCGTCGTGTCTGGCGGATGCGTCAGGTGCGGTCGCCGCCGTCGGTGCGGTCGTCGTCGACGCCCCCCTCGGGCGCCGCGTCGACATCGGTCTCGGCGGGATCGGTCGCGATGTCGGGGTCGGCGCCGACGACGGTCGTGCCGTCGACGGCGACGTCGCTGGGGCCGGGGCGGTCGCCGGCGGGCTCCGACGCGCTGTGCTCGTCGTCGCGACCCTGGTGCCCCTCCTCCGGAGCGGCGGTGAAGCCGCGACGCTCGTCGCCGTCGTGCGGGGCGTGAGCCTCGGGCAGCGTGCCGCCCGGCGTTCCGGGCGTGCCGCCCTGCTCGGGCTCGCGCTGGTCCGCCGCTCCGGTCTCGGCGCCGGCGACGGAGTCGCTCGGCAAGGTGCCGCCGCGGGTGGTCGTCGGGTCGGCGCCGATCTCGTGCACCGTCGGCACCACCCCGTCGCCGAAGGCGGCAGCCGTCGCGGCCGCCGCACCCGCGCCGCCGGCCAGGCCCGCAGACATGCCCGCGGCGCCCTGCGCCTCGGCTCGGCTCTCAGCGGCGGCTGCCCGCTCCGCCCGCACTGCCGGTGCTGCCGTGGAGGCGGGACCCGCCTGGCCGCGCGCCGGGTCGTCGCTGTCGTCGGTGTCGCCGTCGAACGGGTTGTCGCCGATCAGCGGAGGCAGCTCCTCGCCGCGCTCGCCGCGCCGCTCGAGCACGAACACGGCCGACAGCATGGTGATCAGCGAGAGTCCGACGAACACCCAGCCGAGCACGTTGTTCGCGACGAGCCCGAGGCCGTCGGTGACGCGGGTGTAGCTGAGGATCGCGAGCAGCGCACCGACGCCGACGAGCACGCCGGTCAGCACGACGAACCACATGGGGCGGGTGCGGCGGGTCGCGATGACGACGCCGATCAGCAGCGCTGCAAGACCGAGCAGATAGTGCATGGCGTCAGCCTAGGCGCCGCACCCCGAACGCGCACCGAACCCGCGCATCTCAACGTGCGAGGTGCTGCTTCGCCGCACCCCATGCGCCGAGCAGACACAGAGCACGTTGAGATCCGGGCGCGAGCCGGCGCGCAGTCGTCGGGCCGCGCCGGGCGCGAGCCGGCGCGCAGTCGTCGGGGCGCGCGGGGCGACACGCAGGCGGGGCGAAGTGGGCGCACGCGCCTACCATTGAGCGAGTGACCAGCCTGCCCGCCTCGACGCATCCCAATGCGCACTTCGGGTCGTGGGCCGCCGATCACCTGAGCCCCAGCTACCCCGAGCGCGCCGCCTGGGGCACCGCCCAGCCGCTGCGCGCCTGGCAGCAGGAGGCGCTCGAGCAGTACTTCCGCACCGAGCCGCGCGACTTCCTCGCGGCGGCCACCCCGGGCGCCGGCAAGACCACCTTCGCGCTGCGGCTCGCCTCCGAGCTGCTGCGCCGCGGCGCCGTGCAGCGCATCACCGTCGTCGCCCCCACCGAGCACCTGAAGCAGCAGTGGGCCGACGCCGCGCACAAGGCCGGCATCCGCCTCGACCCCGACTTCTCGAACGGCGACGGCGACTACCCGCGGCAGTACCACGGCGTCGTCGTGACGTACGCGCAGGTCGCGGCCCGCGCATCCGTGCACGAGCGCATCACCCGGTCGGCGCCGAGCCTGATCATCCTCGACGAGGTGCACCACGCCGGCGACGCGCTCAGCTGGGGCGATGCGGTGCTCGAGGCGTTCGGCCCGGCCACCCGCCGGCTGTCGCTGACGGGCACGCCGTTCCGCAGCGACACCTCGCCGATCCCGTTCGTGCAGTACGTGCGCGACGAGCGCGGCGTGCGCCTCAGCCAGACCGACTACGCCTACGGCTACGACGCGGCGCTGCGCGACAGCGTCGTGCGGCCGGTGCTCTTCATGGCCTACGCCGGCACCATGCAGTGGCGCACGTCGATGGGCGACGAGATGAAGGCGACGCTCGGGCACGGCGACACCAAGGACATCACCAACGGCGCCTGGCGCACCGCCCTCGACCCGGGCGGCGAGTGGATCCAGCAGGTGCTGCGCTCGGCCGACGTGCGGCTGACGCACGTGCGGCAGACGGTGCCGGATGCGGGCGGTCTCGTGATCGCGACCGACCAGGCCCAGGCGCGTCAGTATGCACAGCTGCTCAGGTCGATCTCGGGGCAGGAGCCGACCGTCGTGCTCTCCGACGACGCGGGCGCCTCGGATCGCATCGGCGCGTTCGCGGATTCCACGACGAGGTGGATGGTGGCGGTGCGCATGGTCTCGGAGGGGGTCGACGTGCCTCGGCTCGCGGTGGGCGTCTACGCGACGAGCTCGTCGACGCCGCTGTTCTTCGCGCAGGCCATCGGCCGCTTCGTCCGCTCGCGGAGGCGCGGCGAGATCGCCACCATCTTCCTGCCCTCGGTGCCGCCGCTGCTGACACTGGCGGCCGAGCTCGAGCGGCAGCGCGACCACGCGCTCGACCGCGAGCGCGACGACGACCAGCTGCTCGACGACGACCTGATGGCGGCAGCCGAGCAGGGCGACAAGGACGACCGCGAGCCGGCCCCCTTCACGTGGGAGCCGATGGAGTCGAGCGCCACGTTCGACAAGGTGCTCTTCGGCGACCTGGAGTTCGGGCAGCTGGTGGAGCCCGAGACCGAGGAGGAGCTCGACTTCATCGGCATCCCCGGGCTGCTCGAGGCCGAGGACGTCTCCGAGCTGCTGAAGCGCCGGCACCAGCGGCAGGCGGCGCGCATCCGCGAGCGCCCGGCGGCGGAGGCCCCGCCCGAGCCGCTCTACCGCAACATGCGCGAGGAGCGGCAGCTGCTCAACTCCCTCGTCGCGATCGTCGCGAAGCGGCGCGGCGAGGCGCACGCGCTCGTGCACGCCGAGTCGCGGCGGGTCTGCGGCGGCCCGCCCGTCGCACAGGCTTCCATGCAGCAGCTGCGCGACCGCATCCGCTACCTGCGTCGGGTGGTCGACAAGCGCTGACGCGCCGTCGACGCGCGCGTCGAGAAGGCACGATCCGCCGGCTCAACCGCCCGTGAAGTCGGCGTGCCAGACGTAGATCGCGTCGCTGGCCGCGCCGGTCTGCCGCGCGATGTCGTCGGCGCCGCCGATCGTCGGGTCGTCGCCGTCGAGCGGCGCCCAGAAGATCTTCATCGTCGTGGTGCCGTCGGCGGCCTCGGGCCGTGAGCGCTCGACGAAGGGCTGCTCGGCCGTCGTGGTGTAGCCGTTGGTGCGTGCCCAGCGGCGCAGCGCCGCGAACGAGCGGGGGGCGCGCTCGAGCAGCGCCTCGGACACCCGCACGATGCCGCCTCCTGCGCCGTCGACCGGGCTCGAGTACGACGCGGCGCACACCACGTCGAGCCCCGCGATCGCGTCGGCGGGCTCGAAGGCATCTCGCACGTCGGCCGCCGCGAGCTGCGCGGCGGCGTCGCCCGGCCACCACATCAGGTGGTTGCGATCGAGCACGAACTCGTCGCCGCAGTACGGCACGGCGTCGGCGGTGGCGGTCGGCGACGGCGGGGCAGGAGGCAGCGGATCGGGACCCGGGTCCGGTGCGGACGCCGCGGTCGCGCTCGGCGCCGGCGGCGTCGACTCGGCGGAGCGGCTCGGCTCGGGAGGGGGCCTCTCCGCGGGGGAGCGGCTCGGTCGCGGCGAGGCGCTCGCGCTCGGCCCGGCGGTCGGCCCGGCGCTCGGCGCACCGGACGGCGCACCGGACGGCGCGGCGGTCGGCTCGGCAGTCGGCCCAGCGGTCTGCCCGCCGGATGCGTCCGGCTCGGTCGTGCGCTCAGGCTCGGCCGCGCTCGGCTCCGCAGGCACGCTCGGCTCGGGCGCGCAGCCGGTGAGCCCCAGCAGCGCTGCGCCGCCGATCGCCAGCGCCAGCATGCGTCGTGCCTGCATGACCAGAGCATGCGCCCGCAGCAATGGCATCTGCCGAGCGATCGATCACGATCTCGTCACGATCGCCACAGGTCTCGGGTCAGCCGGCCGCATGAGCTGCGTCGGGCGCCCGCCGCGGGTCAGTCGTGCTGGACCCAGCAGGTGAGCACGGCAGAGGCGACGGCGTAGGCCGCGCCCTCCTGCGTGCGCGAGCCGCCGGCGAAGCCGTCCGGCACCGCGGTCGCATCGACCGTGAGCGTGCGGCCGTCCTTGAGGAACCCGACCACGCCCTCGCCGGTCGAGAAGGAGGGCAGGCCGAGCCCGAGCAGCCCCTCGATGTCGTCGGCGCCGAGGGACTCCTGCAACTGGTCGAAGTGCGCCTGGCCGGCCGCCGCATCCGCCGTGTCATGCACGGTCAGCTCCAGCGGCGCGCCATCGATGTCGAAGGTGCACGTGTAGGTCGGCGCCTGCCACGACGACTCGGGCGCATCCACGCCCGGGATCCCGAAGATGGCGGCGACGGCGGTCACCACCTGGCCGCCGCAGATCATCTGCGCAGCCGCCGAGGGCTCGGCCGCCACGACGGCGTCGCCCGAGTCGCCGCCGTGCTCCGCGCCCGACATCGTCGAGCCGTCGGGCATGGCGTGCGACGCCTCGGTCGATGACGGAGCGGGCGAGGGGGAGGCGGCGGGGGATGCGGTGGCTGACGCGCATCCGGTCAGCAGCAGCGCGGCGGCGCCGACCGCGAGGGCGACGAGGCGGTTCGTGCGAGCCATGCGATCCATCCGATCTGTGTCGATCCCGATCTGTGTCGATCCCGATCTGTGTCGATCCCGCCGGTGCGCGCTGAGCGAGCGAGGCGGGTGCGTGGAAGGGGTTCGGTGCGGACCGCCGATCGGATTGCAGCGATGCGGCAGCCGGCCGGCGCGCGAAGTCCGACGGCAATCTCCAATCCGTCAGCCCGGGGGCGCCGAAGACCGTGGCAGAGGGGCGCACGTGGTGCCCCAGGAACCTTCGGAAGAGGTACCTCTCATGAAGAAGAAGTCAATGCTGATCATGGCACCGGCCCTCGGGTTCGGCCTCGTGATCCTGAGCGCATCGCCCGCGATGGCGGCCGACGCGACGGGCTCGTACTCCACGACGCTCGACGAGATCAACAACAGCGGTGCATCGGGCGAGGTGTGGATCGATGTCGAGGGCGACATGGCCACGGTGACCCTGAACGCGACCGGGCTGGCCGCCGAGTTCGACGGCAACCCGTACCCGCACGTGCAGCACATCCACATCGGCGCACAGGGCGCCTGCCCCGCGCCGAGCGCGGACACCAACGGCGACGGCATCATCAGCACCACCGAGGGCGCGCCCTTCTACGGTGGCATCGGCACGACGCTCTCGATCGGACTCGCCGACAAGAGCCCGGACGCGGGCCTCGACCTGATGGTCGCGCCGTCCGGCCCGACCATCACGTATGAGGAGACGTTCCAGATGGATCAGGCCACGCTCGACAACCTGAGCGCCGGCACCGCCGTCGTGGTGGTGCACGGACTCGACCCGGCGACCCAGCCCGAGTCGGGCATGTCGCCCAGCGACCTGGTGCCCGAGCTGCCGCTCGCCGCGACCTCCCCGGCGCTCTGCGGCGTGGTGGCGATGGCGCCCGCCGGCGGCGTCGACACCGGTGTCGTCTCTGCAGCCGATGAGGGCAACGAGGTGGCCACGATGGGCTTCGTCGCCATGGGCGGCCTGTTCGCCACGCTGCTGCTCGCCGGCATCACGGCGATCCGTCGCCGCGCGATCCGGGTCAGCTGAGCCTCGACACGCATGATGATGCTCCACAGCACGGGCCGTCGCCTCCGCCTCACGGCGGTGGCGGCGGCCCTGCTGCTCAGCCTGACCGCCTGCGGCACCGCGGCCTCCGCGCCCGTGCCGCCCACGACATCCGCCAGCCCGACGGCGGCGCCGACGCCCGCGCAGTCCGAGCCCCAGCCCGAGCCCCAGCCCGAGGCCGCGGCTCCTGCGGCCGAGAGCGAGCCGGCGTCGCCGTCGATGCCCGCGTCGCGACCGGTGCAGGTGACGATCCCGGCGCTCGAGCGCGTCGCCGACCTGGTCGTCACCGGCATGCGCGCCGACCGTCGCCTCGAGGTGCCGCCGGAGCCCGAGGGCTCGCCCGCCAGCTGGTACGACGGATCGCCCACCCCGGGCGAGCGCGGCGCCGCCGTGCTGCTCGGCCACGTCAATTCGCCCATCGACGACAGCGGCGTCTTCTACGGCCTCGAGACGATGCAGGCCGGCGACCTCGTCGAGGTCGCGCGCGAGGACGGCTCGGTCGCGGTGTTCGAGACCTACCGGGTGGAGTCGTTCGCCAAGGACGCCTTCCCGACCCGCGCCGTCTACTATCCGGTGCCGGGCGCCGAGCTGCGGCTCATCACCTGCGACAGCTTCGACGACAACCCCGACGAGTTCCCGAACAACCTCGTGGTGTTCGCGAAGCTGGTCGAGGTCAGGTAGCCGCGAAGCCGTCGTCGCTGCCTCCGGTCAGGCGTCGGCGTCGTCGGGCTCGGGGGTGAGGCCGATCGCGATGCCGCGAGCAGCGTCGATGTGCTCTCGCATGGTGCGCTCGGCCAGCGCCGGGTCGCCCGAGAGCACAGCCTCGCAGACGCGCCGGTGCTCGTCGACCGCGTCGGAGCTGCGGCCCGGCTCGCGGGTCGTGAGCGCCCGATAGCGGTCGACGTGCCCGCGCACGATGTGCAGCAGGTTGCCGGCCAGCTCGTTGCCGCTCATCGCCAGGATGTGGTCGTGGAAGTCGGCGCCGATGCGCACGACCTCCTCGTCGTCGTCGCGCAGGCGCTCCATGAGCGACACCTGGCGCAGCAGGTACTGCTCGTCGGCGGGCGTGACCCGCTGTGCGGCATCGGCGGCGATCAGCCCCTCGAGGCGCGAGCGCACGTCGTAGACGTGGCGCAGCTCCTCGATCGACACGGGCGCGACGATGGTGCGGTTCGAGCTGAGCTTCACCGCCAGGCCCTCGGCCGTCAGCGTGCGGAGCGCCTCGCGCACAGGCGTGCGAGAGACGCCGAGCTGGTCGGCGAGCTCGGGCTCCGAGAGCAGCGAGCCGGGGGAGAGCGTGCGATCGACGATGAGGGCCCGCAGCCGCTCGTAGGCGGGGGACCGGCTGTCGCGTCGCCCTCGCCCGCTGCCTTCCATGCCGCCATGATGGCACAGGGCTCGCGCAGTTGGATACCTGTATGCAAGTATGCTTCAAGGGTGCGGCGCTGAGGCCGCGCAGGACACGAACACGAGGGAGTGCACGTGAAGCAGCAGGTGAAGTCCGCGGCGATGATCGCGGCAGTGGCGATCGCACTGGTCGGATGCACGACCGCGAACCAGGCGCCGCAGGCGTCGGACGCGGGCGAGACGGCGGCCGCAGAGGTGCAGGCGCTGGGTCGCATGGAGATCCTCGCCCCGGCCGCCCCCGGCTCGGGCTGGGACCAGACCGCACGCGCCCTGGGCACCGCCCTCGAGGGCGGTGAGTTCGCCGAGTCGATCACCGTCACGAACGTGCCCGGCGCCTCGGGCACCGTCGCGCTCGCGCAGGTCGCGGCCAACCCCGGCCAGGAGGGCGTGCTCATGGCCTCCGGCCTCGCGATGATGAGCGGCGTGCTGACGAACGACACGGGCGTGAGCCTCGACGACGTCACGCCCATCGCGCGCCTGATCGGCGAGGCGGAGATCATCGTGGTGCCCGCGGCTTCGGAGTTCCAGACGATCGAGGACCTGCTGGCCGCGATCGCCGAGGACCCCGCCGGCGTGCCGATCGCGGGCGGCTCGGCCGGCAGCGCCGACCACGTGTTCCTGGGCCTCCTGGCCGAGGCGTACGACATCGAGCCCAGCCAGCTCAACTACGTGCCGTTCTCGGGCGGCGGCGAGGCGACCACCGCCCTGCTCGGCAACCAGGTCAGCGCCGGCATCGCCGGCATCGGCGAGTTCCGCGACCAGATCCTCGAGGAGGAGCTGCGGCCGCTGCTGCTCTCGAGCAGCGAGCCGGTCGAGGGCATCGAGGTGCAGAGCGTCGCCGACATCGGTCACCCCGACCTCGAGTTCGCCAACTGGCGCTCGATCATGGCGCCGGGCGGCATCGACGACGAGCTGCGCCAGCAGTACGTCGACGTCGTGACCGAGCTCGCCGGCTCGGACGCCTGGGCCGAGCAGCTCGAGACGAACGACTGGGCCGACCTGTTCCTCGCCGGCGACGAGTTCGACGCGTGGCTCGACGAGGAGAACACCCGCGTCGAGGGTGTGCTCTCGCAGCTGGGCCTCGTCGTCCAGTGACGAACCGCCCCACTGTCGCCCCGGAGTCGGGAGCCGCGATCGCGGCCCCCGGCGCCGGGGCGACCCGCGTGCCGGAGGCAGGAGCCAAGCGGCGCTGGCCCGAGCTGCTGCTCGGCATCGCCGTCGTCGCCATCGGCATCGTCACGATCCTCGACGGGCTGTCGCAGCCTGCCTCGACCTCCGCCTCCGGACTCGGCGCGGGTCAGTTCCCGATGATCGTCGGCGGCCTGACCACCGGGCTGGGCATCCTCCTCATCGTGCAGATCCTGCGCGGCAGGCTCGGGCATCCGGATGCCGCAGAGGGCGACGTCGACGCCAGCCGCCTCCATTGGTGGCAGCTGCTGCTCGCCACCGCCGCGCTCGTGCTGTTCGCGCTCACAGTCGACGTGCTCGGCTACCCGATCGCCGCGGCCATCACCTTCGTCGCGGTCGCCTTCGCCACCGGCGCCAAGCGCTGGCTCCTCACCATCGGCATCGCCGTCGTGCTCTCCCTCGGCGTCTTCTACCTCTTCACCCTGCTGCTGCGCATCCAGCTGCCGGCGGGCATCCTGACGGGAATCCTGTGATGGACGGCATCGAAGGACTCGTCCACGGCTTCACGGTCGCGTTCACGCTCCAGAACCTGCTCTTCGCGCTGCTCGGCGCATTCGTCGGCACGATGATCGGCGTCCTGCCGGGCATCGGCCCGGCGCTCACCATCGCGCTGCTCCTGCCGATGACCTACGGCATGGAGGTCGCGAGCGCCTTCATCCTCTTCGCCGGCATCTACTACGGCGCCATGTACGGCGGATCGACGACCTCGATCCTGCTCAAGACTCCCGGCGAGTCCGGCTCGATCGTCGCCGCCATCGACGGCAACAAGATGGCACGCGCGGGCCGCGGCGCCGCGGCGCTCGCGACTGCGGCGATCGGCTCGTTCATCGCCGGCACGATCGCCACGGTGCTCGTGGCGCTGTTCGCGCCGGGCATCGTCGACATCGCGGTGCAGCTGGGCGCGCGCGACTTCTTCGCGCTCATGGTCGTGGCCTTCCTGACGGTCGGCGCACTCGTCGGCGGCTCGCCGCTGCGCGGCCTGACGTCGCTCGCCCTCGGCCTCACGCTCGGCCTCGTCGGCATCGACTTCCAGTCCGGCCAGGATCGCCTGACCTTCGGCATGCCGCGACTGCTCGACGGCATCGACACGGTCGTGCTCATCGTCGCGCTCTTCGCCATCGGCGAGGTGCTCTACGTCGTCGCGCACCAGACCACGTCGAAGTACGCGGTCGAGTCGATCAAGGGCCAGCGCTGGATGACGCGCACCGACCTGCGCCGGTCGTGGAAGCCCTGGCTGCGCGGCACCGCGATCGGCTTCCCGCTCGGCGTGATCCCCGCCGGCGGCAGCGAGATCCCCACGTTCCTGTCGTACTCGCTCGAGAAGCGGCTCGCGAAGGGCGCGCGGCGCAAGGAATTCGGCAACGGCGCCATCGAGGGCGTCGCAGGCCCCGAGGCCGCCAACAACGCGAACGCCGCCGGCACGATGGTGCCGCTGCTGACCCTCGGCATCCCGACCTCGGCGACCGCGGCGATCATCCTGGTCGCGTTCCAGCAGTACGGGCTGCAGCCCGGCCCGGCGCTGCTGCGCAACGAGCCCGACCTGGTGTGGGGACTCATCGCGAGCCTGCTGATCGGCAACCTGATGCTGCTCGTGCTCAACCTGCCGCTGGTCGGGGTCTGGGTGAAGCTGCTCAAGATCCCGAAGCCCTACCTGTTCGCGGGCATCGCGACCTTCGCGCTGCTGGGGGCCTACGCCGTCAACGGCGCGTCGTTCGACGTGCTGCTGCTGATCGTCTTCGGCGTCGTCGGCTACCTGCTGCGGCGCTTCGGCTTCCCGATCGCCCCCGTCGTCGTCGGCGCCATCCTCGGCCCGCTCGCCGAGCTGCAGCTGCGCCGCGCGCTCGACATCTCGGCGGGCGACCCGCTCACCCTGCTCGCCTCGCCGTTCTCGGTGGTCGTCTACGTCACGCTGGCGGTCGTGCTCACCCTGCCGCTGCTCATCCGCACCCTGAACCGGCGCCGCCTCACGAGAACCACCATGCTGGAGACGGTGCCCGACGACCACCGCGACCAGCGCGACGAGCGCGACGACCGCGAGCACCCCATCCAGCTCACCGAACCCCAGCCCGCGTCCGCCCAGCAGACCCCCGCAACCAAGGAGAAGCCATGATCCAGCACGAGGTCCGCGCCCGCAAGAGCGCCGAGAACCTGCCCCGCGAAGAGCAGCTCGCCTGGAAGATCGCGCAGGTCGCGGTCGACCCCGTCGAGGTCGAGGCCGAGGTCGTCGAGATGATCGCGAACCGCATCATCGACAACGCCTCGGTCGCGATCGCGAGCCTCAACCGCCCGCCGGTCGTCTCGGCCCGCGAGCAGGCGCAGCGCCACCCCTTCCAGCCGGGCGCCGCCGTCTTCGGCATCGGCGACCGCGTCAGCCCCGAGTGGGCGGCGTGGGCCAACGGCGTCGCCGTGCGCGAGCTCGACTACCACGACACCTTCCTGGCGGCCGAGTACTCCCACCCGGGCGACAACATCCCCCCGATCCTCGCCGTCGCCCAGCACGTCGGCTGCGACGGGCGCGCGCTGGTGCGCGGCATCGCCACCGGCTACGAGATCCAGGTCGACCTGGTGCGCGCCATCTCGCTGCACAAGCACAAGATCGACCACGTCGCCCACCTCGGCCCCTCGGCCGCCGCCGGCATCGGCACCATGCTCGGCCTCGACGCCGAGACGATCTTCCAGGCCGTCGGCCAGGCGCTCCACACCACCACCGCCACGCGCCAGTCGCGCAAGGGCGAGATCTCCACCTGGAAGGCGCACGCCCCCGCCTTCGCCGGCAAGATGGCGGTCGAGTCGGTCGACCGCGCCATGCGCGGCCAGACGAGCCCCGTGCCGATCTACGAGGGCGAGGACGGCGTCATCGCCTGGCTGCTCGACGGCTGGGAGGGCTCCTACCAGGTGCCGCTGCCCGCACCGGGCGAGCCCAAGCGCGGCATCCTCGACACCTACACGAAGGAGCACTCGGCCGAGTACCAGGCGCAGGCCTGGATCGACCTGGCCCGCAAGCTCTCGGCCGAGCGCCCCGAGCTGCGCGACCCCGAGAACGTCGTCTCGATCGTGTTGCACACCAGCCACCACACCCACTTCGTGATCGGCTCGGGTGCCAACGACCCGCAGAAGTACGACCCGACCGCGAGCCGCGAGACGCTCGACCACTCGATCCCGTACATCGTCGCGGTCGCGCTGCAGGACGGCGGCTGGCACCACGTCGACTCCTACGCGCCCGAGCGCGCGCAGCGGCCCGACACCGTCGCGCTGTGGAACAGGATCACCACCCTCGAGGACCCGGTGTGGACCGAGCGCTACCACGACCCCGACCCCGACAAGAAGGCGTTCGGCGGCCGCATCGTCGTCACCCTCACCTCGGGCGAGACGATCGAGGACGAGATCTCGGTGGCGGATGCGCACCCGGCCGGGGCGCGCCCGTTCGGCCGGGCGGAGTACGAGCACAAGCTCCGCACGCTCGCGCAGGGCATCATCGGCGACGCCGAGATCGACCGCTTCCTCGCCCTCGTCGACCGCCTGCCGGAGCTCACCGCCGACGAGGTGCGCCAGCTCAACGTCGTCGCGCCCGCGGGCACGGTCGACGGCGGCACCACGAAGGGCCTCTTCTAGTGCTGTCGACCCGCGTCACGCCGAACGAGAAGCGGAAGGCGCTGCGGGCGGGCCTCGCCTCGGGCACCATCCAGCGCTTCCCGGGCGCCTTCACGCCGCTCACCGCGCCGCTCATCGAGCAGCTGGGCTTCGAGGGCGCCTACATCTCGGGCGCCGTGATGGCGGCCGAGCTGGGGCTGCCCGACATCGGGCTGACGACGCTGTCGGAGGTCGCCGAGCGCGGCCGCCAGATCTCGCGGATGACCGACCTGCCGACCCTCATCGACGCCGACACCGGCTTCGGCGAGGCGATGAACGTGGCGCGGGCCGTGCACGAGCTCGAGGACGCCGGCGTCTCGGGCCTGCACCTCGAGGATCAGGTCAACCCCAAGCGCTGCGGCCACCTCGACGGCAAGGAGGTCGTCTCGCTCGACCTCGCCGTGCAGCGCATCGCCGCCGCAGTGCGGGCCCGCCGCGACAGCGACCTGCTGATCATGGCGCGCACCGACATCCGCGGCGTGCAGGGCCTCGGCGCCGCCGTCGACCGCGCGAAGGCGCTCGAGGCGGCCGGCGCCGACGCGATCTTCCCCGAGGCGATGGCCACGCTCGAGGAGTTCGCGGCCATCCGCGCGGCGGTCGACGTGCCGATCCTCGCCAACATGACCGAGTTCGGCAAGAGCGCGCTCTTCACGCACCAGCAGCTGCAGGACGTGGGCGTGAACATCGCCATCCACCCGGTGTCGCTGCTGCGCATCGCGATGGGCGCGATCGAGCGCGAGCTTGGGCTGCTGAACGAGACGGGCACGCTCGACGACGCGGTGCCGCGCATGCAGACGCGCGCCCGCCTGTACGAGCTGAACGACTACGCCGCATACAACGCGTTCGACGAGGGTGTGTTCGACTTCGAGGTGCCGAGCGGCTTCGCGGGCGGCACGACCGGAGAGGGATCCACCGGAGGCGACGCGTCTTGAGCCTGCTCTTCGCGCCCGTGCAGGTGGGCGGGGTCGAGGCGCGCAACCGCGCCTGGGTCTCGCCCATGTGCCAGTACTCCTGCGAGCGGCAGGACGGCATCCCCGGTCAGTGGCACCTCGAGCACCTCGCGTCGTTCGCGCGCGGCGGCGCGGGCCTCGTGATGACCGAGGCGGCGGCGGTCGAGCCGATCGGCCGCATCTCGCCGCAGGACACCGGCATCTGGAACGACGAGCAGGCCGAGGCGTGGGCGGTGATCGCCGAGCGCATCCGCGCCCACGGCGCCGTCGCCGCCATGCAGCTCGCCCACGCCGGCCGCAAGGCCTCCGCGCGCCGCCCCTGGTCGGGCCACGGCACCGCGCCCGCCGACGAGGGCGGCTGGCAGAGCGTGGCTGCGGGGGCGGATGCGTTCGGCCGGTTCTCCGCGCCCCGCGCGTTGGAGAGCGACGAGGTCGCGCAGCTGCCGAGCCTGTTCGCGGCGGCCGCCCGCCGCGCGGTCGACGCCGGCTTCGAGGCGATCGAGCTGCACGCCGCCCACGGCTACCTGCTGCACCAGTTCCTCTCGCCGCTCACCAACCAGCGCGACGACGAGTGGGGCGCCGACGCCGGCGGACTGCGCGTCGAGCTGCTGCGGCAGGTCGTCGCGGCGGTGAGGGCAGCGGCACCGGAGGCCGCCCTCATGGTGCGACTCAGCGCATCCGACTGGGTCGACGGCGGCATCGAGGTCGACCGCACCATCGAGCACGTGCGGGTCGCGGCCGAGGCGGGCGCCGACTGGTTCGACCTGTCGAGCGGTGGGCTCGACCCGCGGCAGGAGATCCCGCTGGGGCCCGGCTACCAGGTGCACTTCGCGCGCGAGGTGCGCGCCGCGACCGGCCTGCCGGTCAACGCGGTCGGGCTGATCGACGAGCCGGCGCACGCCGAGCAGCTGCTCGCCGAGGGCGACGCCGACGCGGTCATGCTCGCGCGCGCCTGGCTGCGCAATCCGCACTGGGCGCTGGCGGCCGAGGCCGAGCTCGACGGCGAGGCGGCTGCGTCGGTGTGGCCCGACCAGTACACCCGGGCGCGCCAGCACCGTTGAGCCACCGGCAGCGGGCGGTCAGATGCCCGTGACCAGGCGGATGCCGTCGGCCATCTTCGAGAGGACGTAGGCCGGGACGCGCCCCACGGGGTACGGCTCCAGGAACTCGCGGCTGACCGCGCCGAGCTGCGACACGACCGCGACGGAGTCCTTGTCGAGACCGGAGGCATGGGCCGGCACGAGCACGTTGCCGGGGAAGGCCTCCAGCGCGAGGTTCGAGGTCAACGGCACGACGAGCACGGTGGCGATCTGCGAGGCGAGCAGCCAGTCCTCCTGCATGACGACAGCCGGCCGCCGCTTCGCCGGCTCTGAGCCGCGCGGCGACCCGAAGTCGACCCAGACGACATCTCCGTGCGCGATCACCAGTCGGTGCCCTCGCCGATGATGCGCTCCGACTCCCGCAGGAGCAGGCCGTCTGCGGCCGGCTGGCCGACGCGAGCGATGACGGCGTTCGCGAGCGCGGTCAGCTCGGCCTCGCCCTCGAGCTCGTCGGCGAGGCGGCGACCAGCGCGCCGATAGAACTCGGAGCGATTCATGCCGTGCCGCGCGGCGATGCGCTCGAAGCGCTCGAAGTCGCGGTCAGGGATCGAGATCGCAGTCTTCATGCCGAAAGTATAACGAGTCATACCGCGACGCGTCCAGCGCAGGCGACGGCACGCATCCGCACCTGTGCCTGCGCAACGGCCTGTGTCTGCGCAACGGCCCGTGCCGTAAGGTACTTGCCGACCGCTCAGCGTGGAGCGACCCGGCTGGATCCCGATCGGATCCCGGGATCCCCGCGCGGATGGCGGTCTTCTCAGACAAGGAGACGGCATGACGATCGACCTGGCCACCTACGCCCTCAGCGACGACGAGGTGACGCTCGCCGAGACGATCCGCGAGTTCGCCGACCGCGTCGTCGCGCCGGCCTCCTACGAGGCCGACCGCACGAAGACGCTGCCGATGGACGTCGTCGCGCAGATGGGCGAGCTCGGCCTGTTCGGCATCCCGTTCCCCGAGGAGCTCGGCGGCCAGGGCGGCGACTACTTCGCGCTCTGCCTCGCCATCGAGGCGCTCGCGCGCGTCGACCAGTCGATCGCCATCACGCTCGAGGCCGGGGTCAGCCTCGGCGCGATGCCGGTGTTCCGCTTCGGCAGCGACGAGCAGAAGGCCGAGCTGCTGCCCGAGCTGCTCGCGGGCAGGGCGCTCGCGGGCTTCGGGCTCACCGAGCCCGAGGCGGGCTCGGACGCGGGCGCGACCCGCACCACCGCGCGCCTCGACGGCGACGAGTGGGTCATCAACGGCGCCAAGCAGTTCATCACCAACTCGGGCACGCCGATCACGAAGTTCGTCACCGTCACCGCCGTCACCGGCGAGCAGGGCGGTCGCAAGGAGATCTCGACGATCGTCGTGCCCAACGGCACCCCGGGCTTCACCGTCGAGGCCGCCTACGACAAGGTCGGCTGGCACGCCTCCGACACGCACCCGCTCACGTTCGTCGACGCGCGCGTGCCCGCGGGCAACCTGCTCGGGCAGCAGGGCCGCGGCTTCGCGAACTTCCTGCACATCCTCGACGAGGGGCGCATCGCGATCGCGGCGCTGTCGACCGGCGCCGCCGAGGGCTGCCTCGAGGACGCGATCGACTACGCCAAGCAGCGCACGGTCTTCGGCGAGCCGCTCGCGACCCGCCAGAGCATCCAGTTCACGCTCGCCCGCATGCAGGCGCGCGTGCACACGGCCCGGCTCGCGTGGCACCAGGCGGCGCGGCTGCGCGATGCCGGCAAGCCCTTCAAGACCGAGGCGGCCATCGCCAAGCTCACCGCCAGCGACGCGGCGATGGACAACGCGCGCGACGCGACGCAGATCTTCGGCGGCAACGGGTTCATGAACGAGTACTCGGTGGCCCGGCACTTCCGCGACTCGAAGATCCTCGAGATCGGCGAGGGCACGAGCGAGGTGCAGCTGCTGGTGGTGGCGCGGGCGCTCGGCGTCGCGTAGGCGCTGCGTCCGCCGTCGCTGGCTCGGCTCCGGCAGGTCTCGGGCGCTGGGGGCTTCCGCTGGGACTATCCCGCCGGAGGCGCTGAGCCGACGAGATCTGCCGGTCTCTCGGGCCTCGGGGCCGGGCCGCGTCGGCGCTACTGGCCGCGCGCTGCGGGCGCGACCGGCGCGCTCAGCCCCGCCGACCCGTGCCGCGCGCCCGTCTCGACGAGCGCCTTGAGCCGCGCCAGCAGGTCGGCCCAGCCCTCGTCGTAGGAGCGCTGCACGCCGTCGGCGCCGCCGCCGTCGCCCCACAGCAGCGCCGCCTCGTGCACGAGGCTCACGCGCGTGCCTCGCGGGCGCGGCTCGAGCACCAGCCGCACGTGCCCCTCGACGTTGTCGCCCATGCCCATCTGGCCGCGCCAGGCATAGCTCGCGCCCGGCACGCACTCGGTCACCACGCCCCAGAGCGCCGACGCGTCGCCGGCGTGCTCGAGCACGGCCTCGCCCGCGCGCAGCGGCAGCTCGATCACGCACGGCATCCCGGGCAGCATGCCCTCGAGCAGCAGGTACGGCTTGCCCCACCACGCCGACGGCTCGTCGACGAGCGCGTGCCAGACGACGTCGGCGTGGGCGGCGATGTCGACCGCCTGCTCGATGCGGATCTGCTGCACGGGTGCCTCCAGGGTCTGCCTCGAGCCTGACCGGCGCAGGGTGCGCCGTCAACCTGCGGCCTGCGGCCGGTGGCCGGGTGCGGGTCGCGCAGGGCCGGTCGCGCGGGGCCGGTCGCGCCGGGCCGGTCGCGCGGGGCCGGTGGCGCCGGGCCGGTCGCGCGGGGCCGGTGGCATAGAGTCGTCGGGCGTCCGCCCACCCGTTCATCGAGGAGCACCATGGCCGAGCCCGACATCAAGAAGGGTCTCGCTGGCGTCTACGCCGACACCACCGAGATCTCGAAGGTCAACCCCGACACCAACTCGCTGCTCTACCGCGGCTACCCCGTGCCCGAGCTTGCGCTGACGCAGCCGTTCGAGGCCGTCGCCTACCTGCTCTGGTTCGGCGACCTGCCCACGGCCGACCAGCTCGCCGAGTTCTGCGCGAGGGAGCGCCAGCACCGCGCCCTCCCCGACAACGTGAAGACCGTGATGGATGCGCTGCCCGACAGCGCGCACCCCATGGACATCGTGCGCACCGCCGTCAGCATCGTCGGAGCCAACGACCCCAAGGCCGAGGACGCATCCGCCGATCTCGACAAGGCGTTCAACCTCTTCGCCGTGCTGCCCGCGATCGTCAGCTACGAGCAGCGTCGCCGCAACGGCCTCGAGCTCGTCGAGCCGCGCGACGACCTCGACTACGCCGCCAACTTCCTGTGGATGTCGTTCGGCGAGGAGGCCGACCCGGTCGTCGTCGAGGCGTTCAACCAGTCGATGGTGCTGTACGCCGAGCACTCGTTCAACGCATCCACCTTCACCGCCCGCGTCGTCACCTCGACGCTCGCCGACCTCTACTCGGCCGTCACCGCAGCCATCGGCGCGCTCAAGGGCCACCTGCACGGCGGCGCCAACGAGGCCGTGATGGGCATCTTCGACGAGGTCGGCTCGGCGGAGGAGGCGGATGCGTGGATGCAGACCGCGCTCGACGAGAAGCGCAAGATCATGGGCTTCGGGCACCGCGTGTACAAGAACGGCGACTCGCGGGTGCCCACTATGCGGGCCGCCCTCGTCAGGCTCGTGGAGCACTACGGCAAGCCCGAGGTGCTCGAGATCTACAACGCGCTCGAGCAGGCCATGGCCGACCGGAAGCCCATCAAGCCCAACCTCGACTTCCCGTCGGGCCCGGCGTACGCGCTCATCGGCTTCGACGTGCCCATCTTCACGCCGCTGTTCGTCGCCGCGCGCGTCACCGGTTGGACCGCGCACATCATCGAGCAGCGGGCGAGCAACGCGCTGATCAGGCCGCTCTCGGCCTACAGCGGACCGGACGAGCGGCACGTCGACGGGGTCGACGCATCCGCCCTGCCCACCGACACGTCGACCATCGAGGAGACCGAGTGACCATCCCCACCCGCACGCTGAACGACGGCCGCAGCATCCCGCAGCTCGGCTTCGGCGTGTTCAAGGTCGAGCCCGACGAGACCGAGCGCATCGTGCTCGACGCGTTCGAGGCCGGCTACCGCCACATCGACACGGCGGCGATCTACCGCAACGAGGAGGGCGTCGGGCGCGCGATCGCGGCCAGCGGCATCCCGCGCGATGAGCTCTTCATCACCACCAAGCTGTGGAACGACCGGCGCGGCGCCGCCGACACCCGCGCGGCGCTCGGCGAGAGCCTCGAGAAGCTCGGGCTGTCGCACGTCGACCTCTACCTGATCCACTGGCCGACGCCGAAGAACGGCAGCCCGGTCGAGACGTGGGAGACGCTGGGCGCGCTGCGCTCGGAGGGGCTCACCACCTCGATCGGCGTCTCGAACTTCGACGAGCGCTACCTGCCCGAGATCCTGTCGACCGGCGTGATCCCGGCGATCGACCAGATCGAGCTGCACCCGCAGTTCCAGCAGCGGCCCGCGGTGTCGCTGGCCGCGCAGCACGACATCGCGATCGAGGCGTGGGGGCCGCTCGGCCAGGGCAAGGTCGACTACACCGGCGGCGTCATCGGCGAGATCGCCGCCCGGACCGGCGCCTCGTGGGCGCAGGTCGTGCTCGCGTGGCACCTCGCCGCCGGGCGCATCGTCTTCCCGAAGTCGAACCGCCGCGAGCGCATGGAGGAGAACCTCGCCGCCGCCTCGGTCGAGCTGTCGGCCGCCGACATCGCGGCGATCGACGCGCTCGACCTGGGCGCGGCCGGCCGCGTGTCGAGCGACCCCGCGGACGCGAACTAGCGGCTCGGCGCGGCGCCGCTCGCGCGGGCCTGTCGCGTGGCCCGGCGCGCGGCCCTGGCGCGTCGGCCGCTCGCGTGTGCCGGTCGCGCGGCCGGGCTGCGCACCGCGAGCTCGACCCCTTCCACCGAAATCGACCTGGTGCACCGGGTCGCGCTTGGTGGAAGGGGTCCGCGTTGCGCTCGCGGCGCGGGCTCGCGGAGAGGGCTCGCGACGCGGGCTGGCGACGCGTCGGCGGGCGGCGGCGTCAGGCCGCCAGCCCGTCAGCGCAGCAGCGCTGCGATCCGCGGGCCGAGCGCCTCGGCCACGCGCGCCGGGTCGCGGTCGCCGCCGGCCACCAGGAACGAGTGGTCGCCGCCTGCGACCCAGTCGATGCGCGCGTCCGGCAGCTGCGCGACCAGCCGGTCGAGCGCATCCCCCGACTGGAACGCATCGTTCGTGCCCTGCAGGAACCGCTGCGGCAGCGCGATGTCGCGCAGGTGCTCCTCGCGCAGTGGCTCGGGCTTGCCGGGCGGGTGCAGCGGGTAGCCGAGGTAGAGCAGGCCGGTGGCGGGCATGCCGGCCGCGACGGCGGCTGCGGCCATCCGTCCGCCGAACGACTTGCCGCCCGCCCACGGCAGGTGCGGCAGGAGGCCCTTCGCCGCATCCATCACCGCGTGCCAGGTCGCGATCGCGCTCGGCGCACGCTCCGGCTGCCGCTTGCCCGCCTGCGCGTTCGGGAAGCTCGCGCGCAGCACCGCGACGCCTTCGCCGACCAGCCCGCGGGCGGCGCCCTCCATCCACGGGTGCGTGGCGGAACCGCCGGCGCCGTGCAGCAGCACGATGCTCGTCCATGCGGCCGCGGGGAGGTCGACGATGGCGTCGACGTGCGGCACCGTCGGGTGGTCGATCGTGACGGGCACGACCTGGCGCGTGGCATCCATGCAGTCGAGCCTGCCACGCGCAGCGCCCCCCGGCTCAAGCCCGGAGGCGCGGCAGCGGGGCGCTGGTCGCGCGTGCGTCAGGCCGCGACCAGCGGGCTGGTGCGCCGCGGTGCCCGGGCGGCGTCCTTCGCGCCGTCGGCTGCCACCTGGCTGAGCCACGCCTGTCGCTGCTCGGCGGTGGACTGCTTGACGGGGCCGAGGCGACGCATCCGCACGGGCTTGATGCCGCAGAGCGCCAGGGTGCCCGAGCGCAGCTGGTCGAGCCGGGTGTCGGGCAGCAGCGGCGCGAGCCAGCCCGGGGTGTCGCTGGTGGCGATGATGCGGCCGGTGCGGCCGGTCAGCAGGCCCTCTGGCAGTGAGCCCTTGTAGCGGTAGTCCTGCTGGGGGAGCAGCGCGCGGTCGAGGAAGCCCTTCAGCAGCGCGGGCGTCGAGCGCCACCAGACGGGCGTCGCGATGACGATGTGGTCGGCGTCGCGGATCGCCTGCCGGGCATCGGCGAGGTCGGGCTCGATCGCCATGCGCCGCGTGTAGCCGAAGCGCATGTGCACGTCGAAGTCGAGCTCGCGCAGCCGGATGACGCGCGCATCGCCGTGCCCTTCGGCGTAGGCGGATGCGAGGGCCGAGACGAGCGAGTCGGGGTTCGGGTGGGCGTCGATGACGAGGGCGGACATGGTGGCTCCTTGGGTGCTGGTGGGGTCGTGGGGCGACTCTTGCGACGCCGATCTTGGCACTGTCTAGAATCTAGACAGTGCCAACTGTGACGTAGCATCATGCTCGTGTCAAGATCGGGCGACGGCTACCACCACGGCAACCTTCGGGAGGCGTTGGAGCGCGGCGCGATGGCGCTGCTCGAGACCCAGCCCGCGAACGAGATCAGCCTGCGCGAGGTCGCGCGGGCGGCCGGCGTCAGCCACAACGCGCCGTACCACCACTTCGGCGACCGCAAGGCGCTGCTGAAGGTGCTCGCCGAGCGGTCGATGGCGGCGCTGCTGGAGTCGAACCGGGCGGCGGGCGGGGTCGGCGACCCGGTCGAGCGGCTGCGGCGCATCGGGCACGACTACGTGCGGTTCGCCGCGGAGCGTCCGCACGCGTTCGCCGTCATCTATGACCCCGCGGTGTGCGTGCCGGGGCAGCCCACCGACACGATGGCGCCGCTCATCGCGGCGGAGGAGCAGCTCGTCGGCGACGTCGTGCGCGATGTGCTGGGGGAGGACGCCGACGGAGCCGCGATCGAGGCGCTGGCAGCCGCCTCGTGGGGTGTCGCCCACGGGCTCGCGCAGCTGGCGCAGGCCGGGCACCTCACGCTTGAGCAGGCGCTCGCCGCGGTCGACGCGTTCGTCGACCGGGCGGTGCCCGCGCGCTGACTGCGCCTTCGTCGGGCGGCTTTCCACAGGGCGCTGCGGGCTCGGCGCGCAGCGTGAGCTCCGGGTGCGATGGTGCACCGCATGGACGCATCGATCGCTGACGAAGCCGAGGCCTACGTGCGCGGGCTGCTCTCCGAGTGGCTCGACCCCGACCCCGGCGAGTGCCTCGCCTGCTATCTCGATCGGGCGCTCGAGCGACATCGCTGCGCCGGCGACCTGGCGCTCGCCGAGCACTACCGCGACGTGGCCGCGCCGCGCGCGACGGCGCTCGTGGAGCGGCTCGAGTCGATGGGCGGCTTCTGCGACTGCGAGGTGCTCTGCAACGCCTTGCAGCCGGCCTGGCACCTGTGGTCGACGAGCCGCGAGATCGAGATCGACGGGCGCGAGATCGTGCTCGAGGCGGAGCCGCCGCCGTCGATGCCGCCGTGCACGGGCGTGCGGCGCGGCTCGACGCAGCCCTGCCGCAACTGGCACACCATGCGGCGCCCCGCGCGCTACCGGGGGCGGTGACGCGGTGCTGTCGCGCACACCCCGTGCCGAGGTCGCCCCGCTACGGTCGCCGCATGCAGCAGCGCAACGACAACCGGCTCGCGGGCGCCGCGAGCGACTACCTCCGCCTGCACGCCGACAACCCCGTCGACTGGCGCGAGTGGGGCGACGACGCCTTCGCCGAGGCGCGCGAGCGCGGCGTGCCGGTGTTCGCCTCCGTCGGCTACGCCACCTGCCACTGGTGCCACGTGATGGCGCGCGAGTCGTTCGCCGACCCGGCCATCGGCGAGGCGCTGCGCGACGGCTTCGTGGCGATCAAGATCGACCGCGAGGAGCGGCCCGACGTCGACGCGGCGCTGATGGGCGCCGCATCCGCCTTCACCCGGTCGCTGGGCTGGCCGCTGAGCGTGTTCCTGACGCCCGACGGCCTGCCGTTCTACGCCGGCACCTACTTCCCGCCGGTCGAGGTGCAGGGGGTGCCCGCGTTCCGCCAGGTGCTGGCCGCCGTCGGCGACGCGTGGCGCGAGCGGCCCGACCAGGCGCTCGACACGGCGGCGCGGGTGCAGGAGGCGCTGCGGGCCTCGGCCTCCGGCGAGGGCGGCGCCGCGCCGACGGCGGCCGAGACTCGGGCGGCGCTCGCGGGGGTCGCCGCGCTCGAGGATCCGCTGCACGGCGGGCTCGGCACCGGCCAGAAGTTTCCGCAGCCGGGGCTGATCGTCGCGCTGGCCGAGGCAGAGGCGGCGGCCGATGCCGAGCCGGCGGAACGCGGCAGCGCGGACGCGCAGTCGTCTGAGGCGGATGCGTCCGGTGGCGACAGCACGGACCCCCAGGCGGCGCAGGGCGCACCCGGCCTCGCCGGGCGCCTGCTCGACGCGGCAGCCGGCGACGACAACGTGGTCGAGGCAGGCGGCTTCTCGCACCTGCGCGGGCGCGATGGCGGGTTCTTCCGCTACGCGACCCAGCGCGACTGGGGCGTGCCGCACTTCGAGCGGATGCTCATCGACAACGCGCAGCTGCTGCATGCCGCCACGCTGCTGGGCCGGGAGCGGGTCGCCGCCGGCATCGTGGGCTTCCTCGGGGAGGTGCTGCGACTGCCGGGCGGCGGGTTCGCCGTGGCCGAGGACGCCGAGTCGACGGTCGCCGGTCGCCGCGCCGAGGGCGGCTGGCACCTCGCCGAGCCGGGCACGCCGGGCGTCGAGCGGCCGCCGCTCGATCGGCTGCTCGTCACCGCAGCCAACGGGCTGGCGATCGAGGCGCTCGCGGTGCGCGCGCTGCGCGACGGCGACGCCCGCGCGCTCGAGCTCGCCCGAGGCGCGGCCGAGCACCTGCTGACCGCCCACGCCAGCGATCCCGCGGCGCTCGTGCACGCCAGCCTCGACGGCGTGCCCTCGGCCGCGGCCGCGACCGCGGCAGACGCCGGCAACCTCGCGCAGGGGCTGCTCGCGCTCACCGCCGCGACCGGCGAGGCACGCTGGGCCATCGCTGCGCGCGCCATCCTCGACGCCGCCCCCGATCCCGCGACCGTCGCCGGGCAGGGCCCGGCGCTGCAGCTCGGCCCCGACTCCGACGGCGATGCGCCGGGCGGCCGATCGTCGCTCGCCGGCGCGCTCCACGCGCTCTACGCGCTGACCGGCGACGGCGACCATCTCGCCCGCGCGAGCCGCCTGCTCGACGCGAGCCTGGCCATCCGCAACCCCCTCGCGGGCGCCGCGACGCTGCGCGTCGCCGCCAGCCTCGCCGAGCCGCCGCGCACCACCGTGCTCATCGGCGATCCGCCCGCCGCGATGCGCCGCGAGCCCGGCGCAGTGCTCGCGAGCCCGGAGCAGGCGGCCGCGCTCGCCGAGGCAGGCTTCTCGCTCTTCGAGGGCAAGTCGGCGCCGGCCGCCTACCGCTGCGAGGGCTTCGTCTGCGACCTCCCGCAGCCCTACTGACGCGGCCTGCCGACGGTCAGCGCCCCGGCCAGGTCGGCGGCCAATGCCGCAGCCGCATGAGATCCGAGTCGAGCGTCACCCCGTACCAGACCGGGAAGAACCAGGCGAAGACGACGACCGAGACGACCACGAGCGCCGCGATCACGAACCAGCCCGCGGCCCGCCGCTCGACGGATCCCTCCACCTTGTCGAGGGGCGGCACCGCGACCGCGAGGTCCGCGTCGAGCCGAGGCGACGCATCCGCCAGCCCGGTCGCGACACCGCGCGGCCCCACGAGGTGCTGCAGGGCCAGCGCCAGCCCGATCACCATGAACGGCAGGAAGACGATCGCGTAGAAGAGGAAGATCGTGCGGTCGGGCACCAGCAGCCAGGGCAGGTAGCCGGCGGCGACCCCCACCAACAGGAAGCCCGCGCGGCGGTCGAGCCGGCGCCCGAGGTGGAACAGCAGGAAGGCCAGCGCCGCCACCGAGGCGTACCAGATGAGCAGGTTCGGCAGCGCGGTCACCCACCAGGTGCCCGACGATCCCGCCTCCATCTCGAACGCCGTCGGGCGGCCGAGGTAGAGCCATTCGTAGGCGGGCGACTGGTAGACGTGGTCGCCCACGAGGCCGACGTGGAACCCGAACTGCTGCAGGTGGTACTGCCAGAGCGACTGCAGGCCGAGCGGCACCCAGGCGAGCAGGCCGCCCCAGCGGAGGTCGGCGCGCTCGAGCATGAGCTGCGAGCCCCAGCCGCCGTCGAACCAGCCGGCGTAGCTGACGACGTAGACGATCAGCGCCGGGCCGACGAGCAGCACGAGGCTGGTGGGCGCCTGCGAGAGCAGCGTGCCGAGCCAGGGGGAGCGGTAGCCGGCGCGGCGTCGGTCGAGCGCGTCGAGCAGCACGCTCCAGAGGCCGAAGGCGGCGATGAAGACGGCGCCCGACCACTTGGTGGCGGCGCCGGCGCCGAGCAGCACGCCGGCGGTGACGAGCCAGGGCCGCCACCAGAAGGCGGCGAGCACGCGGTTCGGTCGGTCGGCGAGGGCCCTGATGGTGCGGGCGGGGGAGCCGCGCCGGTCGAGCAGCAGCGCGCCGGCGCCGGCGAGCACGAACAGGGCGAGGATGCCGTCGAGCAGTGCGGTGCGGCTCATCACGATCGCGAAGCCGTCGATGGCCATCCAGAAGCCGGCGAGCGAGGCGAACGCGACCGACCGCAGCAGGCCGCGGGCGATGGCGTAGGTGAGGCCGACGAGCGCGATGCCGGCGAGGGCGCTGGGCAGCCGCCACCAGAAGGGGTCGGCCATGCCGAACAGGGCCATCGCCATGCCGATGATCCACTTGCCCAGCGGCGGGTGCACGACGTAGTCGGCCTCGGTGGTGAGGCCGCCGGGGTCGCCGTCCTGGAAGCGCTCGTCGCTGCCCTCGCCCCACTCGCCCTCGTAGCCGAGCTGCCAGGTCGACCAGCCCTCCTTGACGTAGTAGGTCTCGTCGAACACGAGGATCCCGGGGTGGCCGAGGCCGACCAGCCGCGCGACGGCCGCGATGCTGAGGATGGCGATCGGCGCCGCGATCTCGATGCGGCGGCGGATGCGCGGCTCGGCAAGGCGCCGCTCGACGGAACCGTACGCATCCGTCAGCCGTGCCAGGCGGGACGGAGACGGTGCGTCGGGTGCATCCTCGGTGGCGACGGCGTCGCGCTGGGCGAGGTCGCCGCTCGAAAGGGTCACGCGGGCGATTCTGGCACCAGTTCCTTCGCCGGCCCTGCGTTCGCCTCCCGCAGCGCGGTAAGTTCGGCCTCATGAGCTTCGACGACGTGGTGCAGGTGCTGGATGAGACGAAGGTCGTGGCTGTGGTCACCACGAAGGCCGACGGTCAGCCGATCGCGACGCCGATCTGGTCGATGGTCATCGACGGGGTGCCCTACGTGCGATCGGTGAACGGCGCCGGAGCCTGGTGGTACCGGCATGTGCGCGCCGGTCGGCCGGTGGCGTTCGCGCTCGGCGACGGCTCGATCGCGGAGCGTGATCGAGCGGCCGCGCTGGAGCTTCCGCGTGCGCAGGTCGCGACCACCTACGTGCCGGTCGACGACGAGGTGCAGGCGAGGATCGACGAAGAGCTCCGGCGCAAGTATTCCGGCAGCCCGGAGTCGGTCGACATGATGCTGAGCGACGACGCACGGGCGTGCACGCTGCGGGTCGAAGCGGCTCGCTGAGCGCGCCCGACGGCGTCGGGCCGTCGACACCGGGCCGTCGACACCGGGCCGTCGACACCGGGCCGTCGATAGCCTGGGCGGCGTGATCATCCTCGGCGCGACGCCCATCGGCAACCTGGGCGACGCGAGCGGCAGGCTCCGCGAGGCGCTCGCCACCGCGCCCATCATCGCGGCCGAGGACACCCGCACTGCCAAGCAGCTCATCCGCGCCTTGGGCATCGACGCGCAGCCGCAGCTCGTCGCCCTGCACGAGCACAACGAGGAGGCCGCCGCCCCCGCCCTCGTCGAGCGCGCCCGCGACGAGGACGTGCTCGTGCTCACCGACGCCGGCATGCCGACCGTGAGCGACCCGGGCTTCCGGCTCGTGCAGGCCGCGGTCGCCGCCGGCGTCGCCGTCACCTGCCTGCCAGGCCCCTCGGCGGTGCTCACCGCGCTCGCCCTGTCGGGCCTGCCCACCGACCGCTTCGCGTTCGACGGCTTCCTGCCCCGCAAGGGCGGCGAGCGCGACCGGTTCCTCCAGAGCCTCGCCCGCGAGGAGCGCACCGTGGTGCTGTTCGAGGCGCCGCACCGGCTCGCCGAGTCGGTCGAGGCGATCGCCCGCGCGATGCCCGACCGCCGCATCGCCGTCGCCCGCGAGCTGACGAAGAAGTTCGAGGAGGTGCGCCGCGGCACCGCCGCCGAGCTGCTCGAATGGGCGCAGGGCGGCGTGAAGGGCGAGATCGTCATCGTCATCGAGGGCGCCACACCGGTGCTCGCCGACCTCGACGCGGCCGTGGCGCAGGTGCTGCGGCTGAAGAGCGCCGGGATGCGGCTGAAGGATGCCGCCGCCGAGGTCGCGGAGGCGACCGGGCACCCGCGCAACGCGCTCTACCAGGCCGCGCTCACGCATCCGCCCGTCTGAGCGCCCGACGCCTGGCGTCAGACGTCGCCGCGCGACTTCTAGACTGGACCCCATGCCCGAGCGCTTCTCCGTGACGACGCCGATCTACTACGTCAACGACGTGCCCCACATCGGGCACGCCTACAACGAGGTCGCCACCGACGTCCTCGCCCGCTGGCACCGCATGCGCGGCGACGACGTGTGGATGCTCACCGGCACCGACGAGCACGGCCAGAAGATCATGCGCACCGCCGCCGCCAACGGCGTCAGCCCGCAGGAGTGGACCGACCGCCTCGTCGAGACCGCCTGGAAGCCGCAGCTCGAGCTGCTGAACATCTCGAACGACGACTACATCCGCACCACCGACGAGCGCCACAAGGTGGGCGTGCGCATCTTCCTCGAGCGGCTCAAGGAGGCCGGCTACGTCTATCACGGCGAGTTCGAGGGCCAGTACTGCGTGGGCTGCGAGGAGTACAAGACGCCGAACGACCTGGTGCCCGGCACCGGCGAGTTCGAGGGCGAGCAGGTGTGCGCGATCCACTCGCGGCCGGTCGAGACCGTGCGCGAGGCGAACTACTTCTTCAAGCTGAGCGAGTTCGGCGACCGCCTGCTCGCGCTCTACGACGAGCGCCCCGACTACGTGCAGCCCGAGCACGTGCGCAACGAGGTGCGGCAGTTCGTCAAGCAGGGCCTCACCGACCTGTCGATCAGCCGCAACACGTTCGACTGGGGCATCAAGGTGCCGTGGGACGAGACGCACGTCGTCTACGTCTGGTTCGAGGCGCTGCTGAACTACATCACCGCCAACGGCTACGGCGTCGACGACGAGCTCTTCGCCCGCCGCTGGCCCGCCAACCACATCGTCGGCAAGGACATCGCCCGCTTCCACGCGGTCATCTGGCCCGCCATGCAGATGGCCGCGGGCCTGCCGATCTCGGAGCACGTCTTCGGCCACGGCTGGCTGCTCGTCGGCGGCGAGAAGATGTCGAAGTCGAAGGCGACCGGCATCGAGCCGCGCCAGATCACCGACGTGTTCGGCGTCGACGCGTTCCGCTACTACTTCTCGTCGGCGATCGCCTTCGGCTCCGACGGCTCCTTCTCGTGGGAGGACCTCGACGCCCGCTACCACTCCGAGCTCGCGAACGGCCTCGGCAACCTCGCCTCGCGCGTGATCGCCATGGTGCACAAGTACTGCGACGGCGTCGTGCCGCACGTCGAGGTCGACGCCGACATCCAGGCGTTGACGGCGGATGCGGTGCGTCGCGCCGACGAGGCCATCGACCGTTTCGCGATCGACCAGGCCGTCGACGCCGCGATGAGCATCGTCGAGCGGCTGAACGGCTACATCACCGAGCAGGCGCCCTGGGTGCTCGCGAAGGACGAGGCGCAGCGCGAGCGGCTGCACCAGGTGCTGGCCTCGAACGTGCACGGCATCGGGGCGGCCGCGATCCTGCTCGCGCCGGTCATGCCCGAGAGCGCGCAGACGCTGTGGGCCGCGGTCGGCGGCGAGGGCGACGTGCTCGCGCAGCCGATCCAGTCGGCGCACGACTGGTCGGGCACCGGCCGTGTGACGACCGTGCCGCCGCTCTTCCCCCGCATCGAGCAGGCGACCCCCGCCGCCTGAGCCCGGCCGCCGCCACCCTCCGGTCTCCGGTCGCTGAGTGGCGNAGGCGACCCCCGCCGCCTGAGCCCGGCCGCCGCCACCCTCCGGTCTCCGGTCGCTGAGTGGCGCCTCCGGTGGGTGAGTGGCGCCTGCGGTCGCTGATTGGCGCTTGCGGTGGGTGAGTGGCGCCCCCGGTCGCTGAGTGGCGCTTGCGGTGGGTGAGTGGCGCCCCCGGTCGCTGAGTGGCGCCCCCGGTCGCTGAGTGGCGCTTGCGGTGGCTGAGTGGCGCTCACGGCCACCCCGTCGCGGAAGCGGGCACTGGCCGGCGGGAGCCGCCAGTCAGGTGCGGGAGTCGCCAGTCAGGTGCGGGAGGCGCCAGTCAGGTGCGGGAGTCGCCAGTCAGGTGCGGGAGTCGCCAGTCAGGTGCGGGAGCCGCCAGTCGGGTGCGGGAGGCGCCAGTCAGATGCGGGAGGCGCCAGTCAGGTGCGGGAGCCGCCAGTCAGGTGCGGGAGGCGCCAGTAAGGTGCGGGAGGCGCCAGAGAGGTGCGGGAGCCGCCAGTCAGGTGCGGGAGGCGCCAGTAAGGTGCGGGAGGCGCCAGAGAGGTGCGGGAGCCGCCAGTCAGGTGCGGGAGGCGCCAGTCAGGTGCGGGCGGCGCCAGTGAGGTGCGGGAGCCGCCAGTCAGGTGCGGGCGGCGCCAGTCAGGTGCGGGAGGCGGCGGTCACGTGCAGGAGTGGCCGATCGGGGCGGGGCGAGGGGATGCGTGAGGCTGGTAGGGCGCGGATCGTTGACGCGCGGCGTGCAGGCGCGGTAGGCACGGGGCATGAGCGAGACCACCCACCAGCGCATCGGCGAGCAGTCGATCGTGCACCGCCGCGAGTTCGACGCCTCCGCCGCCGACGTGCAGCGCGCCCACACGACCGCCGAGCTGTTCTCGCAGTGGATGGGTCCGCGCGGCTCGACGCTGCGCATCGAGCGCTTCGACGCCCACACCGGCGGCCGCTTCGACTACACCGTCGAGATCGGCGGCGAGTGGCGCTTCTGGGGCTCGTACCACGAGGTCGTCGAGGGGCGGATCGTGCACACCTGGGAGTTCCAGGAGCAGCCGGGGCAGCCGACGCTCGAGGTGCTCGAGTTCCGAGACCTGCAGGCCGGGCGCAGCTCGCTCGAGATCACCTCGACCTACGGCTCGAAGGCGGCGTGCGACGCGATGGTCGAGTCGGGCATCGACGGAGGCATGGACGAGGACTTCGAGCGGCTCGACGAGGCGCTCGCGAACCTCAGCCGCTGAGGCGCGCGCGACGGCGCGACGGCGACCGCGAAGCCGCTACGGCGCGGGCAGCGCCAGCGTGAACTGCAGGTCGAGCCCCTCGACCGCCACCTCTACCGCCTCGGAGGTGTCGACGCCGGCGGGCATCGGCAGCGTGTAGGTGCGGGCGGCATCCGCCATCGCGCACTCGCCCTCCTGCATGAACGAGACCGCCACGCTGCCGTCGACCGCGACGGGCTCGCCGGCGCTCGCCCAGCAGTCGCTGGTCGCCGGCAGCGAGATCGCGAAGACGTCGGGCGCCTCGACCCAGGTGGCGACCGCTCCGAGGCGCAGGACGTCGTCGATCGACGCGCCGCTGCCCTGCGGCAGGCCCGGCTCGCCGGCGTTCAGCGAGGCGGAGGCGCTGCTGAAGGCGTCGGCCCCCGCCGCGGCGCTCTCGGAAGCGCCCTCGGTCGTGCCCTGCTCGGTCGCGCCCGCGGACGCATCCGTCGTCTCCGTCGAGGACTGCGGCGCCAGCGCACCCGGACCGGTGGGGCCGGTCGCGCAGGCGGTCAGCAGCAGCGCGGTCGCGAGGGCGACGGGCAGGGCGAAGCGGCGGAACATGCCGGGGAGACCTCCTGACGAGGGCGTCGAGAACCGGGATTTGCGGACATCGTGGCAGTCGATGCATGGCGGAACCTGGACGGTGCCTCAGCATCTCCCATGGTGCAACGCTCCTAGGCTTGCCGTATGCCCCGCAGCCACGACGGAACCGCACCGCTCGCCGACGACCGATCCGAGACGCTCGGCGAGGCGCCGCGCGCGACCGAGCTGCCCGGCGGCGAGTACATCCGCGAGCGCTTCGACGACGGCAAGCGCGACCTCACCCGGCCCGAGCCGCCCGAGCCGCTCGGCGTGCCGATCTACGACAACCACACGCACCTGGAGATCAAGGACGGGGATGGGTTCCCCTACTGGGCGGCGCTGGACGCCGCCGAGCGGGCGGGCGTCGCGGGCGTGATCCAGGTGGGCGGCGACGTCGAGTCGTCGGAGTGGTCGGCGGCGCTGGCCGCGCAGGACCCTCGCGTGCTGGCGGCCGTCGCGCTGCACCCGAACGAGGCGCCCGGGTACGCCGAGGCGGGCACGCTGCCCGAGGCGCTCGCCGTCATCGACCGGCTGGCGGCGCAGCCGCGCGTGCGCGCCGTGGGCGAGACGGGGCTCGACTTCTTCCGCACCGGCGACGACGGCCGGCGCGCGCAGCACGAGTCGTTCGAGGCGCACATCGACATCGCCAAGCGCCACGGGATCGCGCTGCAGATCCACGACCGCGACGCGCACGACGCGGTGGTCGAGACGCTGCTGCGGGTGGGGGCGCCCGAGACGACGGTCTTCCACTGCTTCTCGGGCGACGAGCACCTCGCCCGGCTCGCGGCCGAGCACGGCTGGTACCTGTCGTTCGCCGGCACCGTCACCTTCTCGAACGCGAAGAACCTGCACGCGGCGCTCGCGGTCGCCGACCGCAGCCGCATCCTGGTGGAGACCGACGCGCCGTTCCTCACGCCCGCGCCGCACCGCGGCCGGCCCAACAGCCCCTACCTGACCCCGGTCACGGTGCGGTCGATGGCCGAGCGGCTGGGCGTCGACGCCGACGAGCTCGCGGCCGAGACCGCCGAGAACACGCTGCGCGCCTACGGCGACTGGCGCTGAGCAGAGCCGGCTACGGCGTGCCGAGCAGCTCGTCGGGCTGCAGCGGCAGCACGGTCGAGCTGTCGGCCGCGGTCGCGCCCGTCACGGTGACCTCGACCGGGAGCGTGCCCGACACGGGCTCCTCGAGCTCGAACTGCCAGCCGTAGAGCTGGAAGTCGGCGCTGCAGTCCATGTCGCCGCTCGGGAACTCGAACGCGACCTCGACGGTGCCGGGGCCGGTGGCCCGCGCCGAGATCGGCGTGGGCACGCACTGCGCGGCGCCCGAGCCGCCGAGCAGCACCGCGAGGCGGCGTCCGGGCTCGATCCATCGCACCGACGCGTCCTGCATCGAGACGTCGGCCTCGGGCAGCTGGTCGGAGGGGATGGGCGCCGGTGCCGCGCCGTCGGTCGGGGCATCCGGGATGAGCGACGGCTGCGGGTCGGCGGTGGCGCCCGAGGTGAGGATGTCGTCGGGCCCGAGCTGCGTCTCGATCGTGCCGGGCTGCTGCAGGTCCTGCAGCAGCACCGTCCACACCTGCGACGCGTCGACCGACTCGGGCAGCGCGAGCTCCCAGCCGTGGATGCGGAAGTCGGCCGTGCAGGCCATCGCCGGGTCGGGCCCGTCGAAGCCGAGGTGCAGCTCGGCCGCCGCCTGGTCGAGCTCGATCGCGTGCGGCTGCGGGATGCAGCCACCGCCGCCGCCCGAGCCGCCGAGGAAGAACGCCACCGACTCGCCGGCGACGTTCCACCGCAGCGCGTAGCCGTCCGCCGCGACGAGGTCGCCGACCATGGGGTTCGCGAGCCGCTCGTCGTCGATCGGCACCGGTGCCGCGCCTGCGACGCCCGTCCCGGGCCCGGTCGGCGCGGTCGACTGGCCGGGGCCGGCGGTCGCGCAGGCGGTGAGCAGCGCGGCGGTGCCCACGACCGCGAGCGCGGCGAGGATCCGTGCGCGGGCGCCGGAGCGCATCCGCCTGTCTGCGGTGCCGGACGGGGCTGAGGTGGGGGCCATGGCGGTCTCCTTCGACAGGGGCATCCTGTCGCATGGCGCTGAGCACCGCCCAGCGGCGCGCTCGGCATAGGCTCGACGCGTGAGCAGCGACCGAGATCCGAGCGGCAGGCACGCCGGCGGCGCCCATGCCGGCGACGCGCGCCCCATCGACGGCCACCGCAGCGCCGAGACGCTGCTGGGCGGCACCGAGATCCGCGCGCTCGCGACCGAGCTCGACCTCACGCCGACCAAGCGCTGGGGGCAGAACTTCGTCGTCGACGCCAACACGGTGCGGCGCATCGTCAGGACCGCGGATGTGTCCGGTCGCGATGTCGTCGAGGTGGGCCCTGGTCTCGGGTCGCTCACGCTCGGCCTGACGGAGGTCGGCGCCCGGGTGACCGCGGTCGAGATCGACGGCCGCCTCGCCGAGCTGCTGCCGCGCACCGTCGCCCGCAAGCAGCCGGACGCGCAGCTCGCGGTGGTGCACCACGACGCGCTCACCATCGAGTCGCTGCCGACGCCGCCGCAGGCGATCGTCGCCAACCTGCCCTACAACGTGTCGGTGCCGGTGCTGATCCACCTGCTCGAGCGGTTCCCGACCATCGAGCGCGCGCTCGTGATGGTGCAGGCCGAGGTCGGCCACAGGCTCGCCGCGCACCCCGGCACCAAGGCCTACGGCTCGCCCTCGGCGAAGGTCGCCTGGTGGGGGCGGTGGGCGCTCGAGGGCGACGTGTCGCGGCAGATCTTCTGGCCCGTGCCCAACGTCGACAGCGTGCTCGTGGGCTTCCACCGCGGTCCGCCTCGGGGAGACGAGGCGCTGCGCCGCCGCACCTTCACCGTGATCGACGGCGCCTTCGGCCAGCGCCGCAAGATGCTGCGGCAGGCGCTGTCGGGCGTCTACGGCTCGTCGGCCGCGGCCACCGAGGTGTTGGAGCGCGCGGGTGTGGATCCGACCCTGCGCGGCGAGGCGCTGGTGCTCGACGACTTCATCCGCATCGCGGAGGCCGGGGAGGCGAGCGGCGTGCGCGTCGACGCATCCGACCCCGCCGTGCGCAGGCAGGCCGTCGCCGAGGAGGACTGATGCCCGAGCGGATCGAGCGCAACATGGGCGCCGAGGCGATGCGCGCCGCCACCGGCCGCACGCACGCGCAGTGGCGCGACCTGCTGCAGGAGGCCGGCGCGCTCGAGTGGACGCACCGGCAGATCGCCGACTGGCTCGTCGCCGAGCACGGCGTCGAGCCGTGGTGGTCGCAGGGCATCACGGTCGACTTCGAGCAGGACCGCAAGGGGCGGCTGCCCGGGCAGCAGGCCGACGGCACGTTCGCGGTGTCGCGCACCAAGACGGTGCCGGGGGAGCGGCTCGAGGCGCTCGCCGCCGTGCGCGCCGCCGTCGACGCCCGGCACGGCGCCGCGCACGGCGAGAACCTCGCGGCCGCGCAGCCCGTCGTGCGCTGGCGGCTCGCCGACGGCACGCGCCTCGCGGCGGCGGCGCAGGCGCCCAACAAGACCGGCACCCCCGTCAACCTCACGATCGAGAAGCTGCCCGACGCGGCGTCGGTGGATGCGGCCAAGGACGAGATCGAGCAGATCTTCGGCTCGGTCGCGGGCTGAGTGCCGCCGTAGGTCCTGGCGCGCAGGAAGGAGGCCGGTCGGCGCACTAGGTTGGGTTCCGTGGTGAGCAGGAGCACGGTGCGGGCGAAAGCGCCCGGCAAGATCAACGTGCACCTCGGCGTGGGCTCGCTGCAGGACGACGGCTACCACGACGTCGCGACCGCCTACCAGGCGGTCAGCCTCTACGAGATCGTCGAGGCCACCTCGGCACCCGACTTCTCGGTGCGCTTCACCGGCCCCATCGCCAGCAGCGGCCTCTCGACGGGCGCCGACAACCTCGCGATCCGCGCGGCGATGGCGCTCGCCCGGCGCGGCCGCGTGACCGACGGCGTCTCGCTGTCGATCGACAAGCACGTGCCGATCGCCGGCGGCATGGGCGGCGGCTCGGCCGACGCCGCGGCGACGCTGGTCGCCTGCGATGAGCTGTGGGGCCTGCACCTGGGCCGCGACGCGCTGCACGAGATCGCCCGCGAGCTGGGCGCCGACGTGCCGTTCGCGCTCGCCGGCGGCACGGCCGTCGGCACCGGCCGAGGCGACCAGCTGACGCCGGCGCTCGCGCGCGGGCAGTTCCACTGGGTGCTGGCCTACGCCGACGACGGCCTCTCGACGCCCGACGTCTACCGGGCGCTCGACGAGCACCGGGCGCTGCACGCCGCCGACATCGCCCCTGCCCACGACGTGCCGACGGTGGATGCGCGGGTGCTGCAGGCGCTCCGGGCCGGCGACGCGTCGATGCTCGCGGAGGCGCTGCAGAACGACCTGCAGGCGCCCGCCCTGCAGCTGCGCCCGCGGCTGGTGGGCACGCTCGAGCTGGGGGAGCGCTCCGGCGCGCTCGCCGGCATCGTCTCGGGATCGGGCCCGACCGTGGCGTTCCTGTGCGACAGCGTCGAGTCGGCCGTCGAGCTGCAGGCGTCGCTCGGCGCGGCGCAGGTGATGGCCGTGAAGGTCACGGGCCCGGTGCCGGGCGCCCGCCTGATCGACTGACCGACCGATCTCAACGTGCCAGGTGTGCGCATGGCGCACCCTGTGCGGCGAACGCACGCCCAGCACGTTGAGATCGAGTGCGCGGCGTGCGGGAGAATGGAGGCGATATGGCACACCTCCTTGGCGCCGAGCGCGTCGGCATGGCTTTCCCCACCCGCACCGTCTTCGAGTCGATCTCGCTGGGCCTCGAGGACGGCGACCGCATCGGCATCGTCGGCCGCAACGGCGACGGCAAGTCGACGCTGCTGCGCGTGCTCGCTGGCAGCCTCGAGCCCACCAGCGGCCGCGTCACGCGCCGCGGCGGCCTGCAGGTGGGCGTGCTCGACCAGCGCGACACCCTCGACCCCGACGCGACGATCGCCGAGAGCGTGGTCGGCGACACCCCCGAGCACGAGTGGGCGGGCGACGCGCGCATCCGCGACCTGATCGCGGGCCTCGTCGGCGACCTCGACTGGCACGCGCGCGTCGGCGACCTCTCCGGCGGCCAGCGCCGCCGCGTCGCGCTCGCGCAGCTGCTGGCCGGCGACTGGGACGTGCTGTTCCTCGACGAGCCCACCAACCACCTCGACGTGCAGGGCATCGCCTGGCTCGCCGACCACCTGAACGCCCGCTACGCCAGCGGCCGCGGCGCGTTCGTCGCCGTCACGCACGACCGGTGGTTCCTGGATGCGGTGTGCACGGGCACGTGGGAGGTGCACGACGGTCTCGTGGAGCCGTTCGAGGGCGGCTACGCGGCCTACGTGCTGCAGCGCGTCGAGCGCGACCGCATGTCGGCCGCCAGCGAGGCGAAGCGCCAGAACCTGATGAAGAAGGAGCTCGCGTGGCTCCGCCGCGGCGCGCCCGCCCGCACGGCGAAGCCGAAGTTCCGCATCGAGGCCGCCACGCAGCTGATCGAGGACGAGCCGCCGGTGCGCGACCCGATCCAGCTCGCGCAGCTCGCCGCGACGCGCCTCGGCAAGGACGTCGTCGACCTCGAGGACGTCTCGGTCGAGCTCGGCGGCCGCACGATCCTCGACGACGTCACCTGGCGCATCGCGCCCGGCGAGCGCGCCGGCGTGCTCGGTCGCAACGGCGCCGGGAAGTCGACCCTCCTCGCCCTGATCGCAGGCCGCATCCGCCCCACGGAAGGGCGCGTGAAGACCGGCAAGACGGTGAAGATCGCCGAGCTCACGCAGGAGCTCGAAGAGCTCAAGCAGCACGAGGACGACCCCGTGCGCGTCGTCGTCGGCAACCTGAAGTCGAGCTACGCGTCGGGCGGCAAGGAGCTCACGCCCGGGCAGCTGCTCGAGCGCCTCGGCTTCCGCTCGGGCGAGCTCTCGACGCTCGTGAAGGACCTCTCGGGCGGCCAGCGCCGCCGCCTGCAGCTGCTGCTGATCCTGCTCGACGAGCCGAACGTGCTGATCCTCGACGAGCCCACCAACGACCTCGACACCGACATGCTCGCCGCCATGGAGGACGTGCTCGACTCGTGGGCCGGCTGCCTCATCGTCGTCAGCCACGACCGCTACCTCATCGAGCGCGTCACCGACCACCAGTACGCGATCTTCGACGGCGCGCTGCGGCACGTGCCCGGGGGCGTGGATGCGTACCTGGCGATGTCGGGGAAGGGCTCGGTCACGGGGTCCAAGGCCCAGGCGGCCGGTGGGGCGCCTGCCGCGGCAGTGCCCGGCAAGCCGGCCCTCAGCGGCGCGGAGCGGCGCACGCTCGAGAAGGAGGCCGCGAGTCTCGAGCGTCGGCTGGCGAAGGCGAACAAGGAGCGCGAGGGCGTGCTCGAGCGCTTCGAGGTGGTCGACCACAGCGACCTCGACGCGCTCACCGCGCTGCAGACGCAGCTCGCCGGGCTCGACGAGAAGATCGGGCAGCTCGAGGAGCAGTGGCTCGAGGCGCACGAGGGCCTGGAGTCGTAGGAGGCCCCAGCAGCGAGCGCCGGGCAGCGGGAGCCGGAGCAGCAGGAGTCGGATCGACGGGGCGCCGGGCTCGGCGTCAGCGGCGCTGCTGCACGTCGGGGTGCATGGCGACCAGGATCGAGAACGGGTCGCCCTCGCTCGAGTCGCGGCTGCGCAGCCACTCGAGCAGCTCGCCGGCGCGGCGCTGGTACTCGTCGAGGTCGGCGGGCGTCAGTCGCACGCCGAGGCGGCTGACCTCGAGGTCGGTGGGCTTCACGCCCTCGATCTCCTGCAGGAAGGTCTGCACGAGCACGGGCGCGGCGAGCGGCGCCGCGGAGTCGTGCCAGGTGAGGCCGGTGGCGCGGTAGGGGATCTCCTTCGCGCCACGGGCGCCGGCGCGCGGCTCCTCGGCGGCGAGGAAGCCGGTGTCGACGAGCGACTGCACGTGGTGGTGCATCGTGCCGGGGTTGACTGAGAGCAGCTCGGCGAGCTCCTTGTTGGTGCGCGGCTGGTGCAGGCACAGGCGCAGGATGCGCCAGCGCAGCGGCGACGAGAGCGCCTTCGCCTTCGCGGTCAGCCCGGTGTCTGCGGGCGCGCTGTCGGTCATGCGCTCAGGCTAGCGACCGGCTGCGCGTGGGCCGCTCGGCGGCACGGCTCGCTCGGCGCGGCAGCTCGCTCGGCGCGGCAGCTCGCTCGGCGCGGCAGCGCGCTCGCCGCAGCGGCTCGCCGGCACACGCGCCGCGGACCCCTTCCACCAATATCGACCCGGTCCACCGGGTCGGATTCGGTGGAAGGGGTCGAGCGAAACAGGGGCGGGCCACACGAGAGACGGGGACTCGCAGAAAGTGATTGGGAGAACCCAATCACTCGTGTATCGTCACGTGCATGACCGTGGAGCCCAACGCATCCGCCCCCGATGCACCGCCCGCCGACGCCGCCGCGCCCGACGCGCGCGGCGGCACCGCGCCCGGCCCGCCGAGCCCGCTCGACGCGCCGCCCAGCCACCGCGGCCTCTGGCGCGAGCGGGGCTTCCCCGCGTTCTGGGCGGGGCAGGGGCTCAGCCAGCTCGGCGCCCAGTTCGCCGCGCTCGCGATGCCCATCGTCGCCGTCTCGATGCTGCAGGCCACCGACGCGCAGATGGGCTACCTGAACGCCGCCGAGACGGCTGCGTTCCTGCTGGTGGGCCTGCCGGCCGGCGCCTGGCTCGACCGCGTGCGCAAGCGCAACGTGATGATCGCCGCCGACCTCGTGCGGGTCGTCGCGGTCGCCGCCGTGCCGCTGCTGTGGCTCGCGAACATGCTCGAGATGTGGCACCTGTTCGTGATCGGCGCCGTGGTCGGCATCGCGACCGTCTTCTTCGACGTCGGCTACCAGTCGTTCGTGCCGGTGCTCGTGCGCGACGAGCACGTCGGCCCCGCCAACGGCGCGCTCGAGGCGACCGCGCAGACCATGCGCCTCGGCGGCCCCGCCGTCGCCGGCGTGCTGCTGCGCGTCGTCTCGGCGCCGATCCTGCTGGCCGTCAACGCCGTCGGGTTCCTGTTCAGCGCGATCTCGCTCATGCTCGTGCGCGACGACGAGCAGGTGAAGCCCAAGCATGAGCGGCAGCACCTCGTGCGCGAGATCGGCGACGGCCTCAGGTTCGTCGCCGGCACCGACTTCCTCGTGCGCATCGTGGGCACCACCGCGCTCACCAACCTCGGCACCTCGATCGGCATGACGCTCTCGCCCATCCTGATCCTGCGCATCCTCGGCCTCGACCCGGCCATCTACGGCGTGCTCATGACGCTCGGCGCCATCGGCGGCCTGGTCGGCTCGGTGCTCGCCAACCGCATCGCCCGCTGGATCGGCGAGGGTCAGGCGCTCGCGCTGTCGACGCTCGTGTTCACCAGCTCGGCCGCGCTGCTGCCGCTCGCTGCGCACTTCCCGCCGCTGGCGGTGCCGCTGCTGATCGTCTTCGAGGTGCTGCTCGGCTTCAGCATCCTCGTCTACAACATCGTGCAGGTGACGGCCCGCCAGCGCGTGTGCCCGAAGCCGCTGCTGGGCCGCATGAACGCCTCGATCCGCTTCGTGGTGTGGGGCGTGATGCCCATCGGCGCGCTGCTGGCCGGCTGGCTCGGCACCGTGCTCGGCACCGTGCCGGCGATCTGGATCGGCACCGTCGTCGCGATGCTCGGCGCGCTGCCCATCCTGCTCAGCCCCTACGCCCGCATGCGGCAGCTGCCGACGCGTCAGGCGGAGTGACGGCAGATCCGAGGCGTGCTCGGATACGCTGACGGGAGCCGCGCCGCCGCGCGCGGCCCCGGCGCGAGCCGGAGCTGAGCCAGGGAGGCGCCATGGGCGAGCAGACGATCCTCGTCGTCGACGACGACCTGGCGCTCGCCGAGATGATCGGCATCGTGCTCTCGGCCGAGGGCTACCGGCTCGAGCACGTCGCCGACGGGGCGGATGCGGTGGCCCGCTTCCACGAGCTGCGCCCCGATCTCGTGCTGCTCGACCTCATGCTGCCCGGCAAGGACGGCATCCAGATCTGCACCGAGATCCGGGCGGAGTCGGGCGTGCCGATCATCATGCTGACGGCCAAGGGCGACCCGACCGACATCGTCGTCGGCCTCGAGTCGGGCGCCGACGACTACGTCGTGAAGCCGTTCAACCCGAAGGAGCTCGTCGCCCGCGTGCGCACCCGCCTGCGCCCGCAGCGCGAGGAGCGCGGCGGCACGCTGCGCGTCGCCGACCTCGACATCGACGTGGAGGGCCACAGCGTCGCCCGCGCCGGGCAGACGATCGCGCTCACGCCGCTCGAGTTCGAGCTGCTCGTGACGCTCGCCTCGAAGCCCAACCAGGTCTTCTCGCGCGAGATGCTGCTCGAGCAGGTCTGGGGCTACCACTACAAGGCCGACACCCGCCTCGTGAACGTGCACGTGCAGCGGCTGCGGTCGAAGGTCGAGCGCGACGTCGACAACCCCGTGGTCGTGACGACCGTGCGCGGCGTCGGCTACCGGGCCGGCGCGCCCATCGGCTAGGCGGGCGATGGCCGTGCGACCCCGCACGTACTGGGAGCGGGCGACGGGCGTGCTGCGGCGCTCGCTGCAGTGGCGCGTCGTCGCCGCCAGCATGGCGCTGTCGACGCTCGCCCTCATCGGGGTGTTCGGCTACATGTCGGCGTCGGTGGGCCAGAACCTCTTCGAGACCCGCCGCGACGAGGCGCTCGTCGAGTCGGTGCGCGCCTCGAGCGAGATGCAGCAGATCTTCAACGAGGCAGTGACGCAGTCGCTCACCAGCGGTGAGGTGGATGCGCTCCAGGACCGGGCGCTCGACGCCGTCACCCGCCTGATCTCGTCGCGCGCGAGCACCGAGTACGCGATGCTGCGCAGCGACGACCAGGAGCCGACGCTGCTGCAGATGAACGACGTGCAGTCGCAGGGCTTCGACACCGACCTCCTGACGGGAGATCTGCGCACGGCCGTCGCAGGCGCATCCGAGGTCTCGCCGTACTACCAGTCGGTGCGGCTCGAGACGGCGGACGGCGCCCAGCCCGCGATCATCGTCGGCTCGCCCGTCGAGGTGCCGCTCGCCGGGCGCTACGAGCTCTACCTGCAGACCAGCCTGCGCTCGACGCAGGGCACGCTCTCGTTCATGCAGCTCACGATGGCGCTCGGCGGCACCGCCCTCATCGCCCTCATCGGCCTCATCACCTGGTTCGTCGCGCGCATGATCGTGGGCCCGGTGCAGCTGGCTGCCGACTCGTCGGCGCGCATCGCCGCGGGCGAGCTCGACGTGCGCATCCCCGTGCAGGGCGACGACGAGATCGCCAAGCTGGGCGCCTCGTTCAACGACATGGCCGATTCGATCTCGCGGCAGATCAACGAGCTCGCGACGCTGTCGACGGTGCAGCAGCGCTTCGTCAGCGACGTCTCGCACGAGCTG
The DNA here is from genome assembly GCF_030758955.1 of Agrococcus beijingensis. Taxonomy (NCBI): domain Bacteria; kingdom Bacillati; phylum Actinomycetota; class Actinomycetes; order Micrococcales; family Microbacteriaceae; genus Agrococcus; species Agrococcus beijingensis. The sequence continues at coordinate 2,320,021 of NZ_CP132360.1, read as the reverse complement.
CGCACCCCGCTGACGACGATCCGGCTCGCGGGCGACGTGCTGCACGACCGTCGCGAAGCGTTCGATCCGGTGGCGGCGCGCACGGTCGAGCTGCTGCACACCCAGATCGAGCGCTTCGAGGGGCTGCTCGCCGACCTTCTCGAGCTCAGCCGCTTCGACGCCGGCGCCGCGCAGCTCGAGATCGAGCCCACCAACCTCGTGCGCCTGGCCGAGGCCGAGATCGACGCCGTGCAGCCGCTCGCGCTCGAGCGCGGCACCGAGCTGCGGCTGGTCGCCCCCGGCGGGCACTTCGAGGCCGAGGTCGACCCTCGCCGCATCCGCCGGATCCTGCAGAACCTGCTCGGCAACGCCATCGACCACGGCGAGGGCAGGCCCGTCGTCGTGACCGTCGACTCGACGAGCGACGCGGCGGCGATCGCGGTGCGCGACCACGGCGTGGGCATGACCGAGGCCGAGGTGCCGCGCGTGTTCGACCGGTTCTGGCGCGCCGACCCGTCGCGCCAGCGCCGCACCGGCGGCACCGGGCTCGGCCTCTCGATCAGCCGCGACGACGCGGCGCTGCACGGCGGCTGGATCGACGTGTGGTCGAAGCCCGGCGAGGGCACCGCCTTCCGGCTCACGCTGCCGCGCGCGGGCTCGCGCGTCGTCGCGTCGCCGATCGAGCTGCCCCCGGCCGACACCGCGGCGATCGTGCTGCCGGTCGATCAGCTGCCTCCGACGGAGACGGGCGACGAGCCCGCCAGCGCGCCCATCGCGCTCGTCGACCCCACCATCACCACGACCACCGAGGAGGTGGAGCGATGAAGCGCCTCGCCACCGCCGCCGCCGCGATGCTGCTGCTGCTCACCGGCTGCGTCGCGATCCCCGACGCGGGGCCCGTCAGCCCGGGCCAGGTCGACGTCGAGGAGCAGACCAGCGACCTCGTGTTCCTCGCCGAGGCGCCGCGCGCCGGTGCGACGCAGGAGGAGATCGTGCTCGGCTTCCTCGCCGCGGGCATCAGCCCCGACGACGACTTCGCCATCGCCCGCGAGTACCTGGTGGCCGGCGAGTCGGAGCGGTGGGATCCGAGCGCGCGGGTGATCGTGCGCTCGGGCCAGCCCGAGGTGTCGCTCGGCGGCGAGACCGCCGCTACCGCGACGGTCACCGCGATGTCCGAGGTCGACGCGGGCGGCGCGCTCGAGCTCGCCGGGGCCGACCGGCTGCTCGAGTTCCGGATGCTGCGGGTCGCGGGGGAGTGGCGCATCGCGCTCGCGCCCGACGGCATCGTGCTCTCGGGCTTCCACTTCGCCCAGCTCTACCGCCCGCACCCGGTGCACTGGCTGACGCGCGACGGCACGCGCTCGGTGCCGGAGGTGCGCTGGTTCGAGCGCACCGCGACGACCCTGCCGAGCCGCATCGTCGACGCGCTGCTCGGCGGGCCCTCGGCCTGGCTCGCGCCCGCGGTCACCACCGCGGGCGCCCCCGAGGCGAGCCGGGTCGGCGAGGTGCTGATGGAGGGCACGATCGCCACGGTGACGCTCGACATCGCCCAGGTCGAGCAGCGCGGATCGACCAGCCTGCAGCCGTTCGCCGCCCAGCTGGCGCTGTCGCTGCGCGACCTGCAGGTGCGCGAGGCGCGCGTGCAGATCGAGGGCCTCGACGGGTTCACCGCCACCAGCGCCTCGGCCGCGGCGCTCGACGACGGCGACGTCGACCAGCGGCCGCTCGTGCTCGACGGCAGCACGCTGCGCCCGATCGGCGGCGGCGCGGTGAGCATCGACGACGTCGGCCCGACGCTCTCCTCGATCGGCGCCACCGCCTACACCGTGGGCGCCGCGGGCGGGGTGGCCACCACCGGCACCACCGCACTCTGGCTCGAGCCCGGGGCGGACCCGGTCGCGATCTCGGCGGATGCGGCGCTGCCGGCCACGACCGACGACAGCGGCTGGGTGATCGTGCAGGAGGCCGCGGCGCCCCAGCGGCTGCTGGCCTGGCGCGACGGCGCCCGGCGGGAGATCCCGCTGCCGGCCGGCTCCGATCGCGTCGTCGCGATCGAGCTCTCGCGCGACGGCGCCCGGCTGGCGATCGTGACCGTCGAGGGCAGCACGAGCGAGGTGTGGGTGACGGCCGTCGTGCGCGACGGCGAGGGCGCCCCCGTGTCGCTCGGCGAGCCCTACGCGATGCCGCGGCTCGAGGGCACCGCGAGCGATCTCACCTGGGTGAGCTCGACCGAGATCGCGGTGCTCGCCGCGAGCGGCGACCGGTCGCAGATCGGCGTGCTGGCCATCGGCGGCGAGTCGGAGCAGCTGCCCTCGCCCGGCGAGCCGGTGCAGGCGATCGTCGGCGGCAGCGAGGGCACCTCGACGCTCCGCGCGCTGGGCGTCGACGGCTCGCTGCTGTCGCTGCGCGGCAGGGTCTGGAGCCAGGTGCAGGGCCTGGGGCCGATCGCCCTGGTGGCCACCCAGCAGTAACGCTTGCCCGCGCCGCTCTCGAGGGCGCTCTCCACAGCCGCCCGCTCGCCCCGCCCGCACCGACGCATCCGCCCGTCACGATGCCGGCGTGCGGATGCGTGCGGTGCTGCGGGAGGCGGCCGGGGTGCTGTGGCCGGTCGAGTGCGCGGGCTGCGGCGCCGTCGACATCGCGGTGTGCGACGACTGCGCCGCGCTGCTGCTCGGCCCTCCGCTGCACGAGCAGCTCGACGGGGTGCCGCTCGTCGCGGCCGCCGCCTATCGCGGCGCGGTGCGCGGGCTGGTCGCGGCGGTGAAGGAGCGCGGCGGGCGGGCCGAGGCGCGGGCGCTCGGCGAGGGCCTCGCACGGGCGATCGCCGCAGCCCCGACGGCACCGCGCACGACGCGCCGGTGCGCCGCGGCATCGTGCCTCCCTACCTGCTCGAGCAGCTTGCCGCCGCCGACCTCCCCGCCGCCGCGGTCGCGGCCCGCACCCTCGGCGTCGACCGCGATGTGCGCGCCGAGCGGGCCGCCCCGTCGCACCCCGGTCTGCGCGCACCGAGGCCGTCGCTCGTGCCCGACGGACCGCCTGCCCCGCGCCGCACGATCAGCGACGCGCAGGGCACCACGACCCTGCCGGGCGTCGAGGTGCGCGCCGAGGGCGCCGGCCCGACCGGCGACACGGCCGCCGACCAGGCCTACGACGGGCTCGGCGCCGCCTGGCGCATGCTGTTCGAAGCCTTCGGCCGCGACTCGCTCGACGGCGCGGGGCTGCCGCTGCTCGCCACGGTGCACTACGGCAAGCGGTACGACAACGCGTTCTGGGACGGCGAGCGCATGGTCTTCGGCGACGGCGACGGCGAGGTGTTCGCCGGCTTCACGAACGCGATCGACGTGATCGGCCACGAGCTCGGCCACGGCGTCATCTCGTCGACCGCCGATCTGGTCTACCGCGACCAGTCGGGTGCGCTGAACGAGTCGATCGCCGACGTGCTCGGCTCGCTCGTCAAGCAGCACCACCTCGGGCAGACAGCAGACGAGGCCGACTGGCTGATCGGCGCCGGCGTGTTCACCGACACGGTGCGGGGCGAGGCGCTGCGCTCGATGGCCGCGCCCGGCACGGCCTACGACGACCCGGTGCTCGGCAAGGATCCGCAGCCCGCGCACATGCGCGACTTCGTCGTCACGACCGACGACCTGGGCGGCGTGCACATCAACTCCGGCATCCCCAACAAGGCCTTCCACCTGGTGGCGACGGCGATCGGCGGCAGCGCCTGGGAGGCGCCGGGCCGCATCTGGATCGACGCGCTGACGGGCGGTCTCTCCCGCACCGCCGACTTCGCGACGTTCGCGCGCGCCACGGTCGACGCATCCGTCGCGCGCTACGGCGCCGAGGCGGCCGAGACCGAGGCTGTGCGCTCGGCGTGGGCCGCCGTCGGGGTCGGCGAGGAGCAGGCGACGACGGATGCCGTGGACGATGCCGAGATCAGGGTCGCCCGCACGGGTGGGATGCTCGGGCGCACGCGGGCAGCGGTGCTCGAGCTGCAGGTGATCCCGGGCGACGACCGGGAGCAGCTCGACACGCTCATGGCCTCGGGCGTGCTCGCCGACCTCGACGGCCAGACGCTGCCGGATGCGGCGCTGTGGCGGGTGACGATCGAGACGCGGTGCGACGTGACCGTCGCCGAGCCGCTGCTGCCTGAGGAGGTGCTGGCGCTGTTCCGCCGCCTGCTCGAGCTCGACGAGGCGTAGCGCCGATCAGGCCGTGGCGGCCCTCGCGGCTGCGCGGGTCGCCGCCTCGACGACCTCGAGCATGTAGGGGGCGACGACCTGCTGGCTGACCCGGCAGTCGGCGACGAAGACGCCGGTCGCGCCGCTCGCCAGCCAGGCCTCGAGCAGCCGCAGGTCGTCGAGCGACGCGATGACCGCGGCCTCGGCGCCGAAGCCCCGCCCGACCGCGGCGAAGTCGACCTGCTCGATCAGCATGGGCTGCTCGGCCACGCCGCGCACCGCGTACTGGTGCACCTCTGCGCCGTAGGCGGCGTCGTTGACGACCACCACGACTCCGTGCCGCACGGTGCGGATCACCGAATCGAGGTCGGCGATGCCCATGAGCGCGCCGCCGTCGCCGGTGACGAGCACGATCGTCGACTCGGGTCGCGCCGCCCCCGCACCGACTGCGCTCGGGAAGCCGAGGCCGATCGTCTGGAACGCGGTGCCGACCAGCAGCAGCCGCTCGGGGTCGGCGACGCTGAGGTGCGTGGGCGCCCAGCCGATGAAGTGGCCGCCGTCCGAGACGATCACGCGGTCGGCCGGCAGGATGCGCTCGAGCGCGTGGAAGAGGCTGCGCGGGTCGAGCCTGCCGTCGGGCGCCGCCGCGTCGCCCGCATCGCGCTGTCGGTGAGCACCGGTGACATCGCCGAACCCGGCTGCCGACCAGCCGTCGTCGCCGCGCCCGGCCGCGTCGAGCCCGGGCGTCTCGGCGACCAGCGCCACGAGCGCCTGCACGACGGCGCGCGCGTCGCCGCGCACGAGCTGGTCGACACGGGCGTTCGTCGCCCGATCGAGCACGTCGACCTGCAGCACGCGCGCGTCGTCGGCGAAGGCCTCGCCGAAGCGGGTCTGGAACTGGTTGAGGCCCGCGCCGACGACGAGCACGACGTCGGCGGCCTCGATCGCGGCGGCGGAGCGCTCCGAGGCGAAGCCGCCCGCGATGCCCAGGTGCCGGTGGTCGTCGGCGAAGATGCCGCTGCCCAGCACGCTCGACGCGGTGCGGGCACCGAGGGCCGCGGCGAGCTCCCGCAGCGCCTCCGATGCGGTGGCGAGGTGCGCGCCGCGGCCCGCGAGCAGCAGCGGCCGGCGCGCCTCGACGAGCCGCTGCGCGACCTCGGCGAGCTCCTCGGCGTCGAGCGCGATGAAGGGCTCCGCGGGCAGGTCGCCGGCGGCGCCCGCGACGGCGGCGCCCTCGATCGGTGCCTGCGCCAGGTCGTACGGGATCGCCAGCACGACAGGCCCACGCTCGACGAGCGCCGTCTGCACCGCGCGCCGGGCGGCGTCGGCGGGGTCGGCCGCGTCGGCGACGATCGTCGTCGCGCCGACGGCGGTCGCGATCGCTGCCTGGTCGACGTCCCACGGGCGAGCGCCGGCGGTGGGCTGATCGCCGACGACGAGCACGAGCGGCACGCGCGCCATCGCGGCCTCGGCGAGCGGCGTCAGCGCGTTCGTGTAGCCGGGGCCGTAGGTGGTGGTGGCGATCGCGAGGGCACCGCTGGCGCGGTGGTGCGCGTCGGCGGCGGCGACGGTCGCGGCCTCGTGGCGCACCGTGACGACCTGCATGGCGCCGCGCCGCACGACGGCGTCGAGGAACCAGGCATTGCCGTTGCCCATCAGGGCGAAGACGTGGGATGCGTGCAGCTCGAGCTCTGCCGCGATGGCGGCGGAGACGGTGGTGGCGGTGGTCGCGGTCGGCGCGGCGGTGGTCTGGGTCAGGTCGGGCACAGGAGACGCTCCTCGAGAGGGAGAGGTCCGCAGACACGCACGGAACCTCGCGGAAGGGGTTCGTGTGTGTCGCGCGCGAGGGCACGTGGCCACTTTTCTCGTGGCCGGCGCGCGGATCCGGAAGGGGCAGCGCCTGACCCGACCGATGCTAGCCGGTCGCGCCCGCGTCCCGGAAGGTCTCGCGGGCGGCGGTCGGCAGGCCGAGCTGCGCGTCGTGCGGGTGCGCGCGCAGGTGGTCCCGCATGCGCGGGATCGCGAAGTCGACCAGGCCTCGCTCCGGCGCCACCACGATGCCGGCGTCGAGGAGGCGGGCTCGCTGCTTGCCCGCGTTGCCGAGGCTCGCGCCCATCCGCTCGGCGACCGCGGCGGTCGACGAGGGGCCGTCGTCCTCCGACATCGCCAGCAGGTAGTCGCGGTCGCGGCCCGACAGCCCGCGAAGCGCGGGCACGATCACGCTCTCGCCCATCGCCGCGTAGGCGACCTCGACGGCGTGCTGCACCGCATCCGTCGTGATCTCCTCGACGTGCGTCTGGTACTCCCAGGCGCGGGCGCCGATCGACTGCACGAGGAACGGGTAGCCCTCGCTGGCGCGCGCCGCGCGGTCGAGGGCCGGCTCGTCGATGGTGCGACCGCGCTGCCGGATGGGCTCTGCGATCGCCTGCCGCGTCTGGGCGAGCGTCAGCGTGTCGAGGCGCACCTGCTGCGCGCGGCGGAAGAAGGTGAGCCCGTCGGCCTCGAGCGCGGCGGCGATCGACGCGGGCACGCCCGCCGCGACGATGGCGACGCGGCGGTCCTCGCGCAGCAGGTGCTGCACGGCGATCGCGATGCGCCGCAGCTCGTCGAGCGACTCGCGCGCCACCTCGTCGAGCGAGACCAGCACGCCCGCGCCGCGCGCCTCGGCCAGCTCGACCAGCCGCGCCAGCATGCTCTCGAGCCGCGGCTCGCGCGGATAGCGCTTCGACAGCTGCGAGGTGACGCCGCCCACCGACGGCACGGTGAGCCCGGTGACGTCGCGGGTGACCGCCTCGGGATCCTGCTCCTGCAGCTTCGCCGGCAGGCGGTCGTGCTCGAGCGCCTCGACCAGGCCGACGTGCAGGGTGCCGTGCACGATCGTCCAGTCGCGCTCGAGCGCGGCGTCCTCGACCGCGTTGAGCAGCACGGTCTTGCCGACGCCGCGCATGCCGGTGACGAGCGCCGCGCGATACGGCGACCAGGCACCCAGGCGGAAGACCTCGCGCCACTCGGAGAGCAGCGCGTCGCGCCCGGCGAGCATGGGCGGCGAGATGCCGAAGCCGGGGCGGAAGGGGTTGTCGTGCACGCGCCCACTCTGCCACCGACGTGCGACACGGCTGCCCGGCACGCCTGCCCGCGCGCGCGGGCGTGGTTCGATGGCGGCATGCCCCAGTCGCCCATCCCGCGACCGCTGCGCACCGGCTTCCTCATCGCCGCGCTCGTGCTGGCCGCCAACGTCGCTGCGGCGGTGCTCATCGACGCAGAGCTCGGCGACGCCGGCGTGCTCGGGTCGGCGCGCTCGGTGCTGATGTGGGCGATGGTGCCGCCGATCGCGGTGGGGCTCGTCTGGATCGGCGCCCTTCGGCACCCCGTCGGACGCTGGCACGTCCTCGCGCTGCTGCTGTGCTGGCTGGCCGACGGGCTGGGCTCGGCCACCGGCGAGACCCTCGTGCTGCTGTCCCTGTTCCTGGTCGGCCACCTCGGCTACATCGCCGCCCTCTGGCCGACCCGTCGCCGCTCGCTCGCCTGGGGCTGGGGCGCGCTCGGCTACGGCTTCGTCGGCCTCACCGCGGGCAGCATCATCGCCGTCAACGCAGGCCCGCTGGCGATCCCGGTGCTCGCCTACGCCCTCGTGCTGGCCGCGATGGCGGCGTTCGCGGCGATCGATGCGATCGGCCTGCTCGGCGGCCTGCTCTTCCTGGTCAGCGACCTGGTGCTCGGCCTCGGGCTGTACGTCATCGAGATCCCGGATGCGCTGCGGGCGTTCGTCGTGCTGGTCCCGTACGTCGGCGCCCAGGCGCTCCTCGCGCTCAGCCTCCAGCAGCGGCTGGGCCTCGGCGCGGGCACGGACACGGCCACGGGCGCGGGCGCGGGCGCTGTCAGACTCGTCTGATGCTCGCGGTCCTTCGCCACCCGACCTACGCCCGCCTCTTCGCCGCGCAGGTCGTGGCGCTCGTCGGCACCGGCCTGCTGACCGTCGCGCTCGGGCTCCTCGCCTTCGAGATCGCGGGCGCCGACGGCGGCCTGGTGCTGGGCATCGCCATGACGGTGAAGATCCTCGCGTACGTGCTGGTCGCGCCGCTCGTGCAGGCGCTCGTGCACCGGCTGCCGCGCAAGGCGGTGCTGATCGGCGCCGACGCGGTGCGCGCGCTCGCGGCGCTCGCCCTGCCCTTCATCACCGAGGCGTGGCAGATCTACCTGGCGATCGCGGTGCTGCAGGCGGCGTCGGCCACCTTCACACCCACCTTCCAGTCGCTCATCCCCGAGGTGCTGCCGGAGGAGGCCGACTACACGAAGGCCCTGTCGCTGTCGCGCCTCGCCTACGACCTCGAGGCGCTCCTCTCCCCCGCGATCGCCGCGCTGCTGCTGGGCGTGCTGCCCTTCAGCTGGCTCTTCGCCGGCACCGTGGTCGGCTTCGCCGGCTCTGCGCTGCTCGTGGCGGTGACGGCGCTGCCCCAGGGCGAGCCCGCCTCGTCGGCGGGCTTCGCCGAGCGCGTCACCGCGGGCACCCGCATGTTCTTCGGCCGCCCGGCCCTGCGCGTGGTGCTGGCGATCGACCTGGCCGTCGCTGCCGTCTACGGCCTGGTGATGGTGAACACCACCGTGACCGTGCGCGCCGCGCTGCAGCTGGGCGAGCCCGAGGTGGGCGTCGTGCTGGCCGCGTTCGGCCTCGGCTCGATGGCTGCCGCGTTCCTGGTACCTCGGCTGGTCGAGCGGGTGCGCGACCTGACGCTGATGACCGTCGCCGCGCTGGCGGGGGCTCCGGTGCTGCTGCTGGCCGCGTCCGCGCAGTCGCCGTCGCCGATCGCCTGGCCGGTGCTGCTCGTCGCGTTCGCGCTCGCCGGCGCGACCAGCTCGCTCGCACTCACGCCGGCCGGGCGCATCCTGCGCCGCGCCACCACCGAGGCCGAGCGGCCCGCCGCATTCGCGGCGCAGTTCTCGCTCTCGCACGCCTGCTACCTGATCGCCTACCCGGTCGCCGGCTTCGTGGGCGCCGTGAGCCTGCCGCTGGCGAGCGGCGTGCTGGCGACCATGGCACTGGTCGGCGGGCTGCTCGCCGTGCTGCTGCTGCGCGCCGCTCCGGCCGCGCATAAGAACAGCCAATAGCCTAGAGCACCAAGACAGGCTGGACTACTGCCCGAACGCCGTGCTGAGATCGAACCCATGCAACAGCAGCACCCGGGCGAGGGCGTCGCCTCGACGCAGACCGACTCCGCGCCCCACGGCCGAGCCGCCGCCTCGCGCGCCCCGCGCGCCCCGGGCCCACCGGTCCTCGGCATCCTCGGCGGCATGAGCTGGCACTCCACGCTCGCCTACTACCGCACGATCAACGAGCAGGTCGCGGCCGCCCGCGGCGGTCACGCGTCTGCCCGCATCCTGCTGTCGAGCCTCGACTTCGACGAGATCCGCGACTGCCAGCTGCGCGGCGACTGGGCAGCCGCGGGTGCGCTGCTCGCCCGCGAGGCGACGGCCCTCGAGCGCGCCGGCGCAGGATCGATCGCGATCGCGACGAACCTGATGCACAAGGTCGCGCCGGCCGTCGAGGCGGCCGTCGCGGTGCCGCTCGTGCACATCGTCGACGCGGTGGCCGATGCGGCGCGGCAGCGGGGAGCCCGCACCCTCGGCATCGTCGGCACCCGCTGGGTGATGGCCGAGCCGTTCTACGGCGACCGCCTCGCCCGCCACGGCATCCGCGCAGTCGTGCCGGACGCATCCGCCCAGGTCGAGCTCGACCGCATCGTCTTCGACGAGCTGACGCAGGGCACGGTGACGGATGCGTCCCGCGCCGTCTTCCGCGCCGCGTTCGCCGCGCTCGTCGACGCGGGCGCCGATGCGATCGTGCTCGCCTGCACCGAGATCATGCTGCTCGTCGGCGAGGCCGACGCGACGGTGCCGCTGATCGACTCGTGCCTGGCGCACGCGAGCGCTCTCGCCCGCGTCGCGCTGGGCGAGGCGTCAGGCGACGCGCTCGCTCCAGATGCGCTGCAGTGCGTCGAGCACGGTCTGCACCGCGGGAACGCGCTCCGCGCCATGGCGATGGCGCAGGGAGACGGTCCGGCCTGAGCCGTCGGCGAGCGGCACGACCACGACGTCGTCGCGCGTCAGCGCCCGCAGCGCCATGTCGGGCAGCAGCGTCACCGAGCCGGTCGCCGAGACGAACGCCTGGGCGGCGACGAAGTCGTCGGTCTCGAACTGGATGCGGGGCGAGAAGCCGGCGTCGGCGGCGAGCGACTCGAGGTGCGCACGGCAGCGCTCGCACCCGCCGACCCAGTCGTCGCCGGCGAGCGAGGCGATGTCGATGGCGCTGCTGCGGGCGAGGCCGTGCGCGGCGGGGAGCACGATGCGCGAGGGGTCGGGGCCGAGGTCGATGCGGGTGAGCTGCACATCGTCGTGGAGCTCGTCGTACTCGAAGGCGACGGCGATGTCCGCGTCGCCGGCGAGCACCGCCTCGATGGCCTCGGGCGGCTCGACCTCGATCACGCGGGCGGTGAGCCCCGGCGCCGCGAGGCGCGCCGCGGCGATCGCGCGGGGCACGAAGTCGGCGAGCGCCGAGGGGAACGCCGCGATCGTGACGCTGCCCGCGCCCTCGGCGAGCGAGGCGAGCTCGGCCTCGGCGGAGCCCAGCAGCCCGGCGATGCCGTCGGCGTGGCGCAGCAGCCGCTCGCCCGCCTCGGTGAGGGTGACGCCGGTCGACGACCGCAGCAGCAGCGCCTGGCCCACCTCCTCCTCGAGCAGGCGGATGTGCTGGCTGACGGCAGGCTGCGTCCACCCGAGCGCGCGGGCACCGCCGGAGACGGAGCCTTCGCGCGCGACGGTGCGGAAGATCAGGATGCGTCGCGGGTCGAGCTGCATGCGTCCAGCATGCCGCACTCCCCGCCGTGCACCCGCCGGGCGCGGTGCTACTCGCCCGGCATCCGCACCACGGCATCGATCGCGCCGGTCGGCGGCTCGTCGCGGCGCGCGGGCCTGCGCGCGGCCACGAGCTCGACCGCGTACATCGCGCCCAGGATCATGCCGCCGCCGACGAGGAGGCGCCAGGTGAGGCCCTCGCCGCCGAACGCGACCGCGAACGCCGTCGCCCACACCGGCTCGGCCGTCATGATGATCGCGGCGCGCGTGGCGGTGATCTGCGCCTGCGCCCAGGTCTGCACCCACATCGCGAGGATCGAGGCGAAGACCACCATGTACCCCATCGACGCCCACTGCCCGGCGGTCGACGGCAGAGTGATGCCGTCGGGGGCGCCGGCGGCGAAGCACACCGCGCCGATCACCCACAGCTGCACGATCGCCATGCCGAGCGCGTGCTCCACGCGGGCCCAGCGCGCGGTGGCGAGGATGTGCAGCGCGTAGGCGAGCGCGCCGCCGAGCGTGAGCGCCTCGCCGACGCCGAAGGAGATGCCGGTGAGGGTCAGCACCACGAGGCCGGCGGCGGCCACCGCGACGGCGATCCAGGTGCCGCGCTCGATGCGGTGCCGGAAGGCCAGGGCGGCGATCAGCGGCGTCAGCACCACGTAGACGCCGGTGAGGAAGCCGCTGACCGAGGCGGGCGTCGTCTCGAGGCCGACGGTCTGCAGGATCTGCGCCGCCGTGTAGAGGAGCCCGAGCACCGCCGAGCGCAGCAGCAGCGGCCTCCCGAGCCGTGCGACGCGGCGCCAGGCGATCGCCGTCATGATCGCCGCCGCGATCAGGAAGCGCACGCCCAGGAAGTCGAGCGACGGCACGTGCTCGACGAGATCCTTGATCAGGAAGAAGGTCGAGCCCCACACCACGGTCAGGGCGATGAGCAGCACCGTCGCGAGTCGCGCGGTGCCCGTTCCTGCCATCCGCTCAGCCTAGGGCGATAGCGTGACGGGCATGAGCCAGCCGCAGGAGTCCATCGAGATCGCCGACAACCCGGAGGCGACCCGCTTCGAGGCACGCATCGACGGCGCGCTCGCCGGCTTCGCCGACTACCGCGACCGCGACGGGGTGCGCGCCTTCGTGCACACCGAGATCGACCCGTCGTTCGGCGGGCGCGGCGTGGGCTCGCAACTGGTCGACGAGGCGCTGCGCGCCACGATCGCCGAGGGCAAGCGGATCCTCCCCCGCTGCTCGTTCGTCGTGGCCCGCTCGGCCGCCGACGAGTTCGCCGCGCACGTCGTGCAGTAACGCCGGGTCATTCCCCGAATCGGGCGCGCACCAGCGCCTCGATCGCCTCGATCGCCTGGGCCGCCTGCGGTCCGCTCGCCTCGAACGTGATCCGCCGACCGCGGTCGAGGCCGAGCGCCAGCACCCGCAGCAGACTCGTCGCATCGACGCCCTCGACCGTGACCGCCGCGTCGAAGGCGGCCGCGGTGCGCACGAGCTCCGCTGCGGGGCGTGCGTGCAGGCCGTGCTCGTTCTCGAGCTCCACCTCGAGCCGCGCCGTGTCGGCACCCGCCGGCAGCGCCGTGCCGGCCCCCGCCGGTGCCGCAGGTTGCGCGACGCGGTCCTCGGCCGCAGCCACCACGGCGTCGAGCGCGTCGCCGCCCTGCGCCGCCACGGCTGCGGCGACGGCGCCCTCGACGATCGGCGCGTCGGCGATGCGGATGCGCTCGGGTGCGTCGACGAGGTCGACTGCGGTCTCGGCCGTCAGCACCGCCGAGCCGAGGTCGCACAGCACGACGACGCCGTCGCCGGACTCGGCCGCCGTCAGCGCCGCCTGCACCTTGTCGAAGCTGGTGCCGATGCCGCCGTCGTCGGTGCCGCCGGCGGCGACGATCGCGACCGACGCCGCCATCTGGCCGGCCAGCTCGACGACGCCCTCGGCGATCTTCGCCGAGTGGGAGACGATGACCAGCCCGACCGTCACGCCGTCTCCGCCGCGACCCGCAGCAGCAGGGCAGTCGACTCGGCGCCGGGGTCGCGGTGGCCGACGGCGCGCTCGCCCAGGTAGGAGGCCCGACCCTTGTGGGCCACGAGCGGCTCGGTCGCGACGGCGCCGGCGGCCGCGGCCTCAGCGGCGGCCGACAGGGCGGCGCGCACGTCACCGCCTGCGGACCGGGCGGCTTCGACGGCCGGGGTCCACGCATCCACCATCGTCTTGTCGTTCGGCTCGGCCTTGCCCCGGGCGACGATGCCGTCGCGCGCGGCCGTCAGCACCTCGACGAGCGCGGCGGCATCGAGCTCGGCTCGGTCGCCGGCCGCCATCGCGCCCTTGAGGAACGCCGTGCCGTACAGCGGACCGGCCGCGCCGCCGACGGTCGAGATGAGCGTGGTGGCGACGAGCTTGAGCACCGCGCCCGGGGTCGGCGCGTCGTCGAGCGCGTCGAGCTTGCCCAGCACCGCCTGGAACCCGCGGTCGAGGTTCTCGCCGTGGTCGCCGTCGCCGATCGCGCGGTCGAGGGCGGTCAGCTCGCCCTTGCGGCGCGAGACCTCGGCCGCGACGCCCTCGAACCAGCGGCGGGTCCACGCGCCGTCGAGCGCGGTCACCGGCCCCACCGCAGGGCGGCCGTGTGCACCGGCGCGTCGTAGAGCCCCAGCAGCTCGTCGTCGACCTGCAGCAGCGTGATCGACACGCCCTGCATCTCGAGGCTGGTGACGTAGGAGCCGACCAGCGAGCGCGCGAGCTCGATGCCGCGCTCGGCGAGCACCTCCGCCGCGCGGCGGAAGACGATGTAGAGCTCCGACTGCGGCGTGCCGCCCATGCCGTTCACCAGCAGCACCACCCGGTCGCCGCGCTCGAACGGCAGGTCCTCGAGGATCGGCTCCATGAGCCGGTCGACGATGCGGTCGGCCGGCTCGAGCGCGATGCGCTCGCGGCCCGGCTCGCCGTGGATGCCGATGCCGATCTCGATCTCGTCGTCGGCGAGCACGAAGCTCGGCTCCCCGGCGTGCGGCACCGTGCAGGGCGCGAGCGCCATGCCCATCGAGCGCACGCGGCTGTTCACCGTGCGCGCGATCTCGGCGACCTTGTCGAGGTTGTCGCCGCGCTCGGCGGCCGCCCCGGCGATCTTCTCGACCAGCATCGTGCCCGCGACGCCGCGCCGACCGGCGGTGTAGAGCGAGTCCTTGACGGCGACGTCGTCGTCGACGATCACCGACTGCACCTCGATGCCCTCTGCGAGCGCGAGCTCGGCGGCCGTCTCGAAGTTCAGCACGTCGCCGGTGTAGTTCTTCACCAGGTGCAGCACGCCCGCGCCGGCGTCGACCTGCTTGGTCGCCTCGAGGATCGGGTCGGGCGTGGGCGAGGTGAACATGGCGCCCGGCACCGCGGCGTCGAGCATGCCGTAGCCGACGAATCCGCCGTGCAGCGGCTCGTGGCCCGACCCACCGCCCGAGACGATCCCGACCTTGCCGGCGACCGGCGCATCCGCCCGCACGATCACGAACGGCGGGTCGACGACGACGCGCACGAGATCGGGGTGCGCGAGCGCGAAGCCCGCGATGCCCTCGTCGACGGTCTTCGCAGGATCGTTGATCAGCTTCTTCACGGTGGGGCCTCTCCTTCGGGGTGTCCGGCGAGCCTCACGCTACGCCCCGCGGGCTGGAATCTCGACGGTCGCCGGACAAATCACAACCGGTTCCACCGCGGCCGCGCCCGACGTGGTTAGGTGGCCTCACCGCTCGAGCGGGCGGTACGGGCAACGGCGCCCGTAGACACGAAAGCAGGGATCTGTGGATCAGAACCTCGGTCTGGTTTTCCTCTCAGAGCTGGTCGGCACCGCGATGCTCGTGCTCCTCGGCTGCGGCGTGGTCGCCAACGTCGTGCTCAAGGGCAACAAGGGCTTCGGCGGCGGCTTCCTCATGATCAACTTCGGCTGGGGCTTGGCGGTGTTCGCCGGCGTCGTCGTCTCGATCTACTCCGGAGCGCACATCAACCCGGCGGTGACCCTCGGGCTCGCGGCCAACTCGCTCGTCACGGGCGACGAGTTCAACTGGGCCGCCGTGCCGGTCTACCTCATCGCGCAGCTGATCGGCGCGTTCCTCGGCGCGGTGCTCTGCTGGCTCGCCTACAAGCAGCACTTCGACGCCGAGGAGGACCCGGGCGCCAAGCTGGGCACCTTCTCGACCGGCCCGGCGATCCGCTCGACCGGCTGGAACCTGGTCACCGAGATCATCGGCACGTTCGTGCTGGTGTTCGTGGTGATCGGCTTCGGCGCCCAGGGCGGCGACGCAGACGCGGTCGCTCCTGCCGGCCTCGCATCGCTCGGCGCGCTGCCGGTCGCCCTGCTGGTCGTCGGCATCGGCGCCTCGCTCGGTGGCCCGACGGGCTACGCCATCAACCCCGCGCGCGACCTCGGCCCGCGCATCGCGCACGCGATCCTGCCGATCAGAGGCAAGGGCTCCAGCGATTGGGGCTACTCCTGGATCCCGGTCGTCGGGCCCATCATCGGCGGCGTGCTCGGCGGCGTCGCCGCGCCGGCGCTGGTCGCGATGATCGCAGCGGGCTGACCCTGCGAGGAGGGGGTCCGCTGATCCCCTCCTCGCCCTGTCCGCGCCCGCATGCGCGCGTCAGGGAACCCACCACATCCACCAACACCCCACGAAGGAGTCCCGGTGAACGACTACGTCATCGCCATCGACCAGGGCACGACCTCCACCCGTGCCATCCTCTTCGACCACTCCGGGAGCATCGTCGCCTCCGGCCAGCTCGAGCACGAGCAGATCTTCCCGCAGGCGGGCTGGGTCGAGCACGACCCGGTCGAGATCTGGAACAACACCCGCGAGGTCATCGGCCAGGCCCTCTCGAAGGCCAACGTCACGCGCCACAACGTGAAGGCCATCGGCATCACCAACCAGCGCGAGACCGCCGTGGTCTGGAACAAGAGCACCGGCGAGCCGGTCTACAACGCCATCGTCTGGCAGGACACCCGCACGCAGAAAATCGTCGACCGGCTCGCCGACGGCGACACCGACCGCTACAAGCAGCGTGTCGGCCTGCCGCTGGCGACCTACTTCTCAGGCACGAAGATCGTCTGGATCCTCGAGAACGTCCAGGGCGCCCGTGAGGCCGCGGAGGCCGGCGACCTGCTGTTCGGCACCACCGACAGCTGGGTGCTGTGGAACCTCACCGGCGGCGTCAACGGCGGCGTGCACGCGACCGACGTCACGAACGCCTCGCGCACCCTGTTCATGGATCTCGAGACGACCAGCTGGAACGACGAGATCCTCGCCGACTTCGGCGTGCCGAGGTCGATGCTGCCCGAGATCCGCTCGTCGTCCGGCGAGTTCGGCGTCGCCTCGTCGGAGTCGCTGCTGCGCGAGACGCCCATCACCGGCATCCTCGGCGACCAGCAGGCCGCGACCTTCGGGCAGGCGGCGTTCGACAAGGGCGAGGCGAAGAACACCTACGGCACGGGCAACTTCCTGATCTTCAACACCGGCGAGGAGATCGTCCACTCGAAGAACGGCCTGCTCACGACCGTCGGCTACAAGATCGGCGACGAGCCCACCCACTACGCGCTCGAGGGCTCGATCGCGGTGACGGGCTCGCTGATCCAGTGGCTGCGCGACAACCTGGGCCTCATCCCCGACGCGCCAGCCGTCGAGACGCTCGCCAAGTCGGTCGACGACAACGGCGGCGCGTACTTCGTGCCCGCGTTCTCGGGGCTCTTCGCGCCCTATTGGCGGCCGGATGCGCGTGGCGCGCTGGTGGGACTCACCCGGTACGTCAACAAGGGGCACATCGCTCGCGCCGCGCTCGAGGCGACGGCCTTCCAGACGGCAGAGGTCGTCGATGCCGTCAACGCCGACTCGGGCGTGGACCTGACGGAGCTGAAGGTCGACGGCGGCATGATCGCCAACGACACGCTGATGCAGTTCCAGGCCGACATCCTGCGTGTGCCGGTCATCCGCCCCGTGGTCGCCGAGACGACGGCGCTCGGCGCCGCCTACGCCGCCGGCCTCGCGGTCGGCTTCTGGAGCTCGCTCGACGAGCTGCGCCAGCAGTGGCAGGAGGACTCGCGCTGGGAGCCGCAGATGGAGCAGGAGGCGCGCGACCGCACCTACCGCAACTGGAAGAAGGCGGTGCAGAAGACGCTCGACTGGGTCGACGACGACGTCGACTGACTGGAGCTGACAGCTCGAGCAGAAGGGGGCGACTGCGGTCGCCCCCTTCTCGCTGTGCTTCAGCCGGCGCGGTAGGCCGGGTCGCTCAGCCAGATGATCGCCGCCCCGACGGCGACGGCGATCATCGCCACCCGGCCCGTCGAGATGGCGAGGATGATCGACGCCCACCAGTCGTCCTCGCTCGCCAGCCTGCCGCGCTCGACCGGCTGCTTGGCCGAGATCGCCACCGCGATCGCGATGAGGTCGAGGCCGACGAGCATGGTCACGAAGGCGTAGCGCAGCCGGGGGCGCTCGCCGGTGCGCGACGCCCTGCCCGACCCGTGCGGCTCCGCGACGTTCGCGACCGGCAGGAGCGCACGCATCCAGCCGTCGAGCCACCAGCCGAGCAGCACCAGGCCGAGCAGCAGCACCAGCATCACCGAGCGCACGATGAGCTCGTCGACCGCGCTGGCCGCCTCCTGCGCGGTCGTGGCCGCCAGTCGCGGTCGCACGGTCGGCATGACACGGCCGAAGAACGCCGCGCCGGCGGTGGCGTAGCCGAGCACCACGATCAGCAGCGTCACGGGGTGCCGCATCCGCACCAGCATCCAGGCGACGATGAGCGCGCCGCCGGCGCTGAACTCCACGGCCGAGTGCATGCCGTAGGTGGTGGCACCGAGCACGTCGGTCGACTGCATGAGCACGAGCACGACCTGCGCGCTCGCGAACAGCACGATGCAGTAGAGCGCGCCGACCCGATAGCCCCGCGACGCCGGTGCCGCGAACGCGGCCAGCAGCAGCAGCAGCACGCCGATCGAGCGCAGCGTCACCGACGGCGTGAGCACCGGCGGGCGATGCAGCAGCAGGGTCAGGCCGTAGATGGTCAGCAGCCCGCCCAGGCTGAGCGACACCAGCAGGAGCGAGCGGGAGGTGCGGTCTGCCCAGCGCAGCGGCCAGCTGAACCAGACCTCCTCGCGCACCCATCTGGCCTGCCGCTGCGCGCGGGGGCGCTCAACCGTCTGGGTGCTCACGGCCGGGTCAGGCGCCTGCGGCGGCGCGCCACGCCTCGAGCGTGCGCGTGGCGGCGCCGGAGTCGACGGCGTCGCGCGCGATCACCAGCTCCTCGGAGAGCCGCTCGACCAGCGAACGGTCCTTCTGCCGAGGGTCGCGGTCGAGGCGCCAGGCGACCAGGGCGGCGGCCGCGTTGAGCAGCACGATGTCGCGCACCGGCCCCTGCTCGCCGGCCAGGGTGCGTCGCAGCACGTCGGCGTTCTGCTCGGCGGAGCCGCCTCGCAGGTCGTCGAGGCTGGCGCGCGGGATGCCGAGCTCGCGGGGGTCGATGTCGTGCTCGACGACGTCGCCGCGCGCGACCTCCCAGAGCTCGGAGTGGCCGGTGGTGGTCAGCTCGTCGAGGCCGTCCTCGCCGCGCACGACCAGTGCGGTCGCGCCGCGGGTGGCGAAGACCCCCACGAACTGCTCGATCACGTGCTTGTCGGCGACGCCGACGAGCGACACCTCGGGTCGCGCGGGGTTCACCAGGGGGCCGAGGTAGTTGAAGACGGTGGGCACGCCGAGCTGCGCGCGGACGGGGCCCGCGTGGCGGAAGCCGGGGTGGAAGCGCGTGGCCCAGGCGAAGGAGATGCCGGCCTGCTCGAGGATGCGGCGGACGACCGCCGGATCGTCGTCGGCGGGCACGAGCCCGAGCGCCTCGAGCACGTCCGACGCGCCCGAGGATGACGACACGGCGCGGTTGCCGTGCTTGAGCACCGGCACGCCGCTGGCGGCCACCACGATGCTGGCTGTGGTGGAGATGTTGACGGTGTGCTGCCGGTCGCCGCCGGTGCCCACGATGTCGACGACTCGGGTGTCGCCGGCGAGCGGCACGGCGGCCTCGAGGATCGCGTCGCGGAAGCCCACCAATTCCTCGGCGACGACGCCCTTGCCGCGCAGCGCGATGAGGAAGCCGGCGATCTGCGCCTCGGTGGCGCGTCCCGCGACGACCTCGGCCATGGCCCACTCAGCCTGGCGGATCGCGAGATCCTCACCTGCCAGCAGGGATTCGAGGACGACTGGCCAGGTCAAGAGGCGATCCATTGCTCCAGCCTATCTTTTCGCGGCACGCTGGCCCGTCGGGTCGAGACCACCGGCGCATCTGTCACTAGGATGAGAGCGTGTCCACTACTGCGCTCTCCTCGTCGCCCACGGTGCCGATGATCCGGCGGCCGAACACCGTCGCGGTCGGCACGATCGTCTGGCTCGGCAGCGAAGTCATGTTCTTCGCCGGTCTCTTCGCGATCTACTTCACCCTCCGATCGATGTCGGGTGATCTGTTCGCCACAGAGGCCGAGAAGCTGAACGTCGTGTTCGCCACGATCAACACCGCGATCCTGCTGGCGTCGAGCTTCACCTGCCAGGCGGGCGCGAACGCCGCGGAGCACGGCCTCGTGCGTCGTTCGGGCGGCCGGCTGCAGTTCGCCAAGTGGGGCATGATCGAGTGGTTCTACCTCACCTACGCGATGGGCGCGATCTTCGTCGTCCTGCAGGTGTTCGAGTACGTCGAGCTCGTCCAGCACGGCGTGACGATCCAGTCGAACTCGTACGGCAGCGCCTTCTACATCACGACCGGCTTCCACGGCCTGCACGTGACGGCCGGGCTGTTCGCCTTCCTGTTCGTCATCGGCCGCGCGTACGCGGTGAAGCGATTCGGGCACAAGGAGGCGACGAGCGCGCACGTCATCTCCTACTACTGGCACTTCGTCGACGTGGTCTGGATCGGCCTGTACCTCGTCATCTACTGGCTCAAGTAAACGGTTGGGACTGAGAACGTTGGCATCACGCAAGAAGACCGGTCGCAGGCACCCCCTCGCCAGCGCGGCACTGCTCATGATCGGACTCGTCGCCGCGGGCGGCGCCTCCGTCGCGGTCGGCTCTGTCGCGAACGCGGAGCCCGCAGGCGCCCCGCTCGCACAGCAGCTGACGGCTGAGGACGGCGAGCTGCTGTTCCGCGCCAACTGCGCCACGTGCCACGGGCTGAACGCCGAGGGCACCGAGAACGGCGTCAGCCTCATCGGCGTCGGTGCGGCATCCGTCGACTTCCAGGTCATGACGGGCCGCATGCCGATGGCCATGCAGGGCCCGCAGGCAGAGCAGCGCGAACCGCAGTTCTCGCAGGAGCAGTCCGACGCGATGGGCGACTACATCGCCTCGCTGGCCCCCGGGCCGGGCATCCCCGACGAGGAGCTGCTCGACGTCTCGCAGGTCGATGACGAGGGCGTCGCCCGCGGCGCCGAGCTCTTCCGCATCAACTGCGCCATGTGCCACAACGTGGCCGGCGCCGGCGGTGCGCTCACCGAGGGGAAGTTCGCCCCGCATCTGAAGGACATCGACCCCGCGCACGTCTACGAGGCGATGCTCACCGGTCCGCAGAACATGCCCGTCTTCAACGACGCGAACATCTCCCCCGACGAGAAGCGCGAGATCCTCGCCTACCTCGACTACCTCGACAACAACCCGTCGGTCGGAGGCTTCGACCTCGGCGGGCTCGGCCCGGTCTCCGAGGGTCTCTTCATCTGGATCTTCGGCCTCGGCGGCCTCGTCGCCGTGACCGTGTGGCTCACCTCGAAGCCGAACTGATCCATGGCGCAGGACACAGGAAGGACCAGCATGTCGGCTGAAGACCAGTCCGCCCCCGCTGGGCACGATGTCGTCGTCTACGACCGTGGCGCCGCGATCGAGCGCACGGACGCGTTCGAGAACCCCGGTCTGCCGCCGCACCGCCCGCGCCAGACCGATCTCCACCCGCACAAGGAGCGGCGCGCGGAGCGCCAGGTCGTCGGCTGGTTCCTGGCCTCGATGCTCGGCTCGGTGCTGGCGATCGTCGCCTACATCGCCGTGCCCATCGAGCCCGGCAACATGACCAGCGTCAGGTTCAACAACCTGTTCCTCGGCCTCGCGATCGCCCTCGCCCTGCTGGGCGTCGGCATCGGCGGCATGCACTGGGCCCGCCAGCTCATGAGCAGCCACGAGGTCGTCGAGGAGCGCCACCTGTCGCGCGGCTCCGAGAAGAGCCGAGCCCGCTCGGTCGAGATCTTCCAGCTCGGCGACCAGGAGTCCGGGTTCTCGCGTCGCACGCTGATCCGCAACACGCTGATCGGCGCCGTCGCGCTCACGCCGCTGCCGGCGATCGTGCTCTTCCGCGACCTCGCTCCGGCGCAGGACGCCGTCGAGGCCATCTCCAACACGATGTGGACGGCAGGCGAGCGCCTCGCGCTCGACCCGACCGGCACCCCGATCCGCGCCGACCAGGTCACGGTCGGCTCCGCGTTCCACGTCATCCCCGAGTCGCTCGCCGACGTCGGTCACGACGAGGGCTACCTCGACCAGAAGGCGCTCGCATCGGTGCTGCTCATGCGCCTGCCGCTCGACCGCCTCAAGGAGGACCCGGATCGCGCCGGCTGGTCGTACGACGGCATCGTCGCCTACTCGAAGATCTGCACGCACGTCGGCTGCCCCGTGGCGCTGTACGAGCAGCAGACGCACCACCTCCTGTGCCCCTGCCACCAGTCGACCTTCGACGTCACCGAGCATGCCAAGGTCATCTTCGGCCCGGCGAAGCGCCCGCTGCCGCAGCTGCCCATCACCGTCGACGCCGACGGCTTCCTCGTCGCCCAGAGCGACTTCACCGAACCGATCGGCCCGTCGTACTGGGAGCGCCTGGGCCACGTCGACCCGGAGCACATCCCGGCGTCGGCAGCTGAGACGGAGCACCGCGCATGACCGCGACAGCCACGCGTGACACCTTCACCTCGAAGGCGTCGAACTACCTCGATGAGCGCACCAGCATCTCGACCATGGTCGCGGCCCTCGGCCGCAAGGTCTTCCCGGACCACTGGTCGTTCATGCTCGGCGAGATCATCCTCTACTCGTTCGTCGCGATCCTGCTCTCGGGCACGTTCCTGACGTTCTTCTTCGACCCGTCGATGACCGAGGTCCACTACGAGGGCTCGTACGTGCCGCTCAAGGGCATCGCGATGTCGGCCGCCTACGCCTCGTCGCTCGACATCTCGTTCGACATCCGCGGCGGCCTGCTCATGCGGCAGGTGCACCACTGGTCGGCGCTGCTGTTCGTGGCGGCCATCGGCCTGCACATGCTGCGCGTGTTCTTCACCGGCGCGTTCCGCAAGCCTCGCGAGATCAACTGGGTGATCGGCTTCGTGCTCTTCATCCTCGCGATGGCCGAGGGCTTCACCGGCTACTCGCTCCCCGACGACCTGCTGTCGGGCAACGGCCTCGCGATCATCAACGGCATGGTCAAGGGCATCCCGATCGTCGGCACCTGGATCTCGTACCTGTTCTTCGGCGGGCTGTTCCCCGGTGACGACATCGTGCCGAGGCTGTTCGTGCTGCACATCATGCTGCTGCCGGCGATCGTGATCGTGATGATCGGCGTGCACCTGGTGCTCATGGTCGTCAACAAGCACACCCAGTTCGCCGGCCCGGGCAAGACCAACGACAACGTGGTCGGCGCGCCGATCATGCCGCTGTTCGCCGCGAAGGCCGGATCGTTCTTCTTCATCGTCTTCGGCGTGCTGGTGCTGATCGCCTCGCTGTTCACGATCAACCCGATCTGGAACTACGGCCCTTACGACCCATCACCGGTCTCGGCGGGCACCCAGCCCGACTGGTACATCGGCTTCGCCGACGGCGCGCTGCGACTGGCGCCCGGCCTCGAGTCCGAGCTCTTCGGCCTGACGTTCTCGTGGAACATCCTGCTGCCGATGGCGGTGCTCGGCGCCTTCATCGTGCTGGTGATGTTCTACCCCTTCATCGAGCAGTGGATCACGGGCGACAAGCGCGAGCACCACATCGCCGAGCGTCCCCGCAACAACCCGACGCGCACGGCCATCGGCGCCGCGGGCATCGTGTTCTACGCCGTGATGTGGGCCGCGGCCTCGTCCGACCTGATCGCGACCCACTTCCGCCTCAACGTCTTCCAGGTCACCTGGTGGCTGCAGGCGACGCTCATCCTCGGCCCGATCATCGCCTACCTGCTGACGAAGCGGATCGCGCTCGGCCTGCAGAAGAAGGACCGCGAGATCCTGCTGCACGGCTACGAGTCCGGTCGCATCGTGCGCCGACCCGGCGGCGAGTTCGTCGAGGTGCACGAGCAGCTCGACGAGTACGAGTCGTGGAAGCTCAAGGCGTTCGACGACTACGAGCCCGTGATGGTCCGCCCGAACGCCAAGGGCAGGATCACCCCGGCCACGCACCTGCGCGCTGCGCTGACGCGCTGGTTCTTCGAGGACCGCATCAGCCCCGTCTCCCCCAAGGAGCTCGAGGCGACCAAGCGCCACCACTAGGCGCCAAGGCGCTGCACGCGAAGGGCCCGGTTCACCGCCGGGCCCTTCGTCGTTTCCATTCGAAGGAATGCCGGGACGCTCCGGACGTTCTCCTGCAGTGGAGAGGAAGCCCATGCCCATCGAGTTCGGTGTCCACACGTTCGCAGCCATCCCCGAGGTGGACGGCAAGCCCGTCCCGCACGCGCAGGCGCTGCGAGACACCGTCGCGGAGGGCATCGCCGCCGACCGCGCGGGCCTGGCGTTCTTCGGCCTCGGCGAGCACCACCGCGAGGACTTCGCGGCGAGCGCGCCCGAGATCGTGCTGGGCGCACTCGCCTCGGTGACCGAGCGCATCAACCTCGGCACCGCCGTCACTGTGCTGTCGTCGAACGACCCGGTGCGGGTGTTCGAGCAGTTCGCCACCCTCGACGGCCTCTCGAGCGGTCGCGCCGAGATGATCGTGGGCCGTGGCTCGTTCGTGGAGTCCTTCCCGCTGTTCGGCTATCGGCTCGAGGACTACGAGGCCCTCTTCGAGGAGCGCCTCGAGCTGCTCGCAGAGCTGGTCAAGGAGACGCCCGTGACCTGGTCGGGTCGCCTGCGCTCACCGCTCAAGGAGCAGCCGGTGTTCCCGCGCTCGCACGTCGCCGAGCACGGCGGCACCATGCCGGTGTGGGTCGGCGTCGGCGGCACCCCCGACTCGGTCGTGCGCACCGCCCACCACGGCTTCGACATGATGCTCGCCATCATCGGCGGCAGCCCCGCGCAGTTCGCGCCGTTCTCTGGCCTCTACCGGCGCGCGATGCAGGAGTTCGGGCACGAGGGCGGCCGAGTCGGCATGCACTCCCCCGGCCTCATCGCCGAGACCGACGCCGAGGCGAAGCGCATCCTCATGCCGCAGTGGATGGTCTACCGCAACCGCATCGGGCGCGAGCGCGGCTGGGGCGATGCCACCGAGCGCGAGTTCGAGGCCAGCGCCGCCGAGCACGGCGCCAACTTCGTCGGCAGCCCCGAGACGGTCGCGCAGAAGATCGTCTGGGCCGTCGAGACGCTCGGCGTCGAGCGCTTCGACCTGAAGTACGACTCCGGCACCAGCCACGCCGACAACCTGCGCTCGATCGAGCTGTTCGGCAACGAGGTCGTGCCCCGCGTGCGGCAGCTGCTGGGCGAGACGGCCTAGCCGAGCACGGCCACGGCGCGCTCCAGCAGCAGCTGCGCCGAGGCCGCGCCGCGGTCGTCTCCGCGACCGGCGCTCGCCAGCGCATGGCCCATCAGGTGCGTCGCGGCGATGGCCGCGACGCGCTGGTCGCCGCGCCAGCCGGCCTGGAGCTCGTCGGCGAACGCGCTGAGCGAGGCCCCCGCGGGCGTGCCCGCAGAGCGCTCCACCGCCGAGACCACGACGTGCCCGAACAGGGCGCCGCGGTCGTCGGCCGGGTCGCCGAGGCCTGCGGTGTCGATGTCGAGGATGCCGGTGATCACCGACGGGTCGTCCTCCGACACGAAGATCTGACCGAGGTGCAGGTCGCCGTGGATCGTCACCGGCCGTGGCACCTCGGTCGCCGCGTACCGCTCGTGCACGACCCGCGCCAGCAGCCCCGTCTGACGGGCGAAGACCGGCGCGGTCTCCTCCATCCGCTCCGCGTACCACTCGACCCGGCGAGCCAGGGACTCGCGCGCACCCACCGTCACCGACACCTGGGCGATGTGCTGCGTCAGCTGCTCGAGCCCCTGGGCGAAGCGCGCGCGGTCGATGCGCTCGAACACGTCGATCGCAGGCACGCCCGGCAGCTCGCCCAGCAGCACCAGCCCGGCATCGGAGAAGCCGATCGAGCGCGGCACCGGCACACCGGCCGCGCGGAAGCGCTCGTGGAGGTCGTGGATCGTCGAGGCCAGCGACGGATGCACCACCTTCGCGAACCAGCGCTCGGTGGCCGTGTCGACCCGCAGCACAGCGCGCTTGCCTGGGCGATAGGCCTCCATCCGAAGCCGCGCGCCCTCCGCGGCGATGCCGAACTTCGACAGCACCACGCCCGCAGCCTCGGGGTACGACACGGCCGGCAGCGAGGGCAGCGCTGGATCCTGCGGGTACGCCCACGCGGTGAGCCGGCGCCCGGCGGCGTCGAGCAGCTCGACCGTGTGCTCGTCGACCGGCGCGCTCGGCGAGGTGTTGACATAGATGGTGACGCGCTCGATGGAGTCGTCGCGGGTGCGCACGCCGCACGAGTAGCCGATGATGAAGCCCTCGTTCACCGGCTCGACGTCCTTCTGGGTGAAGTCGACCAGCTCGCGCCCGCTCTCGGAGACGAGCCGCATGAGCACTGCGGCGGCGTTGTCGAGCATTGACCCATCAAACACCGCGCGGATGCGGATCGCCTGCACGGCGCGCGTATCGTGAGGGCATGCGATGGCTCGAGCGGTTCACGACCGGCCAGCAGGAGTCATGGATCCAACTGCTCAAGGTGATCGTCGCGATCGCGCTCTCCTGGTTCGCGAGCACGCTGCTGACGGGCGTCGAGCTGCCGATCTTCGCCGCCATCGCCGCGCTGCTCGTGGTCGCGCCGAGCGTCAACCAATCGGTCGGCAAGGGCATCGAGCGCTCGGTCGGGGTGCTGGGCGGCGTCGTGCTGGCGTGGCTGTCGAGCCTCGTGCTCCCGAGCGGTCCGCTCATCGTGCTGCTCGTCACGATCGTCGCGGTGGTGCTGGCCCGGGTGCTGCGGCTCGCGCCCATGGCAGCCAACCAGCTGCCCATCAGCGCGATGATCCTGCTCGCGCTCGGAGCCGGCTCAGGACCGCTGTTCGGCTTCGAGCGAGTGGTCGAGACCGTCATCGGGGCGGCGGTCGCCCTGCTCATCAACCTCGTCGTCGTGCCGCCCGTGCACCACGAGCCTGCCGAGCGCGAGCTGCGCGGGCTCGCGCACGAGGTCGCCGAGGCCTACGAGCGCGCCGCCGCCGCGCTCCGCAGCCCCGAGCCCGTGCGCGGCGACGCGCTGCTGCAGGACGCCAGAGACCTCCGCGACAGCATCAAGCGCGCCCGCGCCGCCATGGACGCGCTCGAGGAGTCGACGCGGCTCAATCCGCGCACGAAGGCGCTGCGGGAGCGGATCGAGCGCGACGAGCGGCTGCTGCTGGCGCTCACGGTGCTCGTGAACCGGGTGATCGGGATGTCGAGGTCGATCGTCGACCGCTTCGAGCCATCCCTCTCCTCCGATCCGACGGTGGCGCGCATCGCCGGCGAGACGCGCAAGATCGCCGGCGCCGTGCGGCTGCTCGTCGACCGGCAGGCGGTCGACGACGGCCGCACCCGCTCGATGCCCGCGGTGGATGGCCCGCTGCTGACCGAGCCGATCGTGGTGCCTCGGCCGCATCCGCAGCACTGGGTGCTGATCGGCGCGCTCCTCGAGGACGTCCGTCAGGCTCGCGAGTCGCTCGAGGCGGAGGGCGACGGCGCGTAGGGCGTCAGCCACTGCAGCCGCCAGAACTCCTCGGCGGAGAGCTCGAAGGAGTGCGTGTCGATCGAGACCGAACGCCGCACGTCGTCGGGGTCGAGGTGCGGCCGCGCGAGGATCGAGACCGCGCTCTGCCCCAGCAGCGACGACCGGCCGTAGTGGATCGCGAGGATGTCGCCGGTCGCCGGGGTGTCGGAGACGACGTAGGCGCTCGCCAGCAGCCGCGAGCGGCCCAGCATGCGCCACGAGAAGTGCTGCCCGGCCCAGGTGGCCTCGGCGATCACCTCGCGGTCGCCCTTGTCGGGCCGGTGGTACTCGTAGACCTCGCGCAGCTCGAGCGGCGAGGGGTTCACCAGCTCGAAGGTGACCCGTGGGTTCTTGCGCTGCGCGTTGGCCCAGTACGGGAACGTCGTGGCGCGGATCGCCCACGTGCCGCGCAGCAGACGAGCGAGCTCTGCGGGATCGGCGACGCGTGACATGCGTTCAGGATAGCCAACGGTTACGCTCACGGCATGACGACCGGCGAGCTGACGCACGCGATCACGGTGGCTGCGCGCGCGTACGCGGGCCGCACCGACCGTCAGGGCGAGCCCTACGTGGCCCACGCCATCCGGGTCATGCTCGACGTCGAGGGCGACGAGGCCCGAACCGTGGCGATGCTGCACGACGTGATCGAGTGGGGCTCGATGACGGCCCACGGGCTGCTCGGCGAGCACTTCCCCGATGCCATCATCGAAGCGGTCGACGCGCTCACCGTGCGGCACGACGAGCCGCTCGAGCAGGCCATCGCGCGCATCCGCCGGCTGCCGCTCGCGGCGGCCGTCAAGCGCGCCGACCTGCGCGACAACGCCCAGCAGTGGCGGCTCGACGCGATGCCCGATGCCGAGACGCGCGAGCGCATGCTGCGGCAGTACCGCCGCGCCGCCGAGCTGCTCGGCACGACGCTCGACGAGCTCTGCGGTCGCCCGGTGCGCTGACGGCCAGTGCGCTGACGCCCGGTGCACTGACGACCGCTGCGCTGACCCCAGCCGCTACCAGATGCCGAACGGCCGCCGCCGCACGCGCCGCTCGATCGGCAGCAGCAGCCGCAGGAAGAGGCGGTAGCGGGCGGCGTCGAGCACGAGGTCGTGGGTCGGCAGGTGGTCGACGATCGGGCCGAACACCCGCTTGAAGACCCCGGGGCCGTGCAGTCGGTGCGAGGTGTCGTCGGCCTGCCACGACGGCGGTGTCGCGTAGGCGTCGTAGACCTCGGCGCCCTGCTCCTTGAACCACTGCATCGCCGTCCAGCGGATCAGGTGCGCGCCGCCGCGGATCGCCCGGTCGGGCACCGAGCCGCCGTCCTTCGCGAGGGCGTAGCGCCCGAAGCGGAGCATGAAGGCGGATGCCTGGGGGCCGTCGTGCGCACCGTCGTACCCGAACCAGAAGTGGCCGCTCCCCTGCGCCATGGCGGCGCCCCAGAGCGTGCGGTAGTACTCGTAGGGCTTCATGCCCTCGACGCCCTTGCCGCCCGAGACGGTCTGCATGAGCTCGTACATCGTGCGGTAGGTGGCCTCGCCGGGCTCGACCTTCTCGACCCGGTAGCCGTTGCGCTCCGCGTAGCGGATGTGGTTGCGCAGGCTCTTCTTGAAGCCGGCGAAGATCTCGTCGACCGGGCGCGTCAGGTCGACGAGCACCGTGTAGGTGTTCTGCTGCACCGGGTTGGCGGCGCGGAAGCCGGCGTCGGCGAGCACGGCGCGGTGCTCGGGCGTGTCGATCTCGAACGGCTCGACCTTGACGGCGTACACGCCCTTGGCGGCACCGGTCGTCGCGGCGCGGAGCGCGGCGGCGAGCTGCGGGAAGTCGGCCAGCGCGGCGCCGGGGCCGCTGGCGAAGTACCAGAACCGGCCCGCGAGCGAGCGGTGCTCGAGCGCGAGCGCGTAGACCGCGGCGCCGTCGGTCGACGAGAGCACCAGGTGCCGCGGGTGCAGCCGCTCGGTGCGCTTGACCGCGGCGTAGGCGCTCGACTGCGTCCACTGCCCGCCGTCGGGGTTCGTGCGCACCAGCGCATCCCAGTCGCCGATCTCGGCGCTCGTCGCGTCGCGCACCGTCCAGCTCATCGCCGTCGTCTCCTTCACCACGTGCCGATCACCGAGCCCAGATCACCGCAGGCCATCACCACAGGCCCGTGTACCGCTTCTTGACGCGCCACTCGACCGGCCGCACGTACTTCCGCCACACCTGCTGGGCGCCGGGGCGGAGCAGGATGTCGTGGCTCGGCGCGAAGTCGACGATCTCGCCGAACTGCTGCTTGAAGCGCGCCAGTCCCGCCATCCAGTGGTCGGGGTCGTCCTTCGCCCAGGTGGGCGGGGCGCCCATCATGTCCATGCCGGTGAAGCCCCGCTCGCGGTAGTGCTTCGCGCGCGTCCAGCGGCCCAGGTGCGCGCCGCCCTCGATCAGGCGCTCCGGGCGCGAGCCCTCGTCCTTGTCGATCACGGTGCAGCCGAACGGAATGGTGAAGGTCACCGTCTGCGGCCCGTCGCCGCCGTCGTGCCCGAGCCACCAGTCGGCCTGGCCGCGCTTCGTGAACGCCCGCCAGATCGTCTTGTAGTACTGCTCGTCGCGCATGCCCTCGAGCCCCTGGCCGCCGCGGATCGTCTGCATCCGCTGCCAGGCGAGGTCGAACAGCGCCTCGTCGCCCTCGACCCGCTCGATCGTGAAGCCGTCGCGCTCCGCACGGCGGATGAGCTTCCGCGCGGTCTTCGAGAACGAGGCGAGGATCTCCTCCTCGGTGCGCTCCAGGTCGATGACGACGGTGTGCGTGTGCAGCTGCACGTCCTCTGCCTGGGTGAGCCCGGCATCCGCCAGCATCGTCATCGTCTCGGGGGTGCGCGGCAGCCGCGGCTCGACCTTCACCGAGATGAGGCGTGGCTCCTCGCGCGCGACGAACGCACGCGTGGCGGCGACGACGGCGCCCATGTCGGGGTGGAACGGGGCGCACGGGAAGTACCAGAAGCGGCCGACCCAGCCGTTGCGCTCGAGCGCGAGCGCGTAGACGGGCTGCTCGGCCTCGTAGACGAGGTGGTGGGTGGCGAAGCCGTCCCACCGCTTCAGCTCGGCGAACGCGAGCGTCTGGGTGAACTGCCCGCCGTCGGGGTTCTGCAGCACCAGGGCGTCCCAGTCGCGGAGCTCGGCATCGGTGGCCCGTCGCAGTCGCATCTCGGTCATCGCAGGGTGTCCGGCCCCTTCGTGATGCGCCATTCGACGCGCCGCACGACCTGCTCCCACAGGCGGTGCCGCAGCGGGTGCAGCACGAGGTCGAAGGAGGGCAGGAAGCTCGTGATGGGCCCGAAGCGCAGCTTGAACTGGGCAAGGCCGTAGAACGGATGCGTCTCGTCGTCGGCGCGGTCGGCCGGCGGTGTGCCGGCGAGGTCGAAGGCGAGCCTGCCGTCGGCGATGCAGTCCTGCATGGCCGTCCAGAGCAGCAGCGCGGAGCCGCCGTTGATCTTGCGGTCGGGGCGCGAGCCGCCGTCCTTGTAGAGCGCGGTGCGCCCGGCGGTGGTGACGAAGATGCCCGCCTGCGGCTCGCCGCTGTCGTCGTCGTAGCCGAAGTAGACGCGGCCGGTGCCGGCCTTCGTGAACTCGCTCCAGAAGCGGTCGTAGTAGGCGCGCTCGCGCATGCCGGCCATGCCCTTGCCGCCGGCGACGGTGAGCATCATCGCGTGCATGCGGTCGAAGGTCTCCTGCGTCGGCTCTGGCCGCTCGACGCGGTAGCCCTTCTTGACGGCGCCGCGCACCTGCCGACGGATCATCTGCGAGAACGAGGCGAAGAGCTCCTCCTCGCCCTGGGCGAGGTCGAGCACGACCGTGTGCGTCATCACCTGCATGTCGCGGCTCTGCTCGAGTCCGAGGGCGACGAGCTCGGCGATGCGCTCCTCGGAGCGCTCGAGGTGCGGCTCGATCTTGACCACCAGCAGCCCGGACTCCGCGCTCGCGAAGGCCCGCAGCGCCTCGACCACCGGCGCCATGTCGGTGGCGGTGGGGCCCATCGGCAGGTACCAGTAGCGGCCGAGCGAGACCCTGCCCTCGAGGACGAGGGCGTGGATGCGCTCGGTCGCGCCCGAGGGCGTCGGGGCGTCGATCACGAGGTGCACGGGCGTCAGCCCGTCGATGCGCTTCGTCTCGGCGAACGCGCTCGACTGCACCATGTGGCCGCCGTCGGGGTTCGACTCGATGCGCGCATCCCAGTCGGCGATCTCTTCGGGGGTGGCGCGGCGCACGGAAGCTGGAGTGGGCATGGAACCTCTCGAGGTGGCTAGCAGCCCCCAGCCTACGGCGACCCCACCGGGCGTGCGGGTGCGCCGCGCGCCGCGCGCTCGAACGGGACGCCGCGAGCGTCGGGTCAGCGCGGGGGTCGGCGCGGCCGGGTCAGGCGCGCTCGCGCCCCGGCAGCGCGGCGGCGATCAGGGCGCACGCGTGCGCCGCGGTCTCGGCGACGCACTCCTCGGCGCGCGACACGAGCTCGTCGAGCGTCGCCGGCCCGTCGGCGATCGAGAACGCGGCGGTCACGCCGGCTGCGCGCGTCTCGGCCGCCGTGAGCCGCACGCTGCCGGCGATGACGACGATGGGCGTGCCGTGCGGCACCTCGCGGCGCACGAGGTCGACGACCTTGCCGCCGAGCGACTGGCTGTCGAAGCGCCCCTCCCCCGTGAGCACGAGCGAGGCCCCGCGCATCGCTGCGCGCACCCCGATCGCCTCGGCGACGAGGTCCGAGCCAGCGACGGTCTCGGCGCCCAGCAGCGCGACGGCGGCGAGCGCCATCCCGCCGGCCGCGCCGAGGCCGGGCCGATCGAGGTAGTCCTCGAGCTCGGCGCCGGTGGTGGCGGCGAGCACTCGCGCCAGGTGCGCGAGCCCCGCATCGATCGCGGCGATGTCGTCGGGGCCGGCGCCCTTCTGGGGACCGAACACCGCGGCCGCGCCACGGGGCCCGCAGAGCGGGTTGTCGACGTCGACGGCGATCCGCCATCCCGCCGCGATCGCCCTGCGGTCGAGCCCTGCGGCGTCGACGCTGCGGATGTCGGCGAGCCCGCGCGCTCCCGGCCGCACCTGCTGGCCGCGCTCGTCGAGGAACCGCGCGCCCAGCGCCGTCAGGAGGCCGACGCCGCCGTCGCTGGTCGCCGACCCGCCGATGCAGAGCAGCAGCTCACGGCCGCCGCCGTCGAGGGCTGCGAGCGCGATGGTGCCGACGCCCGCGGTGTCGGCGTCGAGCGGCTGCAGCGGGCGATCGGCGATCCACGGCAGGCCGTTGGCCTCGGCGGCCTCGATGATCGCGGTCGCGCCGTCGGCGCTCATCCCGTATCGGGCGTCACGGGGGCGCCCGAGCGCGTCGGCGGCGCGCACGCCGCGCGACTGCTGGCCCCACGCCTCGAGCATCGCGTCGAGCGTGCCCTCCCCGCCGTCGGCGAGCGGCAGGGCGAGGTAGTCGGCGTCGTCGCCGAAGACGCTCCTGGCGCCGAGCAGCATCGCTCGGGCCGCTGCCGCCGCGGAGCAGCTGCCCTTGAACGAGTCGGGAGCGGCGACGATCAGGGGGCGGCGGGGTGCATGCACGTCCAGAGTCTAGAGAGCGACAGGGCCTCAGGGCTGCGCCGGCGCGGCGCTCGGATCGGCGGGGTCGGCGGCGTCGGCGGTGTCGGCGGCGTGGGTCGGCTCGCCGCGCAGGTCGCGCACCAGCAGCGTGGCGCCGACGATCGCGACGGGCGTGGCGATCACCGCGACGCCGGGGATCAGCAGCAGCAGGTAGGCGACGACGCCGAAGCCCATCGAGCGCCAGGTGTTGGTGCGCAGCAGCGCGCGCCGCTCGACGAGCGTCATGCCGCGGGCGTCGCCGGCGTAGCCGGTGAGCTCGCGCGCCAGCGCCTGGCCGCCGAGGATCGCGCCGAGCGTGAGGCCCAGCACCGTGCCCACGAGCGGGATGAGCCCCACGACGAAGACGACGGCGGCCGTGCCGATGGCCATGCCGACCAGCACGGCCGTGTCGCGCACGCCCTTGCGGATCGATGCCCACAGCCCCAGGTCGACCGGCTCGCCGGCGGTGCCCAGGCGTCGGTCGACGGCGCGCGAGATGCGCTCGTAGAACGGGTCGCCGACGGCGAGGGTGACGGCGGCGAAGGTGAGCACGCAGAGCACCACGACGCCCACCAGCATCCCGAGCCCCAGGGCCAGTCGCAGCAGGCCCGACCACTGCTCGTCCCAGCCGTCGGCGAAGGGCGTGAGCGCCTCGGCCCAGCCGCCCACCTGGAAGCCCAGCAGCACGACCGCTGCCAGCATGATCGAGCCGACGATCAGGGCGGGCACGGCCCCCAGCGCCATGAGACCGGGATCCTTCGCCCAGGTGCCGAAGCCGCGCAGGAAGATGCCGGCTCCGGCGAGGAGATCGGAGACGCGCTGTCGCATGCCCTCCATGCTGGCACGCGCGGCTGGACGNTGCCAGCATGATCGAGCCGACGATCAGGGCGGGCACGGCCCCCAGCGCCATGAGACCGGGATCCTTCGCCCAGGTGCCGAAGCCGCGCAGGAAGATGCCGGCTCCGGCGAGGAGATCGGAGACGCGCTGTCGCATGCCCTCCATGCTGGCACGCGCGGCTGGACGGGCACGCGCGGCTGGACCGGCACGCGCGGCTGGACCGGCACGCGCGGCTGGACCGGCACGCGCGGCTGGACCGGCACGCGCGGCTGGGCTGGCAGGCGCGGCTGGGCCGGCACGCGCGGCTGGACCGCGACCGGCCCCGCGCTCCCTAGGATCGACCCATGCCGGTCCCCACCCCGCCCCGCGGATCGCACGCGATGGCGGTGCTGCTGGCAGCGGTGCTGTGGGGCACGACCGGCACGGTCGCCCACTTCGCGCCGGAGGGCTCGTCGGCGCTCGCGATCGGCCTGGCCACCTTCGCGATCGGCGGCGGCGTGCTCGCAGCCCTCTCGCTGCGCCGTGTGCTGGCGGTGCTGCGCACCCGCGCCGACCTCGGCTGGGTGCTCGCCGGCGCTGTCGGCGTCGTGCTCTACCCCGCGGCCTACTACCCGTCGATGACGCTCGCGGGCGTTGCGGTCGGCAACATCGTGGCGCTCGGCTCCGGCCCGATCTTCGCCGCGCTGCTCGAGGGGGCGATCGATCGCCGCCGGCCCGACGCCCGATGGGCGATCGCCACCGGGGTCGCGGTCGTGGGCATCGCGTTGCTGACGGTCGGCGGGCACGGCGCGACCGGCACGACGGCGGATGCGTCCGCCGCGCCCGCGGGCGTCGCACTCGCGCTCGTGGCCGGTCTGGGCTACGCCCTCTACTCGTTCGCCGGCGCGCGGCTCATCGGCCGCGGCGCGCCGGCGACCGGCGCCATGGGCGCGCTCTTCCTCGTCGGCGGCACCGCCTGCCTCGGTTGGCTCGTCGCGATCGGGCTGGGCACGATCGACCGGGGCACGACGGAAACGGCCGCCGGCGGCCTCGGCCCGCTGCTCTCCCCGGCCGGCATCCTGACGATCGGCTACCTGGGCCTGGTGCCCATGGCCCTCGCCTACCTGCTGTTCGGCTATGCCCTGCGCGTGCTGCCGTCGTCGAGCGCCACCACGATCGCGCTCGCCGAGCCGGTGGTCGCGACGGTGCTGGCCGTGCTGGTCGTGGGCGAGCGGCCCAGCGCGGTCGGCTGGATCGGGCTCGCCGTCGTCGCGGTCGGCATCGCGCTGCTGGCGCTGCCCCGCCCCTTGACGCGACGGCACGCCCGAGTAGGTTCGGGGTACAGGCCGAGACGAGAGGAGGGTGCCATGCCTGATCCGCACCTGAAGGACGAGCAGCTCTACGAGAAGCTCCGCGACGAGGGCAGCTCGAAGGAGAAGGCGGCCAGGATCTCGAACGCCGCGGCCCGCGACGGGCGCTCCGAGGTGGGCGAGCGCGGCGGCGAGGCGGAGTCCTACGAGGATCGCACGGTCGACGAGCTCAAGGACCGCGCGAAGGAGCTCGGCCTCGAGGGCTACTCCGACCTCAAGAAGTCCGAGCTGATCGACCGCCTGCGCAACCATTGAGCGCCGAGCGCGATCGCTCAGGCCGCGTCGAGCAGTCCGTGGCATGATCCTGCCGTGGACAGAGCGGAGCGTGGGCGCGACGAGACGCCTGAGCAGCGAGCGGATCGCAACTTCGCCGACATCCTGCAGGAGCTGCGGGTCGTCCTCACCGGCACGCAGCTGATCTCGGGCTTCCTGCTCGCCGTCGCCTTCCAGTCGCGCTTCACCGAGCTCGACCAGGACGAGGTGGTGCACTACCTGGTGCTCGTCGGCATCGCGGCGCTCGCGACCCTGCTCGGGATGACGCCGGTGGTGGTGCACCGCATCCACTTCCAGAAGAGCCTGAAGACCGAGATCGTGCAGCTCGCGAACGTGCTGCTGATGGCCACGCTCGCCGTCGTGTCGGTGCTCGTCGTCGGCGTGACCAGCTTCATCTTCGAGGTCGTGCTGTCGTCGAGCGCGGGCATCTGGGCGTCGGTGGTGTGCGCCGCGGTGGTCGTGGGCCTATGGTCGCTCGCCTGGTTCGTGCGCCGCAACGGCGCCGCCGCGCACGACTGACGCCCCGCATCCAGCCCCAGAGCGCTCGCTCGCCTCGCCGTGCTGCGCCGTGTTGCGCCGCGTTACCGACGCCTTCGCCGGCGACCCGGGCCCGGTGCGAGTCTGGCTGCAGAGAGCAGCGACGAGGGGGCAGGGATGGCGGCGCAGTGTCGCGTGGAGCACGCGTGGGACGGGATCCGGCGGGTCGACCTGGAGCGGCCGTCGAGCCGCAAGTGGAGCCTGCACCCGGGCACCATCGGCGCCTGGGTCGCCGAGATGGACTTCGGCACCGCACCGGCGGTGCGCGACGCGCTGCGGCGCGCGGTCGACGACGACGTGCTCGGCTATCTCTCCCCCGCCACCGCCGGCGAGCTCAGCGAGGCGACCGCCGCATGGCAGGCCGCCGAGCACGGCTGGCTGGTCGACCCCGAGCGGGTGCACGCCGTCTCCGACGTGATGGCGGCGCTCGGCGTCGCGGTCGAGGAGTTCTCGCCAGCGGGCTCGGCCGTGATCGTGCCGACCCCCGCCTACATGCCGTTCCTCACCTACCTCGAGCGCATCGGCCGTCGGGTCGTCGAGGTGCCAGGGGTCGTGGTCGACGGCCGCTGGCAGCACGACCTCGACGGCATCGACCGGGCGTTCGCCGCCGGTGCGGGCACGCTCGTGCTGTGCAACCCGCACAACCCCACCGGCACCGTGCTGCCGCGCGAGGAGCTCGAGCGCATCGCCGAGGTCGTCGAGCGGCACGGCGGCCGCGTCTTCGCCGACGAGATCCACGCGTCGATCCGCTTCGACGGGCGCGCGCACGTGCCCTACGCCTCCGTCTCGGCCGCCGCGGCCGCGCACGCGGTCACCGGCACCAGCGCGTCGAAGGCCTGGAACATCCCGGGCCTGAAAGCGGCGCAGCTCATCACCTCGAACGACGCCGACGAGGCGGTCTACCGCCGCTTCGGCTTTGCCGTCGCGCACGGCGCCTCGACGCTCGGCGTCATCGCCTCGACCGCCGCGTACCGCGATGGCCGCGCGTGGCTGGGCGATGCCGTCGGTTATCTGCAGCGCAACCGGGACCTGCTCGGCGCGCTGCTCGCCGAGCGCCTGCCCGACGTGCGGTGGACGCCGCCAGAGGCCACCTATCTCGCCTGGCTCGACCTGGCCGACCTCGAGCTCGATGCCCGCGGCCTCGCGACCTCGCCTGCGACGCTGTTGCGCGAGCGCGCCGGCGTCACCCTCACCGACGGCGCTCTGTGCGGGGCGGGCTTCGCGCAGCACGTGCGGCTCGTGTTCGCCACTCCGGCGCCGGTGCTCGAAGAGGCCGTCGACCGCATCGCGGCCGCCCTGCAACCGGCCGTCGCCGGTGCCGCCCGATGAGCGCCGACTGGGGATTCGCCACGCGCCAGATCCACGCGGGCGCCATCGTCGACGCCGAGGCCGGCGCGCGCATCACGCCGATCTACCAGAGCGCCGGCTACGTCTTCGACAGCTTCGACGATAGGCGGCGCTCGTCGTGGTCGCCACCTTCGTGCTCGCCTTCCTCCTCCTGCAGGCGCTGCCGGGCGACGCGATCGTCGCCCGGTACGCCAGCCCGGAGCTGGGCCTGACCGAGGCGCAGCTCGACGAGCTGCGCACCGTGTACGGCACCGACCAGCCCGTCTGGGTGCAGCTGGGGCAGTCGGCGCTCGGCTTCCTGACCGGCGACCTCGGCACCTCGCTGCAGAGCGGCGCCGAGGTCGAGGAGCTGATCGCCTCGGCACTGCCGTCGACGCTGGCGCTCGCCTCGCTCGGCTTCCTGGCCGCGGTGCTGCTGGCCGTCGGCATCGCCGTCGCCGCCACCTTCTCGGGCGCCGAGTGGCTGCGCCGGGCGTTCCGCTCGCTGCCACCGCTGTTCGTCTCGGTGCCGGTCTTCTGGCTCGGCATCGTGCTGCTGCAGGTCGTCTCGTTCCGGCTGGGGCTGATCCCGGTCATCAACGCCGACCCGCTCGAGGCGTTGGTGCTGCCGGTGCTGACCCTCGCGGTGCCGATCGCGGCGCCGCTGGCGCAGGTGCTGATCCGCAGCATCGACGACACGGTCGCCGAGCCGTTCATCACGGTGGCGAAGGCCCGGGGCGCCAGCCCGCGCTGGCTGCTGTCGAAGGAGGTGGCCCGCAACGCCCTGCTGCCGACGCTGACGATCGCCGGCGTGCTCTTCGGCGAGCTGGTGGCCGGCGCGGTCGTCACCGAGACGGTCTTCGCACGCACCGGCCTCGGTCGGCTCACGCAGGAGGCGGTCGCGACCCGCGACATCCCCGTGCTGCAGGCGATCGTCGTCATCTCGGCGATCGGCTTCGTCGTCATCAATCTGCTCGTCGACCTCGTCGCCCCGGCGATCGACCCGAGGCTCCGGAAGGCCGTGCACGCATGAGCGCCATCACCGCCACCCTGCCGCCACGACGGGCAGCCGGCACCCGCCCGCGCCCCCGCGCGACGCTGCTGCTCGCCATCGCCGTGCTGGCGATCGCGCTCGCCTGGGCGGTGCTGCCCGGCCTGTTCACGGCGCAGGATCCGATCGCCGGCATCGCCGCCGAGGCGCTGCAGGCGCCCAGCGCCGCGCATCCGTTCGGCACCGACGCCACCGGTCGCGACCTGCTCGCCCGCGTCATCTTCGGCGCCGGCAACTCGCTCTCGGGCGCGGCCATCGCCGTGCTCGTCGGGCTCGTCGTCGGCACCGCGATCGGCGTGCTGGCCGGTTCGACCGGCGGCATCGTCGAGGAGGCGCTGATGCGCGTCGTCGACGTGCTGCTGGCGATCCCCGGCCTGCTGCTGGCGCTGAGCGTGATCGTGCTGCTCGGCTTCGGCGTCACGAACGCCGCGATCGCCGTCGGCGTCACCTCGATCGCGGTCTTCGCCAGGCTCGCCCGCTCGCAGGTGGTGCGGGTGCGCCGCAGCGACTACGTCGAGGCCGCGTTCGGCTCCGGCGGCTCGTTCCTGGCGGTGCTGTGGCGGCACGTGCTGCCCAACTCGCTGGGCGCCGTGCTGGCGCTCGCCGCGCTGCAGTTCGGCAGCGCCATCCTGCAGATCTCCACGCTCGGGTTCCTGGGCTACGGCGCGCCGCCGCCCACGCCCGAGTGGGGCCTGCTGATCGCGGAGAGCCGCGACTACGTCG
The DNA here is from genome assembly GCF_030758955.1 of Agrococcus beijingensis. Classification (NCBI taxonomy): domain Bacteria; kingdom Bacillati; phylum Actinomycetota; class Actinomycetes; order Micrococcales; family Microbacteriaceae; genus Agrococcus; species Agrococcus beijingensis. The sequence goes on along the minus strand of NZ_CP132360.1, from coordinate 2,281,377 downwards.
CCACCGCCTGGTGGCTCACCACCCTGCCCGGCATCGTCGTGGCCGCCGTCGTGCTGTCGGCGAACCGCGTCGCGGCAGCAGTCAGAGAGGGAACCGCATGAGCGCGCTGCTCACGATCGACGACCTGGCCGTCTCGTACGCCGCCCGCCGGGAGCGCCGCACCGCCGTGCACGGCGTCAGCCTCGAGCTGCAGCGCGGCGAGGTGCTGGCGCTGGTCGGCGAGTCGGGCTCCGGCAAGACCACCATCGGCCAGTCGATCATCGGGCTGCTGCCCGAGGGCGGCCGGGTCGAGCGCGGCGGCATCCACCTGCAGCTCGCGGGCGGCCCCGTCGACCTCACGAGGCTCTCGGCCGGCGCCCTGCAGCAGCTGCGCGGCGCACGCATCGGGCTCGTGCCGCAGGATCCGGGCACCTCGCTGAACCCCGTGCAGACCATCGGCGCCTCGGTCGCCGCGCCCCTGCGCATCCACCGCTGGGGCACGAAGGAGGCGATCCGGCGCCGCGTCATCGACCTGCTCGACCGCGTCGGGCTCGACGACCCCGAACGGCGCGCGAAGCAGTACCCCCACGAGCTCTCCGGCGGCATGCGCCAGCGCGCGCTCATCGCGGCCGCGATCGCGCTCGAGCCCGACCTCATCGTCGCCGACGAGCCGACGAGCGCGCTCGACGTGACGGTGCAGCGCCGCATCCTCGACCTCCTCGACGAGCTGCGCGGCGAGCTGGGCTCCAGCCTGCTGCTCATCACGCACGACCTCGCGGTCGCCGCCGAGCGGGCCGACGCGATCGCGGTGCTCCGCGCCGGGCGGCTCGAGGAGGCAGGCGACGCGCGCGCCGTGCTGCGCGACCCGCAGAGCGACTACACGGCGGCGCTGCTCGCCGACGCCCCGGCACTGGCCGATCTCACAGGCCTGGCCGACGCCTCCCCACGGGTGCCGCGGGTCGCATCCGCCCCTCTGGTCACGATCGCGGGGCTCGTGCACGAGTACGGCCACGCGCGCGGTCGTCGGGCGGATGCGTTCCGTGCCGTCGACGACGTCGGTCTCGTCATCGAGCGGGGCACCACGCACGCGCTCGTGGGCGAGTCGGGCTCCGGCAAGACGACCATCGGCCGCGCGCTCGCGGGCTTCCACGCCCCGACGGCCGGCTCGATCGCGATCGGCGACCTCGACGTGCTCGCCGAGCGCGGCAGCCGCAGGCTCCGACGCACCGTGCAGCTCGTCTCGCAGAACCCCTTCGCGTCGCTCGACCCGCGCCGCACGATCGGCCAGACCATCGGCGAGCCGCTGCAGAACCTGTCACCCGCGCAGGGCGGCGTGCGCGACCGCCGCGTGCTCGCCGAGCGCGTCGCGACCGCGCTCGAGCAGGTCGCGCTGCCGGCCGAGATCGCCGAGCGGCTGCCGCGCGAGCTCTCGGGCGGCCAGCGGCAGCGGGTCGCCATCGCCCGCGCGCTCATCATCGAGCCCGAGGTGGTGGTGCTCGACGAGGCCGTCTCGGCGCTCGACGTGACGGTGCAGTCGCAGATCCTCGAGCTGCTCGAGCGGCTGCAGCGCGAGCTCGGCCTCACCTATCTCTTCATCACCCACGACCTCGCGGTCGTGCGTCGCATCGCCGACACCGTCACCGTGCTGCGACGCGGCATCGCGGTCGAGACCGGCGCCGCGCAGCAGGTGCTGCGCGACCCGCAGCACGAGTACACGCGGGCGCTGCTCGACGCGGTGCCAGCCCCCGACTGGCTGCGCGACGCGCGCGCCGGCACGACCGAGTCCGCGATCCGGACCACGACCCAGACCCTGGAGGTGGCGTGATGGCGCCCACGATCGGATTCTTCACCCGGTTGCTCGACGAGGCGACGCCCGCCGAGCGCTACCGGATCGCGCTCGAGCAGATCGCGCAGGCCGAGCGGCTCGGCTACGCGAACGCGTGGGTGGCGCAGCACCACCTCGACGGCGCGGAGGGCGGCCTGCCCTCCCCGTTCGTGCTGCTCGCCGCGGCTGCCGCGCGCACCTCGCGCATCGGGCTCGGCACCGCGATCCTGACGCTCGCGCACGAGCACCCCGCGCGCGCCGCCGAGGACGCCGCGGTGCTCGACACGATCTCGGGCGGCCGGGTCGAGCTCGGCCTCGGCACCGGCGGCAGCCCCCGCACGCTGAGCGCGTTCGGCGAGGACCCCGAGCACCGGCGCGCGATCTACGACGCGAAGCTCGTGCGGCTGCGCACGCTGCTGGCCGGCACCGCCGATGTCGAGCTGCACCCCCGCGCCGAGGGCCTCGACCGCCGCATCTGGCAGGCGACCTTCTCGGCCGAGGGCGCCGGGGCCATCGGCGCGCAGGGCGACGGGCTGATGCTCTCGCGCGTGCAGCCGACGCCCGCCGGCACCGAGGGCGCGCCGCCCCGGGTGTGGCCCCGGGTGTGGGATGTGCAGCGCCGCCTCGTCGACGCCTACCTCGAGGCCCTGCCCGCGGGCGTCGCCCCGCACATCCTCGCCTCGCGCAGCGTCGTCGTCGTCGACGCCGACCAGCGCGACGCGGTGCGCGCGCACGCCGAGGGCGGCCTCACCCGGCAGCTCCAGCAGCTGCACGGCGTGACGCCCGGCTCGCTGACGCTCGACGAGCTGCTCGTGCGCAGCGAGACCCACCTGGGCACGCCCGACGAGGTCGCCGAGACGCTCGGCGCCGACGCCGTCGCGGCGGGCGCCACCGAGGTGTCGATCCAGGTGCACTCCGTCGATCCCGACCCCGCCATCACCGCCCGCTCGCTCGAGCTGTTCGCGACCGAGGTCGCGCCGGCGCTCGGCTACCGCGTCGGCCGGCCCGACGCCGATCTGCTCGTCCAGAAGGAGCTCACCCATGTCGCATGACGTCATCGACCACCTCGCGGGCATCGCGCCCGGATCGCCGCTCGACGCGATCCGCCACGCCCGCCCCGACGCGCGGGAGCACGCGCAGCAGAGCTTCCTGGCGCTGCTCGAGCCCGCGGAGCCCGGCCAGCTCGAGCTCGCCGACCGCTACGCGGTCGCGGCGTACGTCGCGCTGCTGCACGACCCAGACCCCGACCGCCCTGACCGCGCCTCCGGCTCCGGCCCCGCCGCCGGCTCCGACCCCGCGGCCGGCGACGGCTCCGACCCCGACGGCAGCGGCGGCCTGGGAGCGGCCGCGCCGACCCGGCCGAGCGCCTTCTACCTCGAGCTGCTGGCCGACGCGACCGAGCCGGCCGTCGTCGCGGCTGTCCGCGACGCGGCCGACGCGGGTCGCGCATCCGGCCCCTACGGCGACTACCGCGAGCCCGGCCTGCAGGCCGAGGCCGTCGCCGGGCCGGTCGCGGCGATCGACTGCAGCGTGCTCGGCACCCGGCTCGCGGCGGCGCTCGAGCACGCGCACTTGCTGGTGCTGCACCCGCGCGACGCGCGCCCCGAGGCGCTGCAGGCGCTCGTCGACGCCGGCTGGGAGGCCGACGCGCTCGTGTCGCTCAGCCAGCTGGTCGCGTTCCTCGCGTTCCAGCTGCGGCTCGTGCACGGCCTGCGGGTGCTCGCCGACTCCCCCGCCCCCGCCACCGATCCCGCCACCGATCTGCAGGAGGCCCGCGCATGACCACCATCACCGACTACCCGCAGCTGCGCCGCCCCGAGGGGTTCACCCAGCGCGGCCTCGGCTGGGTGCCGTGGGCGCCGCCCGTGGCCGAGGCCGAGCTCAGCGACGTGCAGCGCCACGCGCTCGTCGAGGCGTCGCGCTCGGCCAGCCCCTACTTCCGGCTGCTGGCGCGCGACCCCGAGGCGCTCCGGGCGCGCACGCTCACCGACCTCGACATCTTCACCAACGAGGCCGGCGGGCTGCCCCGCTGGGAGCGCGAGCTCTCGGCCGCGGCCACCTCGCGCGTCAACGGCTGCGTCTTCTGCGCCTCGGTGCACGCGAAGGCCGCCTCGCGGCTCGGGGGCCGGCCGGAGGACGTGCAGCGGCTGCTCGACGAGGGGGTCGACGCGCGCGTCGACGACCGGTGGGACGCGATCGTGGATGCGTCGGCCGCACTGACGCTGACGCCCTCGGCCTTCGGTGCCGAGCACGTCGCGCGCCTCCGCGCGGCGGGCGTCGACGATGCGGGCATCGCCGACCAGATCGCGGGTGCCGCGTTCTTCAACTGGGCGAACCGGCTGATGCTGTCGCTCGGCGAGCCCGAGGAAGTCGGGGCCTCCTGATGGGCGTGCCCCGCGTGCTCGACCACGTCGTGCTGGCCGGCCCCGACCTGGCGGCGGCGATCGACGACGTCGCGCTCCGCACCGGCGCGCGCGCCGTGCCGAGCGGCCGCCACCCGGGCGGCACCGCCAACGCGCTGATCGCGTTCACCGTCGGCGGCGAGCGCCGCAGGCAGTACCTCGAGGTGATCGGGCCCGACGCCGAGGCCGGCTTCGCGGCCGCAGACATCGCCCGCTTCGGCATCGCGCAGCGGCGGGCGCCCGGGCTCGCGAGCTTCGCAATCGCGCCCGACGACCTCGACGCATCCGTCGACCGCGCCCGAGCGGCCGGCCTCGGCTTCGAGGTCGCGCCGCTCTCGCGCAGCACGCCCGACGGGCGCGAGCTCGCCTGGCGGCTGGGGCTGCCGGAGGACGAGACGCGCCCGCCGTTCCTCATCGACTGGGGCTCCACCGCGCATCCCGCGCTCGACGAGATCCCCACGCTCGAGCTCGTCGCCGTGCGGCGGCTGGCGCGCGATCCGGCGGCGGAGTCGGCGCGGCTCACGGCGCTCGGCATCGAGGTGGGCACCGGCCCGGAAGGCCTCGAGATTGTGGCTGCCGAAGCCGACGGGCTCGAGCTCGACGTGGCCGTGGAGGGCGGCATCGCGACGCTGCGCTGAGCCGGTGAAGGAGGCCTCTGGTGCCGCCCCGGCTAGCATGGGAACCTGAGCCGACGATCTGCGGCAGCCACGACGCGCCGCTGATCGGCAATCCGGGGCCAGCCCAGATCGAGCCGAACGCCATGATCACCGCTTCGCCGCGATGATCACGAGGGCGGATGCGGCGTGCCCCGCTGAGGAGAGGTGCGCATGCCAGCGAACGACGATCGGATCCCCGGAGCGACCGGCGCAGACGCGACGCCCGGCGCCGCGACCGGTGCCGACGGCCAGTGGCGCTCGTCGCCGCCGCCGATCGAGCGCACCCGATTCGGCGGCACCGAGCGCAAGCCCGAGCGGCGCGTCGAGGATGACGCGCCCGTCTCGCGCAGCGATCTGAGCAAGGCGCCCGCGGAGCTCAGCGAGGATCCGAAGCCGCGGGTGAAGTGGGCGGTGCTGATCGTGTCATCGGTGGTCGTCGTCGCCTTCTCGGTCTGGGCGCTGCTCATGCCCGAGATCGCGAAGTCGGTGATGCTGACCGTCGTCACCTGGATCGCGACCAACCTCGGCTGGTACTACGTGCTCACCGTGACCCTCGTGATCGCCTTCGTTCTCTGGGTGGCGCTCTCGAAGGAGGGCAAGGTGCGCCTGGGGCCCGACCACTCGCGGCCGCAGTACGGCCTGTTCACCTGGGTCGCGATGCTCTTCGCCGCCGGTGTCGGCATCGACATGCTCTTCTACTCGGTCACCGGGCCTGTCGTGCAGTACCTCGACCCGCCGACCGGTGAGGGCGAGACGATGGCCGCGGCGCAGGAGGCGGTCGTCTGGACGATGTTCCACTACGGCGTCGCCGGCTGGGCGATGTACGCGCTGCTCGGCATGGCGATGGGCTACTTCGCCTACCGCTGGGGCATGCCGCTGTCGATCCGCGCTGCCCTCTACCCGCTGCTCGGCAAGCGCGTCCGCGGTCCGCTGGGCGACGGCATCTCGGCCATCGCGCTGATCGGCACCGTGTTCGGCGTCGCCACCTCGATGGGCATCGGCGTCGTGCTGCTCAACGTGGGCTTCTCGCTCATCTTCGGCCTCGAGCAGGGCTTGGCGCTGCAGATCGCCCTCGTGATCGTCGCTGTGGTGCTCACGATCGCTGCCACCACCTCGGGCGTCGACAAGGGCATCCGCTGGATCTCGGAGCTCAACCTGTGGAGCGCCGCGGCGATGATGCTCTACATCCTCTTCACCGGCCAGACGGCGTTCCTGCTGAACGCGCTGGTCGAGAACATCGGCCGCTTCATCGTGACGCTGCCCGAGCGCACCCTGCAGACCTTCGCCTACGAGCCCGACGGCGCCGAGTGGATGGGTGGCTGGACGCTGTTCTTCTGGGCGTTCTGGCTCGCGTGGGGCCCGTTCGTGGGCGTCTTCCTCGCGCGCATCTCGCGTGGTCGCACGCTGCGGGAGTTCGTGATCGCGGCGATCACCGCGCCGGTGCTGTGCGACTTCTTCATGGTGTCGCTGTTCGGCAACTCGGCGCTGTTCGAGGTGATCGCGAACGGCAACGAGGCGTTCGCGCAGCTCGCCGTCGACAGCCCGGAGCAGGGCTGGTACGCGCTGCTCGAGATGTTCCCGGGCGCGATGTTCCTCATCGGCCTCGCGACGCTGTCAGGTCTGCTGTTCTACCTGACGAGCGCGAACTCCGGCGCGATGGTGATGTCGAACTTCTCCTCCTCCATCCCCGACCCGTCGCAGGACGGCCCGAAGTGGCTGCGCATCTACTGGGCGCTGCTGACGGCCCTGCTGACCATCGCGATGCTGATCGCGGGCGGCGTGACGACGATGGAGTACGCGACGCTGATCTTCGCGCTGCCGGTGACGATCATCGCCTACCTCGTGATGATCTCGTTCTCGAAGGCGCTGCGCATGGAGCGCGCCGAGCGCGAGGGACTGGTGCTGCGGCGCCGCTCGATGGCGCCGGCGGGCGGCAGGGCGCCCGAGCGCACGCTCGCGCAACGGCTCGAGCGCATGCGCGCGTTCCCCTCGAAGAAGCAGGCCGCGCAGTTCCTCGACCGCACCGTGCGGGTCGCGCTCGACGACGTCGCGGCAGAGTTCCGCGCGCAGGGCTACGAGGTCGAGCGCTCGTCGATGGCGAGCGAGACGACCGGCGTCGACGAGCCGCTGCTGCGGGTGTCGATGGACGAGCACCGCGACTTCCACTACCAGGTGGCGCTGGTCGAGGCGCCGGTGCCGATGTTCGGCGGCCGCATGTCGCGCGAGACCGACGTCTACTACCGGCTCGAGGTGTTCACGCAGACGGGATCCGGCGGCTACGACCTGATGGGCCTGACGAAGCAGCAGGTGGTCGACGACGTGCTCGACCGCTACGAGGCGCACCTCGGGTTCCTCGCCTACTCGGCCGAGACCGACGTCGCCTCGGTGCTGACGCCGCGCCGGCAGCACCCGACCGGCACGCTGCCGGCGCTGCCCGCCGGCGTCGACGACGAGCAGCCCGAGCCGTAATCGGCACTTCCGCCGTGCGGCGATCCGCGATTGGCTGGCGGCGCGAGGACGGCCCTCGCGCTGCGGTCAAGGAGGACGGCAATGGCATCTGTCGCACGGATCACCACCATCAGCTCGCGCTCGGACGTGAGCTTCGAGGACGCGGTCAAGCAGGGCATCACGCGCGCCAGCGAGACGCTGCGCGGCGTCGAGGGGGCGTGGGTGAAGGACCACGTCGTCAACATCAAGGACGGGGCGATCACCTCGTGGCAGGTGACGATGGAGGTCACCTTCGTGCTCGACGACGCGGGTGCCGCGGTCGACGCATCCTCTGACTGAGGTCTGGCTCTGACTGAGGTCTGGCTCTGACTGAGGTCTGGCTCTGACTGAGGTCTGGCTCTGACTGAGGTCTGGCTCTGACTGAGGTCTGGCTCTGACTGAGCTCGGGCACGAGCGCGGGGCGGGCAGCGGTGCACGCCGCTGCCCGCCCCGCGAGCCTGCATTCCTCGATCAGCAGCCGTGCTGACCGATCAGACGATCGATACCGGTGCGCCGAGGCGCTGCTCGGCGAGGCGCGCGCCCTGCCCGAGCGACTCGAGCTTCGCGACCGCGATGGAGGGGTGGATGCGTCCGCCCAGTCCGCAGTCGGTCGACGCGATCACGCGCTCCGGTCCGACGATGCGGGCGAACCGCTCGATGCGGTCGGCGACGAGCTCGGGGTGCTCGACGACGTTGGTCGCGTGGCCGATGACGCCGGGAGCGATGCGCTTGTCTGCGGGAAGCTCGACCTGCTCCCACACCCGCCACTCGTGCTCGTGACGGGCGTTGGCCGCCTCGAACGAGTAGCTGCCGGCGTTCACCTCGAGCACGAGCGGCGCGATGTCGGCGAAGGCCACGTCGGTGGTGTGCGGGCCGTGCCAGGAGCCCCAGCACAGGTGCAGGCGCACGAGCTCCTCGGGCAGGCCGCGGATCGCGTGGTTCAGTGCTTCGACGCGGATGCGCGTGAACGCCAGGTAGTCCTCGATGGAGGGCTCGGGGTTGATCTGGTCGAAGTTCTCGGCCAGCGACGGGTCGTCGATCTGCACGATGAGGCCTGCGTCGGTGATGGCCTTGTACTCCTCGCGCAGCACGTCGGCCCACGCCCAGATGTGCTCCTCCTCGGTCGCGTAGTGGCGGTTCGCGATGCGGGCGGCGGAGCCGGGCGAGAGGGCCGTCAGGAAGCCGTGCTCGACGCGCGCCGACTGCAGGCCCGCGGTGAGGTTGGCGATGTCGGTCGCGATCGCCTCCTGGCCGATGTAGCGCAGCGGCCCGGTGGTGGCGGGGAACGCGGTCGCCGGCTTCTGCACCAGCACCGGGTTCTCGGGGTCCTGGTAGGCGTCGGCGAAGCGCACCCAGTCGCGACGGTCGGGGAAGGAGGTCAGCCGCACGTCTCCGGGGGCCGAGCGCTGCACTGGCTCGGTGAAGATGTCCTCGCCGGTGACCTCGAGGCCTGCGACGCGCTGGAAGGCGTACGTCCACCAGGCGGCGTAGTCGAGCGAGCTCGACATGGCCTTGCCGTACTCGCCGTCGCCGATGATCGTGATGCCGAGGTCGCGCTGCCGGCGCACGAGGTCGGTGACCGCCTCGGTGAGCAGCGCTTCGAACTCTGGCGTGCGCTGCAGCGTCAGGCCGTCGTCGGCGAAGGCGCGAGCGGCGTTCGCGGCGATCAGCTCAGGGGTGCGCGGCAGGCTGCCGGCGTGCGAGACGTCGATGCGGGTCATGAGTCCTCCAGGTCGTGTGCTTCGGACGCTATCGACGCGGCTCGCGCAGGCGGAAGGCGGCCGGTCATGCTTCGTCACACATGGCGCTCGAAGCCTTCTCCCGCGACCTCGTCCCCTGGTGATCGTGCGTGGGTGAAGCACGGCGGCGCACCGCGACCGAACGCTAGAACGGATGAGGTGGATCCTCGGGCTCGGGCTCGCGGTCACCCCAGGCGGATCCGGGTGGCTCGATCGGCGCTGCTGCGATGCGCTCCTCGGCCTCGAGCCGGCGCCGCTCCTCGGCGGGCAGTCGCAGACGTGCGGCTTCGCGCTCGGAGAATTCGGCGGACTATTCGCATGACCCACACTCAACGGCGAAGAGCCCATAATGTCCCACGTCCTCCAGCGCCGCGGGCGCGGAAAACCCGGGGGTTCGAAAACCCCAAGGAAATCGAAGGCCCTTCAGCGGTCTGGTTCTCAACCCTTGTCGCCGCCTGCCAGAATATGCGTTCGCGATCTCCGTCCAACACTCGAGAGCCGCGAAGTCAGCGTCCGACAGCTCAGTCCCTTCTTTCTCGACTCGGCCCAAGAGAGTCAACGCCTTGTCGAGAAACTTCTCCGCAGCCGCCGCAGAGGCGGTGGCAGACAACTTGATCCAGGCTTCGGCGCGGAGTAGCAGAATCGCAGGCGCATCTTGGTCGAATTTCGCGTCGACCGCGTCTCGCAGCGCCCTATGGTCATCAAACACGTCATAGAGGTAGAGGAGGTTCTCGAGGACCAGAGCCGACTCGCGCGGATCTAGGTCCTGCCAGGCCTGAGATGCGATGCGAACTTCATTCAATAGGTGCTGGTCTGCAAGCGCGTATCGTGCTGAGAGGACGGTCGCGCGAGCCCATCCGCGTAGCAGTCGATTCTCGCGCTCGACATCTGCCTCCTGTGCTGCGTCCTGGGCGAGCTGCGCGAAGTACGCGGCCGCCAGCGCCATACGGCGAGACGTGCTGGTCCGTTGGCCCCAGTCGTCGTCGGGAATCCAGGACGCGGCGCGAGCCACGTCTTCGCGAACACGTTGGATCGTTTTCACAAGATCCAACCTGAACGTACTAAAAGGCCCGAGCCACGAGGCTTCACGGGACAGTCTGATCTCGCAAGTGACGGCCGCGAGGAGCCCCGGGCGGGTTCCCTTCATCCGCAGCCAGGCTCCCATCAGGTCGTCGCGACTTGCATCGTCCGAGACCCAGGCGGTCACGTCGTTCAGCGAGGTCATATTGACCCAGCGTTGGAGTTCCTTAGTCAGATCCAGTCCGAGTCGACTCGCTATCGTCTGGATCTCAGGCGCGGTCCCAAGAAGACGGCTGCGAAGCTCCTCGACGGGCACGCCGAGAGTCGGGGCGGTGACGCGCGGCCCCGCAAATAGCGCTGGAGTAGGGCCTTGCTTGTTCAACGCGATCTCCGATTCGAGTACCGAGGCGCCATGGACTCCATCTGATCCATGACCAGGCGGATCGCCTCGGGCTGTCTGTCCGGCGGATACCCGTGCTTGACGAGCAGCCGCTTGATCGACGAGCGCAGCTTCGCCCGCACGTCGTCGCGCACCGTCCAGTCCGTGCGCACGTCGCGCCGCATGACCGCGACCAGCTCTCGCGCGATGTCGGCCAACACGCCCTCGCCCTGCACCTCGACGGCCGACTCGTTCTGCGCGACCGCGTCGAAGAACGCCAGTTCGTCGTCGTTCAGAGGCGGCGAGAAGCGGTTCCCCCGGTCGGCGTCGGCGGCGATCTCCTTCGCGAGCTCGACGAGCTCGGCGATCACCTCGGCCGACGTCAGCTGCTGGTTCGTGTAGCGGTTCATCACCTCGGCGATCCGCTCCGAGAAGGCCCGCTGCCGCACCAGGTTCGAGGCCGAGGTGCGCTTCGACTCATCGATGAGCATCGCGCGCAAGGCTTCGATCGCGAGCTGCGGGTTGGGCGCAGCCTGCGCCTTCGCGATGAACTCGGGGTGCAGTTCGTGCAGCGACGGTCTCGGGATGCCGGCCGCCTCGTAGATGTCGACGATGTCACCGGTGCCGGTCGCCTTCGCGACGAGGTCGCCGAGCAGGCGTGCGATGTCGGCGGGCACCGGCTCACCGCGAGCCTGCCGCTCACGGGCGTCGAACTTCGCGACGAGGATCCGCACCTCCTCGTAGAAGCGGATCTCCTGCTTGAGCTCCGCGAGCGTCGCCATGCCGCCCGCCAGCGCCCATGCACGAGCCAGCTGCCCCGTGAGCCGCCGGAACGTCGCCACGCGAGTCTCCTGCTCGAGCTCGGGAGCGTTCGCCGGGTCTGCGGCATCACGGATGTGGTTGGCCGCGCCGGTCACGGCGCGCACCATCGAGCGCGGGTCGCGCCGGGCGAGCTCGCCGCGCCAGTCGTACCCGCCGAGCAGCGGCCGCAGCTCGTCGACCATCGTGCGCGCAACGACCGCGGCCTCGTCGATCTCACGGCCGACGGGCCGCTCCACCTGGTCGGTCTGCGTGTACTCGGCGAGGGCCTTCGAGAGGTTCTCCACCAGCGGCGCATACGAGACGAGCAGGCCGTCCCGCTTGCCGCGGAACGTGCGGTTCACCCGTGCGAGCGTCTGCATGAGCAGCGCGCCCTTCAGCGGCCGGTCGAGGTAGAGCGTGTGGAGCGGCGGCGCGTCGAAGCCGGTGAGCATCATGTCCTTGACGATCACGAGCTCGAGCTCGTCGTCGACGTCCTTCAGCCGCTCCTTGATCGCCGCGTTCTGACTGTCGCGCCGCACATGGTCGCTGATCGGCTGAGGGTCGGCCGGTGTGCCCGAGTAGACGACCTTGATGACGCCGGCCGAGTCGGCATCTGCATGCCACTCCGGCCGCAGCGCGACGATCTCGGCATAGAGCCGCGCGCAGATGTCGCGCGTGGCGCCGACAATGAGCGCCTTGCCGTGCGTGCCGATGAACGGCGTCATGGCGGCGCGGCGCCGTTCCCAGTGCTCGACGATGTCGGCGGCGAGCGCCCGCAGCCGCTCGGGTGCGCCGTAGACGGCGTTGAGGACGGCGACGGAGGCCTCGAGCTTCGCCCGCTCGGCCTCATCGAGCCCAATGGTCGCCTCGTCGGCGGCCGCGTTGATCTGCTCCTCGCTCAGCTCGCGTTCGACCGCGATGAGTCGCGGCTCGAACGAGACCGGCACGGTCGCGCCGTCGTCGACCGCGCGCGTGAGGTCGTAGATGTCGATGTAGTCGCCGAAAACTTCGCGGGTGTTGCGCTCGGCGAACGAGATGGGCGTGCCGGTGAAGGCGATGAGCGTCGCGTTCGGCAACGCGTCGCGCAGGTGCCGCGCGTAGCCGTCGAGGTCGTCGTAGTGGCTGCGGTGCGCCTCGTCGACCACGACGACGATGTTCCGGCGCTCCGAGAGCAGCGGATGCGCGAGGCCGGCATCGCGCTCGGCCCGCGTGGGTGCGAACTTCTGCAGGGTCGTGAAGAGGATGCCGCCGGTGGATCGTCCCTCGAGCGCGTCGCGCAGGGCTTGCCGCGACCCGATGCGCTGCGGCCGCTCGGGCAGCAGCAGGCTGCGCGCGAAGCCGTCGAAGAGCTGCGAATCGAGCTCGTTGCGGTCGGTGATGACGACGATCGTCGGGTTGCCGAGCTGCGGCTTCCGGGCGATGAGCGCCGAGTAGAGCTCCATCTCCATCGACTTGCCGGAGCCCTGCGTATGCCAGACGACGCCGGCCTTGCCGTTCGAGCGCACCGCCTCAATGGTGGCGGCGACCGCTTTCGTCACTGCAAAGTACTGGTGCGGCTTGGCGATGCGCTTGGCGAGTCCCTCGTCGCCGCCGTCGAAGGCGGTGTAGTGGCGCACGAGCTGCAGGAACCGCTCCTGGTTGCCGAGCCCGTCGAGCACCTGCTCGAGGCCGGTGTCGGGAGCACCCGGCGTGCCGTACTCGGCGGGACTGCCGTCCTCGTCGACGTTCCAGGGCGCGATGTGGTTGAGCGGCGTGAACGGCGTGCCGTACTTCGCTGTCTGCCCGTTGCTGAAGATCACGAAGACCGTGAAGCGGAACGCCATCGGCAGCTCGCGCACGTACGTCTGCGCCTGCGCGTGGGCGGCGGCCGTCTGGTCGTCGGCGCTCGAGCGCTTGAGCTCGACGATGCCCAGCGGCATGCCGTTGACGAAGAGCACGACGTCGAAGCGCCGGTGGTGCTCGCGATCGCGCACCGTCACCTGGTTGACGGCGAGCCAGTCGTTCTCCTCCGGCCGCTCGCTCAGCACCCGGATCGTCGGGTGCTGCTCGACGCCCTCCTCGTCGATGTAGGTCAAGCGGTAGCCGTCGACGAGGATGTCGTGGATGCGGTGGTTCTCGGTGATCGCATCCTGGCTCGTCGGCTGCGCGATCTCGCCGAGCGCCTGCGCGAGGTGCTGCGGCGGCACGTGCGGGTTGAGGCGCTGCATCGCCGCGAGCAGTCGGGGCCGGATGAGCGGGTCGTCCCACCGCTCGCGCTCGTCAGTGCCCGGCGCGATATCGGTGCCGTGCTTGGGCAGCCATCCGAGCGGCTCCGCGAGCGTCTCGAGCGCGATCTCCTCCCACGTGGCCTCCGAGATCAGCGCCATCTCACAGCACCTCCTCGACTGCCCGCTCAGCGTCCTTGACCCGAAGCCTGCCAGACATCAGTTCAGGCAGCAGTGCATCGCGTAAGGCGGCGAGGCGGTTGGATTCTCGGTCGTGCGCTGCGATGAGCAACTCGATGGCCGTGAGCTCGTCTTCCAAACCGGCCGCGCTGGCTGAAGGCACAGTCGAAACTGCAAGCTCCTCGAGTGCAGCGCGGTTGATTGAGCTGAAGATGGTGCCTTCCGCATCAAAAGGAACCCACAGCTCGGGGTGAGCCTTCAGGAGATTGAAGAGCGTCCAAGGCGCGGACGTAGCACTCCGGACGGACGCAAGCCCGCGCCCGATGCACACGGCACCGTCTGCGACGTTCACCCGGCCCACGGGGGCGCGGACGCTAAGGAGCGTGTCGCCCGCCTGCGCCCATCTCGTGACCGATTCCGTCCAAACCCGTGGGGTAGGCGTCCGGATGCCGAAGTCCCGCACACCTTGATAGAAGACGGTTCCGGTGCCCTCTTCGTTCAAGAACTCGCCACGAGGCGAAGAACCCATCGTGATAGCGGCGAGCTCCGTGAGCGGCACTCGCGTGGAAGGGTCCACGGCCGCCATTGTCTTCACCTCCGCGAGCCGGTCGCACGTTGCGACCAGCTTCGCATTGGCGACGATCTTTTCGTCGAGCGCGCCCAGTACCTCGGCGATCCCCTGCTGCTCGGGGAGCGGCGGGAGCTGTACCGCGTAAGCCTCGATCCGCTTGGGACTCGTGTGGCGAACAGTACTTCCGCTGGCCGTTCCAATGATGTAGCGACGATAAGACGCGGTGCGCGTGAGGTACGTGAGATACCGCAGGTCAATCACGCCGGGTATGCGCTCCACGAGGAGGCCGATGCGCTGATTGTGAAGGAAGCGGCGGTGCCTGGGGAGCCGAACGGCGAAGCCCAAGGTGTCTGCGTTCTTACTGAGGTCGGTCATGGTCACGACGACTTCCCCGTTCTCGAGCAAGAACTCGGCTGGGTAGTCGCCCGCGAACGACTTGGGCTTACCGTCGCGGAAGGCGCCGTCCGTTCCAAAGTTGCCGGGCGTCAGGACTTGGTCGGCGTGGGGATCCTCGCCGAACCCCGTTCCAGGAAAGGCGTATCCGTGGCGCACTTCGATGGCCTCACCCAGCCTCACGACACCCTCCCGAGCTGTTCGCGCACTACCGCGGCGAGGCGGTGGGCCTCGTCCATTTGCGCCAGGACCTGCGCCGTAAGGCGCTCGAGCTTCTGCTCGATGGGCTCGCCGTCGGCCTCGGCCTCGGGGCTGCCGACGTAGCGGCCGGGGGTGAGGGCGTAGTCGGCGTCCCTGATCTCGGCCAGCGTCGCGGAGTAGGAGAAGCCCGCGACGTCCTCGTAGGGGGCATGGGGTGCCGACTCGGTGCCGCGCCAGGCGTGGAAGGTGTCGGCGATGCGAGCGATGTCGTCGTCGCTCAGGGCGCGCTCGGCGCGGTCGACCATGTAGCCGAGGTTGCGCGCGTCGATGAAGAGCACCTGACCGGTGCGGTCGATCGAGCCGTTCTTGCCTGCCGACTTGTCCTTCGCGAAGAACCAGACGCAGACCGGGATGGCCGTCGAGCGGAAGAGCTGGCCGGGCAACGCGACCATGCAGGAGACCAGATCGGCCTCGACGATCTCGGCGCGGATCTTGCCCTCGCCGCCCGAGTTCGACGACATCGAGCCGTTCGCCATCACGACGCCGGCGCGGCCGTCGGGGGTGAGCTTCGAGAGGATGTGCTGGATCCAGGCGTAGTTCGCGTTGCCCGCGGGCGGTAAGCCGAAGCGCCAGCGCGAGTCGTCCTCCTTGCGCGACCAGTCCTTGATGTTGAACGGCGGGTTCGCCATGATCACGTCGGCCTCGAGGCCCGGGTGCAGGTCGCGCGCGAACGTGTCGCCCCACGACGAGCCGAGGTTGCCCTGCAGGCCGTGGATCGCGAGGTTCATGCGCGCCATGCGCCACGTGCGCTCGTTGAGCTCCTGCCCGTACACGGCGATGTCGCTGCCCTCGCGGTGGTGCGCCTCGAGGAACTTCTCGGCCTGCACGAACATGCCGCCCGAGCCGCAGCACGGGTCGTAAACGCGGCCGCTCTTCGGCTCGAGCAGTTCGACGAGCACGCGCACGACACCAGCGGGCGTGTAGAACTCGCCCCCTCGCTTGCCCTCGGCGGCGGCGAACTTCTCGAGGAAGTATTCGTAGACCTCGCCCAGCAGGTCGCGCGCCCGCTTGGCTCCCGCCCCCGAGAAGCGCGCGTTGTCGAGCAGGCCGATCAACTCGCCCAGGCGACGCTGGTCGACGCTGTCGCGGTTGAAGGCGCGGGGGAGCGTGCCGGCGAGCGGCGGGTTCTCGTCCATGAGTGCCTTCATGGCGTCGTCGATCAGCTGCCCGGCCGACTTGCGGCCCTCAGCCTCGGTGCCCTCGGCGCCCTTCGCGCTGGCGGCGAGGAACGACCAGCGCGCGTGCTCGGGCACCCAGAAGACGCCGTGCCCGACGTATTCGTCGACATCGTCGATCAGTTGCGCGATCTGCCCCTCGTCGAGCCCATCCGCCTCGAGCTCCGACCGGATCTTCCCGCGGCGCTCCTCGAAGGCATCCGACACGTACTTGAGGAAGACGAGGCCGAGCACGACGTCCTTGTACTGCGACGCATCCATCGACCCGCGCAGCTTGTCGGCCGCCTTCCACAGCGTGTCCTTGAGCTCCTTCATCGTCGAGGGTGCTGCCTCGACCGTTGCCTTGCGTGCCACCTAGTGAGCTCCTTCTTCGGTCTGCTCGTCAGCCTGCTCACTCGAAGGGGCGAGCACGTCGGCGACGAATCCATCCACGAGCGCCCGCTCGTACTCCTCGAGCCGCGCGAGCTGCTGGTGCAGCAGACCCATGCGGTCGACGATGTCGACGAGCGACTCGTGCATCGCCTGGTGCGCGCCCGGGGCGAGCCGTCGCACCGGCCAGGTCTGCCAGTCGCCGTGCGCGAACCGCTCGATGTCGTGCTCTAGCAGCGCCGGATCGAGGGACGCATGCGCCGCCCGGTCGACGCGCAGGATCGCCGCGGGCGCCTCGACGACGAGCGCGCCGTAGTGGTCGAGCATCGCCGCCGGGCGCTCACCACCGACCACGATGACGTCGCCGGGTTCGGAGAGCCGGGCGCTGCGGCCGAGCTGCGCGAACTGCAGTCGGTCGACGTAGCGGCTCTGGCGAGGGCCGTGCAGCTCGCTCGGCGAGACGACGCGGAAGCCGCGTTGCGGGTTGTCGGTGAAGATGTCGGCGGGGATGCGCGTGCCCGGGATACGCCGGATCTCCCGGTCGCGCACGAGGTCGCCGAGCGCGGCGGCCGGGAGCGGCGCGGCCGCCCGTTCGCGGGTAGCGATGGCGGGCAGCCGCTGGCCGTCCGCTTCGAGGCGGCTGCGCGCGTCGAAGAAGCGCGAGACGAGCTCGGCGTCGTTGGCGACGCCCATGCGTGCGAGCCTGGTCGGCACGAGCCGGCCGCCGAGCGCGAGCAGGGTGCGCAGCGGCATCGGCCGGCCGAATCGGAAGGCGCGCAGATGGCGCTCGTGGCGGTCGCCGAGGCTGCTCAGCACGTCGAACACCGCATCGTGGCGCACCTCGGGGCTCAGCTCGAGGCCGTCGAGGTCCATAGTCACGACCGAGCGGTCGGCCACCGGCACGTCGTGCTGCGGCGAGCCCAGCACCCAGATCGCCAGGTGCGCGCGCGGCGCTCCCGGTGCGGATCCGCGCGGCAGGCGCACGATCGCGCGCAGTCGACCGAGGCGAAGGATGCTCGCGCGTAGCCGATCGGCATCGCCGGTGAGCGACTCGATCAACAGCGATGCCGGCCCGATGACGAGCGCGTGCTGGCCGTCGGTCATCGAGAGCGCGACGTCGTCGATCTCGGTCAGGCTTCGCACGGCGTCGACGTCGCCGGCAGCCGGCAGCTGCACGATGTGCAGCGCGGGCTCGCCGCCTGGCTCGTCGGCGAGCGACCTCGTGCCACTCGCCTGGCCGGACACGGCGATCATGCGCCTCAGCGCCCGCGCCTCGCCGTCGGCCGAGCCGCGCACCGCGATGTCCACCTCGCGGTCGGCAGCGGTGGCCAGGCGCCGCATGAGCGGGCCAGTGACTGCGACGGGCAGCACCAGCGTCGGAGCGGCGCCGCCGCCTTCGAGGGCCGACGCAACCATGCCCCGAGCCACCGCTTCGATGAGATCGAGCGCCGGCTCGGTCAACGCGAGCGCGCGGTCGGTGTCGGATGCATCCAGCAGACGGGAGAGGGCCGCGATCGTCGTGTAGTCGGCATCGACCGCTGCGTCGACGTGACGTGCGAGCTGCGACAGGTCATCGGCGCAGGCAATGATCTCGGCGCGCAGCATCGCGTCGTGAGGATCGATCTCGAGGGCGAAGCGCCGCAGCTCGGCGGCGTCCAGCGCCGCGATGGGTGCTCCGTGCAGCTCGCGTAGCGTCATCAGCGCCGCCAGTGACGCGCTCGAGTCGGCACCGCCACCGGCGGGCGTGGCGTAGGCCGCGGCGTCGAGCGGCGCCTCCGGGTTGTTGCCGCGCCCCGTGCGCACGAGCCACGCCGCTACCTCTGCCGCATCGAACGTCGGACGCTGGGGATCGTGGTTGATCGGCGCCGGGAACGGATCGTCAGCGGATCGCGAGCGGCTGCGCCACATCGAGACGACGGGGCGCTGCACGCGAGCGAGCCGCGCGATGCCCTGCATGCCGATCGTGGTCACGGGGTTCCCTTCCATCGCGTTCAGCATACGTAGCATTCCGCAGTTTCGGCCGCGCGTACTCGATAAGGCGGCTTATCAGCCTCAATCGGTGCGGCGGTCGCAAATCGGCTCCATGCTCGTCAGGTCGCAACCCGCGACGCATGAAGGTCGATCGAGAGGAGCATCCGATGAACTCGACCCTCACCCGCAGCGCCGCACTCAGTGCCGCGCTGATCGCAAGCCTCGGCCTGAGCGCATGCTTCATGCCGCCCAACTCGCTTGCCGCTTCCACGCCTGCCGACAGCGCCCCTTCGGCAGAAACCGAAGAGGCGGCCGCTGAGCCGGCTGCGGCCGAGCCGACTACCTCCAGCGCGGCGGCGGCGGCCGCGGCGGCTGAGCAGGGCACCCGCGACAACCCGTGGCGTGCGGGCGACGAGCTCGTCACCGACGAGTGGGAGCTCGTCGTCGGCGCGACGAACCTCGACGCGAACGCGGTCGTCGCCGACGGCAACATGTTCAACGACCCGCCGGAGCCGGGCTTCCAGTACATCCAGGTGCCTCTCTCGGTCACGTACGTCGGCGACGAGTCGGCCAGCACGATGGAGATCCAGGTCGCATACGTCGCGGCCTCGGGTGAGACGTACGAGGCCTGGGACGCATCGGTCGCCGTGCCCGATGACAACCAGATGCAGGAGCTCTACAGCGGTGGCTCAGCGTCATTCAACGAGTACCTGATGGTGCCCTCCGAGGGCATCGCCGATGGGCTCCTGCGCGTCGAAGTCGGCATGATCGGCGGCGCCCAGGGCTTCGTCACGCTCGATTGACGACCATGCTGCTGCATCGAGAGGAAAACGCGGCGCCCGGTCAGCGCTTCCGCGTCCGCGTCAAGTTCATCTGCAAGGACGGCACCGAGCACTTCATCGGGCTCGATTCGCGTCGGGGCTTCCCGATGGAGCTGCGCTGGCCTGAGGGTGAACCGTCGGGCGTGACGCAGGGCGGTGGCCGCGGACCCTGCACGCTTCCCGTGGATGCGGTAGAGCGCGTCGACCGCGAGCTGCGCGAGCGCTTCGAGCACTGGCACCGGCTCGGTTACGTCGAGCTGCACGCCTGAATCGACTCGGCGGCCGGAAAGGGTCGACATGCCCTGTCAGCGCGCCGACGCCTCAGCGATCGCCCCAGCGAGCAGCAGGATCTCGTGCTCCACCTCCGCCGGCGAACCGCTCAGGTCGATCGCGCGAGCGACGAGCCTCTTGCCCGAGTGCTTGACGGTCACTGTGCT
The DNA here is from genome assembly GCF_030758955.1 of Agrococcus beijingensis. NCBI lineage: Bacteria > Bacillati > Actinomycetota > Actinomycetes > Micrococcales > Microbacteriaceae > Agrococcus > Agrococcus beijingensis. The sequence goes on along the minus strand of NZ_CP132360.1, from coordinate 2,261,707 downwards.
CTGGTTGCGGCCGTCAGCTCGTCGGCAGTAGATCAGCATGCCCTCGGGCAGGTCCATCGCGGTGGTGTACGCCAGCAGCTGGTAGTAGTCGTCGCTTCGCCCGCGAGCGTCGTCGGCCAGCTTGTACTTGACGTCTCCGACGAACCGCACCGCACCCGCCGTGTCGCGGAACACCAGGTCGGGCTGCATCGCCACCCGGTTCCCGAGCCCAAGATGCACTGTAGGCTCATCGACGACCTCGAGCCTGCCTCGGAGCGCTCGGCGTAGGCGCTCCGTCACGAAGCGCTGGAACAAGTCGTTCATGTCCACCATGAACGACGACGCGGGCGTCCCCCCTCGAACGTCCGTCAACGTGAGGTTCGCGAGCACCAGTCGGGCCAACCCGAGGGCCGGTGCGTAGTGCTGGTTCAATCGCGTCATCGGCACGGCATCGACTGCCTCAAGCCGGACCGCCGCATCCGCCACGCTCTCGAGCGCCACCAGCTGCCGCATCAAGCGGCGCCGATCGACCGCATCCACACGGGGCACTCGGAGCGCCAGACGAATGGCGGCCTTGAGCACCCTGTTCTCGAAAATGTCGTCCGAGAACTCGTCGTACATGCAAGCCACAGGGGTGAGCACACCCGCGCGGTTCACCTGCCCAACCACGTCCACTCGACCGCGCAGCGCGACCAAGGACTCCTGACGGGCCTGGTACGACCGCAGGACGCCTCGGCCGAGCGTGGTCTCGACGGTTCGCGCGAAAAACGCGATGACGGAAGGCAGCAAGTCGGAGGAGGTGTCGTAGTCGAAAGCCTCCTGCCGCCAAGCCGCGGGAGGCAGACCGGGCTCGAGCAGTAGGAACAGGTTCTCAGGGTTGATCTTGGGCCGGATGAGGAGCTCGATCCCGTCTGCGACCAGTGAGCCCACGTACGACTTGGCGGTCAGGCGCCAGCGACCACCCGTGAGGGGGCGAACGTCGACGAAGCCCGTCCGCTGGACAACCTCGGCCTGGCCACGTGTCAGGTCCAGGTCGATCGAGCCGTACTCGAGGAGCACCGGCAAGATCGTCAGCCCACCGTCTCGAGACCGGCCGCCTGGTCGAGGACCGTGTCCTCACCGATCGACTCCGCAGCGAGCTCGCTGAAGCGCGCCCAGACCTGCGTGAACCGGAATCGGGCGATGCGGGCCGGGTCGCCGAAGAACTGGTCCTCGATGAAGGGCTCGATGTCGTACTCCCAGATGCGACGAAGCACCCCCTTGTCGAGACCTCGCTTCATGAAGTGACTAGGACCGAGCTGCAGATGCGGGCCGCCGAGTTCCTGCTCGAGCTCGTCGTTGACCTGGGCTACGATTTCGCCCACCCACGCTGGCTCGCCTTGGCGCTCGAGCCACCGATCGAGCAGTCCAGCCATCGGCCCGTGATTCGGGAAGAACGGGATGAAGTGAAACCGACGCCGCAGCGCGGCGTCGACCAGCGCGATCGAACGGTCAGCCGTGTTCATGGTTCCGATGAACCAGATGTCCTTCGACAGTTCGAAGGGGTCGTCGGGCCGGTACAGCGTGCGCACCGGGGTGTTGCGATACTCGAACAGGAACAGCATCTCCCCGAGCACCTTCGGCAGATTGGCCCGATTGATCTCGTCGATGATCATCAGGTGGCGACGGCCAGGTGCGTCGCTAGCGCGAGCAGCGAGGTCTGCGAGGGGGCCTCGCTGCAAGCGGTAGGTCATCACGCCTTCGGCGTCCGTTTCCGGACGGTAACCCTCAAAGAAGTCTTCGTACGACGTCGACGGGTGGAACTGGACGATCGGCCGACGCGCGGCGTCGGGAACCAAGACCTCCGCGAGCTTGCGGGCGAAGTACGTCTTGCCCGTGCCGGGCGGACCGTAGAGCACAATCTGCTTCTTGTCCTCCAACAGCGCCACGACGTCGTCGAGGAACGACCGGTCGACGAGAAGTTCCTCGGCCAGGTCGTCGAGTGGATCGAGGACCGGCTGGACAACGGGCAGCTCGTCGCGCTCCGCGTACCAATAGAGGAACGCGCCGACCCCCAGCGCATCGCCCGGGAAGAAGCGATCGAGCCGTGCCCGAAGGGCGTCATTCGAGGCGACCTGCAGCTCGCCTCGCGAAGATGCGGTGGGAGCCGGGATGCCGAGGAGCTTTAGCATACGGAGCTTGCCCTTCGGCCCCGTGTACGGGTACACGGTGATGAACTGCTCGGGTTGCGTGATGGCCAGCATCTTCATGATGACCGACTCCCCGAACCCCTTGACTCGGAGGTCTTCCTCCTCGAGGACTCGATCTATGCGAGTCGCGGGCGCGTCCGCGCCCCAACACAGGTAGGAGAAGGTCTGGATGATCCGGTGGTATTCGGCCTCATCGGCGTCCCGCAGGCTGGTGTTGAGGCTCGACATCGGCCCGGTGCCGCCGTAGCGCCCGGTGTTCCAGATGCGACGGAGCTCGGCTCGATCGACAATCTCGAGCTCATCGGGGTCGAGCAGCTTGGCGAAATCCCTCCGGTCGGCGTTGTCCTGGTCATGTCCAGGCGTGGGGTAGCCGGTCGTTGCCTTGAACTCGGCCGCAGCGTCGGCGAGCGCATCGTGCTCCTGGTTGCTCGGGACGTCGCCGTTCAAGGAAGCGATCAGGGGAGCCACGTCCCGCGCGGTCTGGAGCACCTCCGCCCTGAAGTCCAGTGCCTGCAGCGCTGCGCGGTCGAACCAGCGCGCATAGACCACCTCACCCGAGCCACCACCGACGAAGCCGACGTCCTTGCCGATCCGTGACGCGCCACCGGCGAGGATCTCGTAGCCGGGCAACCTGCTCGCCTCGATGACCTCGACGGCACGTTCGGTGCCCCGCGCCTCGCCGTCCGGATACGGGCGGAGGCCGATCGCGAGGCCGCGTCCGTTGAGCCACACGCGCACGGCCAGGCCGAAGCGACCGGGGACTCGCCAATCGATCCAGACGTCTCCTCGCGGCCAGACCGCATCCCACATGACCGCTGGCTTTTGGGCCTTGAGCGTGCGACCTGCCGCCTCTGCGACCTCGACTTCGAGCGTGCCGCCGATGTGATGCGCAGCCGCCACTAGCGCTCGGGCGTTGGCGAGGTAGAGAGCAGGGTCGTCAGCGCGCTTGTTCGCGCCTTCGCGGAGTCTTGCGCGATCGCACAGTGACTCGTGCATCACCACTGGCCGCCCATCTGCCCACCAGGCAGCAACCTGTTCGAAACGCAGCGGGTCGCCGTCGACCTCCATGGCGAAGGAGTAGAGCTCGGCGTAGCGCTCGCCCTGATCCTCGTCCCCGGGCGACCCCGTGCAGTACTCCACGTAGTCGGTCGACTTCGGCCACGCCACCGGCCAGGCGCCTGGTGCGTCGAGGCCCCAGTAGTACGAAGCGACGAAGGGTGCGCGCTTGGGGCTGGGATGCGCGCCTACCCGGATGTGCTGCAAGTGGTCGGCAAGGACGCGAATCTTCCGCATCGCGTCAAGAAGATCGGCCGGCGTCGTCAGCGCGTCGAGCAGGACGGTCACGGACGCGTCCGGATCGGGCGACATCTTGGTGATCTGGTTGATGATCATCTGCCCGGCGGTGCCGGCATAGCCGGAGCTGAAGCTCCGGACCCACTTGGCGGTTCCCGATTGGAACGCGTGCAGGTCGCGAGAACGACGGAGCGCGTCGAGGAAGGGACGCGCCTCATCCGCGTGCGGGGACATGTATCGATCGCGCCATGACAACTCGGGCTTGTCGGCTTCGGCGTCGAATCGCGCGGCGTGTGCCTGGTGCCATCGGCGCTGAATCTCGCGCTCTTGCGCCTCGACGTCCATGCGGTCGCTCACGGGCGCTCCTCCTAGCCTCGTGGTGAGCGTATCCGTGACGCCGGACGTTCGGCGCCCAGGGACCAGCGTCCGGCGCCACGCCAGCTCACTTCGGTCTGCGCTCGGATTCACGCGGCGCATCGGTGTCAGCGGTGATCGCCGGAGCCGCGCGCTTGCGCTGGAAGAGTGTGCTGAACGCACCTGCAACACCGGCGGCGGCGCCCTTCAGGGCTGCTCCGGCCTCCTCCGCCGCCGCCGCGGCTCGAGGCTTGTCGGGAATGCCATCGCCGTCGACGTCCACGGCCCGGAAGGGCTCGGTCGCCTTGCTGAACGACTCGTCGCCCAACCGCTTCGCCGCAGCCGCGCCGTCGGCACCTGCAGCGAACACCTTGTCTCGCGTCTCGACGGCCGCCTGTCGCCAGCGCTTCGCATCGGTTGCCGAGTAGTCCGACTCGATGCCCACCCGGTCTCGGAATTCGAGCACGCCGATAGCGACGCGATTGCTCGAGCGGACGGCCGCCGGGGCGTCGAATGGGTTCAGCAGCACCTTCTGGTTGGCGAGGGTGATCGTCTCGTCCATGCGCTTGAGGAGGCGAGCCGTGGTGCGCGACATCAGGGCAAGGCGATCCTGACGCGCGGCCTCGAGGCCGACCCGGTGTCGATCGATTTCCTCGGGCGCTGAGTCGAGCACGCGGTCGAGTTCCAGGATCGCCGCACCATCGCTTAGCAGGAACGAGCGCGCGAGCACGGCGAGCCATTCGCGCGCCTTCGGCTCGATCTCGCGCGTCGCCTTCTCGAGGTCGCCGATGTCGGCCTTCTTCTCGAGCTTCTCGGCCAGGCCGTCCAACTGGCGGATCGCGTATGACTGCGTCTTGGCGAGCACCATCGACGTGGCCTGCACCTTCGACCACGTGACCTCGGAGACCCGACCGACTCGCTGGCGCACCGTCATCGCCTCTTCGATCGTCAGGTCGGCGCCGATCATCTCGGCGAGCACGGCGTCCTTCTGCGACCGGAGAATGTCGTCGATCTTCTCGTCGATGCTCTCGAGGTACTGCTCGAGCTCCTTTATCTGTCGTTGCAGTGCCTGCTGCGACATCACCGTCGCGATCATGGGGACCAGCATCGGCCCGCCTGCAAGGAGGAGGGAGTTGTCAACCTGCAACCACTGCTGGATATCACCGGGCTTGCCGATCATCGCGTGACTGATGCCGAGCGACTTCGTCGGCATCAGTCCGAACTCCTTGACCGCCTGAGCGGATTCTGGCGTGATCGGCAACCAACGGCCCGAGTGTGCGTAGAAGTGTCCAGCGACCTCCACCGCTGATGCCCCGAACCCGAGCAGCTGCCCGAGCCCTGACAGGTCGAGTCTCTCTGCGGGCATGTCACTGAGGCCCTGATCCACGAGGAACCGGTCGACATCTGTCGGCGAGCCCATGACAGCCAACCCCTTGCCGTCACTCAGCAGTTCGATGTCTGCACTCATCGTTGATCCTTGTCTCGAGCGGTTCGGACGACCGCGTGCGCGCTGGCATCAGCCTAAGCGGGATGCAGCGGACGGCTCGGCAGCGCTGCCCTTCCCGGGCGCTCCGAGGGTGCGCGAAGCGATCCAGGCAGCGAGGACTCCCGGCTCGAGAGCCCCGTTGCCCTCCAGCACTCGTCCGAGTTGCACGCCGGCGAGGACGTCGTAGATCGAGACGCGTGCGAGTCGGATGAGTCCGTCGTGTGCGGCGGCATCCTTGACTGCGTCGTAGACGGCCCGCTGCTTCCAGCGGGAACTCCCGAGTCCCATGAACGTGCCTGGGGCATCGGACGGGCCGAACATGGCATCCGTCGAGGGGTTCCGCCAGTAGCCGCCGTGCCGAAGCGCATGCGCCTCCTGTGTTCGGCATAAGCCCCGGTAGGTCGACGCCCAAGGCAGCCCGTCCGAAAATGCGTCCTGAAGGGTCCTCCCTCGGTAGCGAGTGAAGTGCGACTGTTCGTCGAGCTCGACCACAACGCCGGACGCAAGCTCGAAGTCCCAGGGCCCGGGCCGCAGACGCTCCGCAACCCCCATTCCGCCGAACTCTCTGAAGAGGACCCCGATGTGGTCTGCACTCGACGTGGAGAGGTCAGCCATGCGGGGAGCCTTCAGCTTCGCGGGAGCGAGACGCAGTCCCTCCCTCAGCAACAGTGCGCGCAACCGTTCTGCCCGCTTGCCGCTCATGCGTTCACGCTAGCCCTCATGCGGCTCGGGCGGCACCGCGTACGGCGCTCCAACGACTGAGGCGACCGACGGTGAGCGCATGTCACACGCATCTGCGAGCATCGTAAGGTCGGCGCAGGAGCCGGCGATGCACCGCCCACGTGAGGAGCCCCTGTGCCCGAGTCGCGAAGCCTATACCAGCGTATTTCCGATTGGATCTTCCCCGCTTCCACGGCGGTGCGGGGCCCAATACTGAGGCAGGCCTCGCCCGGCTCACCAGCAACGGAGGAGCAGTCGGCCCGTCCGAGCTTCGCCGTCATCGACGTCGAGACGACCGGGCTGTCGCCGCGGCAGCATCGCGTCCTTGAGCTCGCGGTCATCCGGCTTGGCGCCGAAGGCGACGTGATCGACGAGTGGAGCACTCGCTTCAATCCTGAGGGTCCTGTTGGAGCGACGCACATCCACGGCATCACCGACGCCGACGTGAGGCATGCGCCGCTGTTCCGCGACTTGGCTCACGACGTCCGCAACCTCGTCGGCGGAGTGCCGGTCGTCGCGCACAACGCACGGTTCGACCTCGCGTTCCTGCGCGCGGAGTTCTCGAACGCCCGATTCGACCTGCCATACATGGATGCCATCTGCACGCTCGAGGCGAGCCACCGGTACCTGCCGCACCTCGACCGACGCCGGCTGGCAGATTGTTGCGCCGCCGCGGACGTCTCGCTCAGCGGCGCACACTCCGCGCTCGGCGATGCGCGAGCGACGGCTGGACTTCTGCGTCACTACCTGCAGGTGAGCGGAGGTGACGGTGCCGCTCTGCTGCAGCCGTCGAGGCCTCCACGCTCCCGGCCCTCGCCCACCTCACGACCGTCACGCTCCGCACCGCAGCAGCCGCGACGCATCGCGAAGCCGTCCCCGAAGCAACCGCCTTTGCTCACGCAGGTCACCACGCCGTCGCTGCTCGAGCTCGTTGATGACGCGGCGCCGGGCGTCATGTCCTACTTGGAGTCGCTTCTCGAGGCACTCGAGGATGGTGCTCTGACGGCGGGGGAGCGAGAAGCGCTGCAGGATCTGGCGGAGCTGCACGACCTGGGCCTGGCCGACTTGGATGCCGCGCATCGGTCGCTCCTTCTCGCAGCTGCCCACCGAGCCGTCGACGACGGTCGAGTCTCGCGTGACGAGACGAGCCAACTGCGCAAACTGGCTGATCTGCTCGGCCAGCCCGATTCGCTGGTCAAGACCGTGCTCGACGAGGCTGACGGCGAGCGGGAGGCGATGATTGCAACGACGCTCCGCCCGATACCGGAGGGCTGGTCGCTCGGAGAACCGCTGCGGGTCGGCGACCGAGTGGCCTTCACAGGCTGTGATGACGCCTGGCGAGAGCGCATGGAGACCCGAGCCGCTCGATTGGGAGTGCGAGTGACGAGCACGGTCTCTCGCCTGACCGACGTGCTGGTCACCGACGGCTCGTTCGCGGGCACGAAGCTCGATGCAGCACAACAGCACGGCACGAGGATCGTCGGCCCCAAGGTCTTCGAGGCCTTGCTCGACAATCTTCAGCCCAGGAGCGAAGTGGCAGTTCTCTCGTCGTCGGCGCCAGCAACGTCACAGGGCGGCCCCGGCGTAGACCCCGCGGACGTGCGACGCTGGGCGCGAGAGCAGGGGATCCCGGTCGGCGTCCGCGGACGCCTGCCCGCCGAACTGATGGAGCGCTACCTCCGTTCCCGTTAGGCGCCCGCGACGGGTTCAGCGAGCCCCGAGCACTGAGCCGGCGGTGCGCTCGACCGCCAGCCCCAGCCGCCGCGCCCCCTCGGCGAGCCGCTCCGGCGACTCGAAGGAGAACGCCAGCCGCAGTTCTCGCGCACCCTCGCCCGGTGCACAGAACGAGGCGCCGGCACGAACACCACCTGCTCCTCGATCGCCGCATCCAGCAGCGCAGCCGTCGTCCAGCCCTCGGGCAGCGTCACCCAGCTGAAGAAGCCGCCGTGCGGCTGCGTGAGGGTCGAGCCCTCCGGGAGTCGCCCATCGAACGCGCCGATGAGCGCCGCGGCACGCTCGGCGTAGACGGCGGCCGCGTGGGCGATGATGCCGCGGAAGTCGTGGTGCGCGATGTAGTCGGCCGCGAGCGCCTGGCTCAGCGGCGAGGCGCAAATGACCGTCGACTCCGACGCGAGCTGCAGCGGGCGCCGAATCCACTCGGGGGCCGCCGCCCAGCCGACCCGCAGCCCCGGCGCCAGCACCTTCGAGAACGAGCCCAGATAGATGACGTGCTCGGGGTCGAGTTCATGCAACGACGTGAGCTTGCGCGGCTCGAACGAGAGCATGCCGTAGGGGATGTCCTCGACGATCGGGATGACCGCCTCGCGGCAGATCTCGACGATCTCGGGCCCCCGCGCCTCCGCCAGCGTCACGCCGCGCGGGTTCTGGAAGTTCGGGATCGTTTAGAGCATGCGCGGGCGACGGCCCTCGCTCGCCAGGTGGCGGATGCATTCCCGCAGCGCCTCGGGCACGAGGCCGTCGGCGTCCATGGGCACGTGCTCCACGCGCAGCCCGGCGCCGCCGAAGATGCCGAGCGCGCCGACGTACGTCGGTCCTCGACGAGGATAGTGTCGCAGCTTCGTCACCACGTCGAGCGCCATTTGCGACCCGGCCGTCAGTTGGTTGCCGGTCGCGTCGGCGTGACCCTGTGCCGTGATGCGCCGAACTACGCCCTAACGCCGATCATCGAACTGCGCCGTTCAGTGAGCGTTCGTTCCAGGAGGTGCGCCTCGTCGGGCGTCAGTTCCCAAAGGTCCGTAGGGCCGTCGAGCGAGAACGCTGGCGCTGCCTGGACCGCTCGCGGGCCTGGCTCGCCAGCCTCCTCGAATCGCACCTGACGCCTCGGCGTGACGCGAGCAGCACGGCCCCGTGCTGCGTGGCTTGGTGGCAGAGGCGCGACGATGTAGCCGCGCTCGACGTCGCCGTAGACGGTCAAGCGCTCGTCGCGCTCGGCCCAGAGCCACGCGAGGTAGGCGCAGACGATGCCGTCGACCTCGTCCTCCACCCGGTTCAGCTCCCCGTGCGTTGTGGCACCATCGACGACCCGCACGATCTCGGTCCACCTCGGCGCGCCCTGCAATGCGAGGGACTCGATGGCCGCGAGGCGCGACAGGAGGATGAGGAACTCCGTGCGACGGAAGTCAAACTCGTACTTCGTCTTGTGCTTGTACTTCAGGATCAGGTCGAGGCCCCAGAGCCCCACCATCGCGGGGTGCGGGTAAACCTCGATCGCGACGTCGGTACGGGAATTGGATGCGGGATCGAAACCGAGCCCTATCCGCTCTACGAGCGTCTCGGCTCTCGGCGGGTTCATCGTGGGCTTCGAGCGATTCGTGCTGTGGGCGCCAGCATCGAATCGTCCGAAATGACGGTGGATCTCCTGTTCGCAGTCGCGGCGCCCGACCTCGTTCGGCACCACGATCGGAGCATCGATCGCAACGACACCGAGTTTCGCCTCGCCGACCTGCCCGCGCGTCCACTCGACGATCTCGTCGTCGGTGCGCACCGTCGCCGAAGCCAGATACGCGCCCGACTCGTCGAGCGCCGCGACTCCCGTTCGGCCGCTGGCCAGACCCCACGCCAGATCGACGCCAACGTGGACGGTGCGGGGTGACATGCGGTCAACCTATCGGCGGGCCGCCCGCTCCACTGCGACCGCCTCGGTTCGGCTTCACCGCAGGCACGCCCCAGCCCGTCGTTCCGCGCTCAGCGCACTCTGTGGTGACGCATCCGCTCGCCTGCGAGAGTCGAGGCGCAACGGCTCGACCGGGCCGCCGCCGACGAGAGGAAGCACCATGACCGTGAAGCTCGAGGACGCCCGCCGCGTGATCGCCGCCGCCGAGGCGAAGGCCGACGAGATCGGCCAGCCGATGAACATCGCCGTCGTCGACGCCGGCGGCAACCTGGTCGCGCACGTGCGCCAGGACGGCGCCTGGATCGGCAGCGTCGACATCTCGATCAGCAAGGCGTGGACGTCGCGCGCCTTCGACATCTCGACCAAGGACCTCGGCGACAACGCCCAGCCGACGCAGCAGTTCTTCGGCATCCACACCACCAACGGCGGCAAGGTCGCGATCTTCGCCGGCGGCATCCCGCTCTCGCGCGACGGCGTCGTCGTCGGCGCCGTGGGCGTTAGCGGCGGCTCGGGCGAGCAGGACCACTCGGTCGCCGAGGCGGGCGCCGCGGCGCTCTGACGCCGACACGGTGAAGGCGGGAGTCGAACCGGCTCCCGCCTCTCCTGTTGGCAGGAACGCCCTGTCGCGCGTCAGGCCGCGAGCGCACCGCCGCACTCTCGGCACGTGTCGGCAGTCGGCACGACCATGAAGCAGTGCGGGCAGGTGGTCTCGCGCATCACCGCGGCGGGCGGCGCCTTCGGCGCGGAAGCGCGAGGCGTCGCTCGCGTGGTCGAGCGCGTCGCCGTGCGCCGTGCCGGCTCGGCCGACGGCCGGGTGCACAGCGACGTGAGACTCTGCTCGCCCCTTGACTCGGCGTCGCTCGCCACCCGATCGAGCACGCGCCCGATCCACTCGGAGGCCGGCTGCCGCGTGGAGACGCCCGTCGCCGCCTGGATCCGCTCGGCCAGCTGCTGCTCGCTGATCCTCGCGCCCGGGTCGCGCGACACCTCGAGCAGCGTCTCGCGCGCGGCCGGCCACCACACCGCCAGCGCGTCGACGTTCGAGACGTACTTCCCGTTGGCCCGGTCTGGCATCGCCCGATCTCCTTCGGTTCGCTCTGCGTCAAGCCTATGCAGTTGCGGGCGAGCAGGTTGCCTCAGACTGCCGCCGAGCGATCGCGCACGTACCGCAGCAGCAGCTCGCTGCCGGCCCGCAGCACCGAGCTCAGCCGCATCTCGGTCGGCGCCGCCACCGCGCTGTGGGCGATGCGCACCGCGTCGCCCGCCTCGAGCGCCGGCGCCAGCGTGAGGCACAGCTCGTCGACGCCGCCGCCCGCGAGGAACGAGCCGAACAGCGTCGGGCCGCCCTCCGCATGCACCCGCTGCAGGCCGCGCGACGCGAGCTCGGCGCGCAGCCGCGCCGGGTCGACCGAGCCGGCACCCGCAGTCACCACGTCGGCCACCGCCGTGAGCGTCGCCCGTCGGTCGGCCGGCGCCTCGTCGACCGTGACGACGATCGGCCGCATCGGCGCACGGGTGAAGACGGATGCGTCAGGGTCGAGATCGAGGCTGCGCGAGACGAGCACGAACACCGGTTGGGCAGGAAGACCGTGGGCTTCGCGCCACGCGATCGCTGCGGCGTCGAGCCGCATCGCCCCGTAGCCCTCGGTGCGCACCGTGCCCGCGGCGACGAGCACCGCATCCGCCTCTCTGCGCAGCAGGTCGAAGACCCGCCGGTCGGCGTCGTCGCCCAGGAAGCCGGAGCGGCCCTGCCGGGTGGCGGCGCCGTCGAGGCTGCTGATGAAGTTCATGCGCAGCCATGGGCGGTCGGCCGGGAAGGCGTAGGTGGCGAGCAGCGCCTCGTCGTCGAGGTCGGCCGCGGGGTCGGGCCAGAGGCGATCGATTAGCGTGCGCTCGGCTTCGACAGCCGGGGTGGCAGCGGCGGCGGGACCTGACATGCGGGGCCTCAGACGTTGTGGGTGGGATGGGTGTTGTGCTCGAGCCGGGTGGGCACCCGCAGGCCGAGGATCGCCTCGGTCATGCGCACCGCGTCGATCGTCGCTGCGACGTCGTGCATGCGCACGATGCGCGCCCCCGCCAGGATGCACGCCGTCATCGCCGCGAGCGAGCCCGCCAGCCGCTCGGCGCGCGGGCGGTCGGTCGCTTCGCCGACGAAGTCCTTGTTCGACACCGCCACCAGCAGCGGCAGGCCGATCGCGGCGATCTCGCTCAGCCGCCGGGTGAGCTCGAGCGAGTGCAGGGTGTTCTTGTCGAGGTCGTGGCCCGGGTCGACGATGATGCGGTCGCGGGCGACGCCGGCGGCCTCGGCGTGCGCGACGCGCTCGAGCAGGAAGGCGCGCACGTCACTCACAACGTCGTCGAAGTGGGCGGCCGCCTTCTCGACCCGCGGCGGGCCGACGCTGTGGGTGATGACGACGTGCGCATCGGCGGCGGCGATCACCGCCGCCATCTCGGGGTCGCCTAGCCCGCTCGTGTCGTTGACGACCGCGGCGCCGGCCGCGAGCGCCGCCCGCGCCACCGCCGCGCGGTTCGTGTCGACCGAGATGACGATGGCGTCGCGTGCCGCGGTGACCGCGGCGATCACCGGCACCACCCGATCGATCTCCTCCTGTGTCGAGACGGCGGGGCCGCGACCGAAGGGCACGCCGCCGACGTCGACCCAGTCGGCGCCGAGCTCGGCCGCACGCAGCGCGTGCTCGACCGCGCGGTCGAGGGCGAAGGTCGCGCCGCGGTCGAAGAAGGAGTCGGGCGTGCGGTTCACCACCGCCATCACCGCCACCTGCCGGTCGAAGTCGAAGTCGCGGCGCCCGATGCGACGGTTCACGTGGCCGTCCCGACGCCCGCACGCACGGTGCCGATGCTGTCTCGGATCGCGTCGGACGCATCCCAGTCGTTGATGTGCATCGCCGCGACCACCCGGTCGTCGCGCACCCAGAAGGCGCGGAACGCGTCGCCCGCGAGCACGTCGGTCGGCCCTTCGATGTCGACCCGGTCGTAGCCGTCGGGGCCGACGCTGCCGACGTACTCCATGCCCATGTCGTACTGGTCGGTGAAGAAGTAGGGCAGCCGCTCGTAGGGCTCGTCGGCGCCGAGCAGATTGCGGGCGACGACCTTGCCCTGCTCGATCGCGGTGTCCCAGTGCTCGACGCGGATGCGGCGGCCGAGGGTCGGATGCGCGTGGTCGGCGATGTCGCCGATCGCCCAGACGTGCGGGTCAGACGTGCGCAGGGTCGCGTCGACGAGCACGCCGTTGCCCATCTCGAGCCCGGCTGCCTCGGCGAGCTCGACCGCGGGGCTCACGCCGACGGCGGCGATGCGCAGGTCGGCTTCGTCGAGGTCGTCGGCGGTGACCTGGGTGCCCAGCCGCAGGTCGACGCCGTGGCCGCGGTGCAGCTCGGCGATGACCGTCGCGATCTCTGCGCCGAGCACGCGCAGCAGCGGCAGCTCGGCGGTCTCGAAGACGGTGACGTCGGCACCTGCCTGGCGCGCGGCCGCGGCGACCTCGAGGCCGATCCAGCCGGCGCCGACGATGACGACGCGCGTGCCGGGGCCGATCGCCTCGCGCAGGCGGGTGCTGTCGTCGGCGGTGCGGAGCGTCAGCATGGGGCCGGCGCCGAGGTCGAGCTGCCGCGGGGTGGCGCCGGTGGCGAGCAGCAGCTGCTCGTAGGGGACCTCGGTGGGCGCACCCTCGCCTGCCGCCGGCTCAGTGTGCACGACGCGCCGCTCGAGGTCGACGGCGGTCGCGCGGGTGCCGAGCCGCAGGTCGATGTCGTGCTCGGCGTACCAGGGCTCGGGGTGCACGAGCGCCTTCTCGAAGGGCTGCTTGCCGAGCAGGTAGTCCTTCGACAGCGGCGGCCGCTCGTAGGGGGCATGCGACTCGGCGCCGATCAGCACGATCTCGCCGGTGTGGCCCTGCTTGCGGAGCTCGGTCGCGGCGGTGGCCCCCGCGAGTCCGGCTCCGACGATCACGATGCTCATGGTGCGGCCCTTCGTCGAGACCTCTTGGGCCGAGTCAACACCTGGGGCGGGGTTTCGTTAATGGATGTGTCTGTTAGAACTCCTGCCGGCAGGCGCGGGCGGCAGCGCTCGACGACTGCCGCGCGCTACGCCGAGAGATCGGCCGCCACCCGCACCACTTCGTCGCGGATCGTCTTGGCCTTGCGGCTCGTGATGCGGAACTGCGGACCCGCCACCGTGAGCGCGGCGATCATGCGGTCGCCGTTCCAGATCGGCGCCGCCACCGCCCAGATGCCCTCGTCTACCTCGCTCGCCGACTCGGCCCAGCGGCGCTCACGGATCACCGACAGCTCGCGCAGCCGCTCGGTGCGCTCAGCCTCGGGCACCACCGGCATGCACCGACGGAAGTAGCGCTGCGCCCACTCCTCGCCGAGCCCCGCGAGCAGCACCTTCGGCGCCGCTCCACGATGCAGCGGCATGCGATGCCCGATGCGGAACGACAGCCGCACCGTCTGCGGCGTCTCGACCAGCTCTGCGCAGATCGCGTGATCCTCGACCCGCCGCAGCAGCAGCGAGGTCTCGCCGCTGACGTGCGCGAGGTGGTCGAGCCGCTCGTGCACCACCGACGACTGGGCGTACACGACCTCTGCCGCCCGCCCGAGCGCCAGAGCCTGCGGCGTGAGGGCGTAGCGACCGTACGAGTGCTCCTCCGCGAGTCCGAGCTCGCGCAGGAGCGACACGTACCGGTAGACGCTCTGCGGCGGGATGCCGGTGCGACCCACGATCTCGTCGACGCTGAAGGTGGGCTGCTCCTCGGTGAACAGCAGGAGCACCTGCAGCACGCGACGCGCGCTGTCGACTCCGGGGGTCTTGGCGGGGGGAGGCATGATCAGCGCGAGAAGACGCCCACCACCCTGTTCTGCTCGACGATGGCGTCAGCGTACTGCTCGAGGAACTCCTCGCGGCTCGGCGTGCCCTCGACGGGCTTCGACAGCGCGTAGACCCAGAAGTAGTAGCGGTGGTCGCCGTGGCCGTGCGGCGGCTGCGGCCCGGTCCACGCTGCCTCGCCCATGCCGTTGGGGCCACGACGGGCCGATGCGGTGTCGATCGGCCCGTCGGTGGCCGGAAGCCCGTAGGTGGTGCCGTGCGTGAAGCCGTGCGGCAAGGGCGCGTCGGGGTCGTGCGCGATGAGCGCCAGCTCGACGGCGTCGGCCGGCACGCCGGTGACGGTCAGGCGGGGCTCGGTGTTGCCGCCGTCGGCGCTGATGCGGTCGGGGATGCGTCCCCCCGGCTCGAAGTCGTCGGTGGTGACCTTGAGGTCGGCGATGTTCAGTCCCATGGCTGCTCCTTTGCGTTGTGGACGCTGACCGGCGTGCGCCGGACAGTGCGGATGAGATCGTCGATGATCGAGGCGACAGCCTGCGGCTGCTCCTCGTGGACGTAGTGGTCGGCGTCGGCCAGCTCGACGAAGCCGGCGGTCGGCGCCAGCGCCTGGGCGCGAGCCCAGGCGGCGGGAGAGACGATCGCGCTGTGCTCGCCGCGCACGGCCACCATCGCGGGGCCTTCGGCGGCGACAGCGGCGAACTCGTCGGGGAAGTCGGTGCGGAGGCCCTCGACGAGGGCGGCGAGCGCTGCCGGCCGGGCGAGCGGGCGCAGCCCGTCGTCGGCGGGCGCGTAGCCGAATCGCGCTCGGCGCTCGATCGCGTCGGCGGGCAGGCGCCGGTAGCGGTCGGCGAGGTAGGCGTGCACGGCGCTCAGGTCGTCGAAGGCGCGGTCGCCGCCTCGCACGCGCGCGTCCAGCGCGTCGAGCACCTCGGCCTCGACGAACGGCGTGTAGTCGACCGCCACGACGCCCGAGACGACCTCCGGCTCGCGCGCGGCGAGAACCCAGGCGTTCCGCGCGCCCATGGAGTGGCCGACCACGAGGGTCGGACCGAGGTCGAGCGCACGGATGACGGCGGCGGCGTCGCGCGCGAACGCATCCGCGTCGTACGCGTCGCCGTCGCCCGAAAGGCCGTGCCCGCGCTGATCGAGCCGCACGGCGCGAGCGGGCTCGGCCATCGCGTCGACGACGGCGTCCCAGCCGTGCCGGTTCGCCGAGGTGCCGTGCAGGAAGAGCACGGGCGTGCCGTCGGCGGGCCCGGAGATCGCAGCGGCGAGCTGCGACTCCGGGCCGTCGACGACGACCTCGTCAATCGTGGTCACACGCGCTCCAGGCCCGAGAGCACCTTGCGCACCTCGAGCAGCCCCGAGGTGATGCGGCCGCGGGTGGCTGCGACGTCGCCCTCGCCGTACTCGTAGAGGCCGTCGCCCGACTTCATGCCCAGGCGGCCATCGGCGGTCATCCGCTCGATCATCTCGGGCACGCCGGCGCTCGAGTCGAGCTCGGCGTTGAGGTAGCTCGAGACGTTGCGGTAGGTGTCGAGGCCGGCCATGTCGAGCAGCCGCATCGGTCCGACCACGGCGAGCTTGTAGCCGATGCCCCAGCGCACGCAGGTGTCGAGATCCTCCTGCGTGACGATGCCCTGCTCGACCAGCGAGAGGCACTCGCGCATGATCGCGTAGAGCACCCGGTTCTCGACGAAGCCGGCGATCTCCTTCTCGAGCACCGGCTCGTAGCCGATCGCGCGCACGATCGCCATCATGCGGTCGGTGACCGCCTGGTCGGTGGCGGCGCCGGGGATGACCTCGATCATCGGGATGAGGTGCGGCGGGTTCGACCAGTGCATGCCGACGAAGCGACCCGGCACGCGCATCGTCTCGGCCATCGTCGAGATCGGGATGCCCGAGGTGTTCGTGGCGACGACGGTGTCGTCGCTGACGAGCTCCTCGATCTGGGCGAGCACCGAGCGCTTGATCTCGATGCGCTCGGGCACCGCCTCGATAACCAGCTCGGTGCCCTCGAGGGCGACCGCGATGTCGGTGGTGAACACCGCATCCGGGGCGCCCGAAGGGCCAGAGAGCTGCTCGACGACGCCGAGCGCCTTGTCGTAGGCGGTCTCGGCGGCCGCGACGGCGGCCTCGCTGATGTCGTAGATGCGCACCTGTGCGCCGGCGGCGGCGAGCACGGCGCCGATGCCGGGGCCCATGATGCCCGAGCCGACGACGGTGACGATGGTGGGAACGCTCACGGGAACATCCTTCCGCCGTGCTGCTCCACGGCATCGAGCTTGCGGTTGAAGTACATCCAGTAGTTGCGCTGCGCCTTCGGCGGGTAGATGCGCGCCTTCTTCTCGTCGGTCTCGTCGGGGTCGGGCACGTGGCCCTCGAGGCCGGAGGCGTGCGCGTCGAGCTGGAAGCGCGAGGCCCACTCGAGGAAGACGCCCGCCAGGGTGACCTGCGCCACGTCAGCGCCGACGAAGGCGACGCCGTGGTTGGAGAGCAGGATGGCGTCTGCGTCGCCGAGCTGCTGCGCCACGTCGACGCCCAGCGGCACCGTCGTGATGATGTGGCTGGTGTCGCGGTAGAGCGGCACGCCCTTGCCGCCGAACCAGACGCCGTGGTTGTTGAGCGGCTGGATCACGCCGCTCGTGGCGCCGATGAGGGTCGCGGCGTGGCTGTGCGAGTGGCCGACGAAGTTGACGTCGGGTCGTGCCTTCATGATCTCGGCGTGCAGCGGCCACTCGAGGTGACGCAGGCCTTGACCCTCGAGCACGTTGCCGTCGAAGTCCATCAGGATGAAGTCGTCGCCGTCGACCTCGCTCAGCGCGAGGTTGCCGCGCTTGAGCCACAGGCCGCGGCCGAACGGGTCGCGGTAGGAGAGGTGGCCCATCGACATGTCGCCGTGGCCCTCCATCTCGAGGATCCGGTGCGCGCGGCCGAGGTCGGCGAGCGTCGCCGAGATCGACTCGTCCTGCTGGTAGATGCCTGGCGTGTAGCTCATGCGACATTCGCCCCTTCTGCAGCGAGGCTGCGTCGTTCCTGTGCTTCTGCCGCCGTCATGCCGCCCACCCGGGCGTGCACGCGGGGCCCGCTCGAGACGGCCACGGCGATGAGCAGCTCGTCGGCGCGCGGTGCGTCGTCGATGCGGAAGGAGATCGAGTCGTAGTGCGAGCGCACGTAGACCTCGTCCTTGTAGGCGAGCGGGATGTCGATCTGGGTGCCGGGGCCGCCCAGCTTGGTGACCGAGGAGATCCACGCGGCGCCGCCGCCGACGGCGTCGCGGAAGGCGTCGCCGAAGATGGTGGTGACGCAGGCGACGACGTGCTCCTGCTCGCCGCCGATGCCGGCGATGCCGCCCTTGCCGTAGCCCTGCACCGGCAAGCCGAGCAGCGCGGCCGCGCGGCGGCCCAGCTCGGTGCCGAGCTCGGCGCTCGGCGCGGTCAGCGGCTCGAGCGACTCGACCCACTCGCCGGCGTACGGGTTGGCGACGACCACCGCGACCGCCGCCTTGCGCAGCGGCTCGCCGGCGGGGCCGCCGTCGTGCTCGATCTCCTCGAGCACGTGGTGCCAGCGGCGGGGGGTGTAGTGCTGCAGGGCGCTCATCGCGCCACCTCCTGGAGGTCGTGACGGCGGGCGTCGGTCGGGTCATACTGGGCGGTCTCGAGGATGTCGCCGGCGAACTGGCCGCCCTGCGACATCGAACGGCTGTCGGCGTAGTGCTGCGAGCGGTCCTGGCAGCGGTCGGTGAAGGGGCGCTCAACCCGCTCCCATTCGACCAGCGCGCCGGCCACGTCAGTGGCGTCGGCCCGCGTGGCGGCCTCCGCCAGCGTCCAGGCGTTCATCATGGCGCAGCCGGCTCCCTGGGCCAGGGCCGGGCACATGGCGTGCGCGGCGTCGCCGATGAGCGCGACGCTGCCCTCGGTCCAGCGGTCGAGGCGGGTGGTCTGGTAGCCGTAGTAGCGGCCCGCGATCGTCGCGGCGTCCTCGAGCACCGGCGCCAGCTGCGGGAACTCCTGCTGCCACAGCGCCAGGTCGATCGGCACCTGCGAGCCCTGGGCGTCCGCGGCCGGCGACATGAGGGCGATGTAGAGCTCGTCGTCGTTCGCCGGCGTGTAGAGCACCCGCAGCACGCGGCCCGACATGTTCCAGAAGTCGATGACGTTGTCCCACTCGGTGTCGGGCTCAAGCGCGGCGAGCTCTGCCTTGCGGCGCGGCACGAGGAAGCGCGTGATGCCGTCGCGCGAGCGCTGGCGGTCGACCTGGAAGCCGAGCGAGTCGCGCACGGCCGAGCCCACCCCATCCGCCCCGATGACGAGGTCGGCCTCGGCGGTGCTGCCGTCGGCGAACGTCACCGTGCCGTCGGCGGTCGCGCCGGTGACCTCGGAGCCGGCGACGAGCTCGACGCCCGACTCGCGTGCCGTCCGCACGAGCGTCTCGTGCAGGTGCGGGCGGGTCATGGTCATCCAGTCGACGCCCTCGAGCCGCTCCTGCGAGACGATCGCGTTGTCGGTCCGGGTCTCGTAGGCCGGCGGCCGCATCGCGCGCGCCTTCAGGTCGTGGAGCGCGCCGAGCCGCTGCAGCACCTTGAGGCTGTTGCCCCAGAGCACGATGCCCGCACCCTCTGCCCGCAGCTCGTCGGAGCGCTCGTGGAGCCGCACGCTCCAGCCGCGCTGGGCGAGGGCGGCCGCCGCCGTCAGCCCGGCGAAGCCTGCGCCCGAGATCTCCGCGTGCCTCTGCTGTGCGCTCATGGGTTCGTCTCCTGTGTCGTCGTCATCGCTCGGGTCACTGCTCGTTGGCCTGCGTCACGAACGACGCGTCAGCGAGGTCCTCGACGGCCGGGCTCGTCTCGATGACGCCCTGCGCGGCGAGCATCTCGACCATCGCGGCCCAGGTGTCGTCGGTCATGCCGGCCAGGCCCGCGCCGTCGACGCTGGTGAAGGTCTCCTCGATGTCGGCCTGGATCTGACGCTCGTAGAGGTCGACGTTCTGCGCGCGGTCGGGTGCCGATGCGGCCAGGATCTCGGCGGCCTCACGCGGGTTGTCGATCACGTACTGCAGGCCCTTGACGTACGCGTTCATGAAGCGCTGCACGAGCTCGGGGTCCTCGGCGATCATGCGGTCGCTGGTGAAGACGCCGGTGCCGTAGGCGTCGTAGCCCCACTCCGGACCGCGCAGCACGCTGAGCGAGCCCTCGCCGCCGGCGTGCTCCTCGAGGATCGTGATCTCGGCGTCGACGTAGCAGGGCACGGTGTCGACCTGGCCGGTGAGCAGGTACTGCTCGTAGGGCGGCTGCACGGTGAGCTCGGTGAGGGCGGATGCGTCGACACCGTTGGTCGCCAGGAGGGCCTTGTAGAAGACGTAGGTGGAGCCGGACGCCTGCACGCCGACGGTGAGGCCCTCGAGGTCTGCGGGCGACTCGAGCGTGTGCTCATCGGCGAGGGTGCACATCGCGAGCGGGGAGGTCTGGTTGACCGCGCCGATCGCCTGCACCGGGATCTCCTGGCTCTGCGCGACGACCAGCGTCGGCAGGTCGGCCATGCCGAAGTCGCCCTGGCCCGAGCCGACGAGGCGCAGCGTGTCGCCGGAGCTGGTGCCGGGCAGGATCTGCTCGATCTCGATGCCCTCCTCGGCGAAGAAGCCCTTCTCGTCGGTGACGAACATGGTCGAGTGCAGGCCGCGCGGCTGGAAGTCGAGCTGCACCGTGACGGTGTCGAGCTCGGCCGGCGCGCCGCCCGATGAGGAGGGCGCCGCTGCGTTGGCAGAGCAGGCGGCGAGCGCCAGCACGGCGACGCTGCCGGCTGCGAGCGCGGGGATGAAGGAGGTGCGAGTGCGCATGGGTGTGCTCCTGAGGGTGGGGGTGAGGTGAGGGGTACTGGTGAGGAAGGGGGCGGATGCGCGGCGCGATCAGACCGCGTCGGTGGCGATGTGGGGGAAGCGGCGGCGCATGAGCAGCTCGACGAGACCGACCGCGTAGTAGAAGGCGAGGCCGAGCAGCGAGACGACGATGAGGGCGGCGAACATCTGCGCGGTGTCCAGTTGCGTGGAAGCGAATTGGATCATGTGGCCCAAGCCGTCCTGGGAGCCGGCGAACTCGGCGACCACCGCGCCGATGACCGCGAGGGTGATCGCGATGCGGGTGCCGGCGAAGAGGTAGGGCAGCGAGTTGGGCAGCTGCACCTTCGTGAGGATCTGCGTGCGGCTCGAGCCGACCGAGCGCATCAGGAGGATCAGGTCGTCGTCGGTGCGCTTGAGCCCCAGCACCATGTTGATCGTGATCGGGAAGAACGCGATCACCACGATCAGCACGAGCTTGGGCGTCATGGTGTAGCCGAACCAGAGGATGAAGATCGGGGCGAGCGCGACCTTCGGCACCGTCTGGAACAGGATGATGAGCGGGTAGATCGCCCGCTCGACCCACTTGTAGCGCACGACCAGCAGCGCGATCGCCACGCCGACGATGACACTGATGAGGAAGCCCCAGAAGATCTCGAGGGTCGTCACCCACGTCGCCTGCAGCAGCAGCGGCGCAGCGATCACCATCTCGGCCGCGATGGCGCTCGGCGCGGCGATGATGAAGGTGGAGATGCCCAGCAGCGGGATCGCGAGCTCCCAGGCGAGCGTGACGAAGACGACCACGAGCAGCGGTGGCCACGCCTTGTGCCAGACGGCCTTCGCTCGGGAGGGTCGGCGAGCGATCTGGCGGGCCTCGGTGACGGCGAGCTGCATCGTGGCGGTCATCGGACGACCTCCTTCTTGGGCGCGGGGTGGAGGAGCTCGCGCAGGTGCGCGGCGTAGTCGCCGAAGTCGGCGCGGTCGAAGGTCTCGGGGCCGCGCGGTCGCGGGATGTCGATCTCGATGCGCTCGATGATGCGGCCCGGGTTGACGCCCATCACATAGATCGCGTCCGAGAGGAACACTGCCTCCGAGATGGAGTGGGTGACGAACACCACGGTCTTCTTCGTCGCGGCCCAGATCTCGGCGAGCGTCTCGTTCATGGAGTCGCGGGTGATGGCGTCGAGCGCACCGAAGGGCTCGTCCATGAGCAGGATCGACGGCTCCATCGCGAGCGCCCGGGCGATCGACACCCGCTGCGCCATGCCGCCGGAGAGCTCGTGGGGCAGCTTGTCGGCCGCGTGGGTCAGTCCCACCATCTCGAGCGCCTCGTCGATGGCGGCGTCGCCGACCTTCCCGCCGCGAGCGATCGAGCGCAGCATCGCGACGTTCTCGCGAGCCGTCTTCCACGGCATGAGCGCCGGCCGCTGCAGCACGAGGCCGATCTCCTTGGCGCGGACCGCCTGCTCGGCGTCGACGCCGCCGATGCGCACGTCGCCGCCGGTCGGAGCGAGGATGCCGCCGAGGATCTTCAGCAGCGTGCTCTTGCCGCAGCCGGACGGGCCGAGCAGCGAGACGAAGCTGCCCGCCTCGATGTCGATGGAGAGACGGTCGAGCACGGGCGTGGACACGCCGCGGCTGTGGAAGGTCATCGTCACATCGCGGGCGGTGATGTCAGCGGAATCCATGCGGTCGCTCTCCTTCGTTCTCAACATGCGAGGGAGGCTTTCTCGCATGTGGAGACTCTGTTGGGATGGTCGAGGTATCTCAAGTGATGGGGCAAATGTTCTTACCCCGTGGGAATCATGGCATCGGGCGTATTTCGGGACGGGGTCGTCTCCGTGACGACGACGTCGGCCGCGGGACTTGCACACGCCGACGCTCAGCGCCAGGCTGGCCAGGCACAGAGCCGATGGGAGGCAACCGATGAGCGACGAGCTTCGCGGCCGCGGCCGATCCGCCAGCGACGCCGACGACCACCTCGCGGCCTACCTGAACGAGCACCTGCTCGCCTCGGAGGGCGGCGTGCACGCGTTCAAGGCAGCGGCCCGCACGTTCGAGGGCAGTGCGCACGAGGCGGCGCTGCTCACCCTGGCCGACGAGATCGCCCGCGACCGGCGCGATCTCGCGAAGCTGATCCAGCAGCTCGGCTTCCGTCCCAAGGGCTGGAAGCGCCTGTTCACCCTCGTCTTCCGCGCCGTCGGCAGCATCAACCCGATCAACCTGCTGCGCATCCGCCGCGGCTCGATGGCGCAGTTCGAGCTCGACTTCCTCACCGGGGCCGTTCGCGCCAAGCGGTCGATGTGGGATGCGCTGCTCGAGCTCGCAGAGGACGACCCGCGTCTCGACCGCCGGTTCTTGGCGGCGCTGCAGCTGCGCGCCGATCAGCAGATCGACGAGCTGCAGCGCATCAACCGGGAGACGGTGCGGGAGCGGTTCTCGCCTCGCGACGCCTGATCGCAACCGCTGTGCCGCCGGGCAGGCGGAGGTTGTGCGCGTAGCGTGCGGAGGCGAGGCTAGAGGCGGCCCGCCAGGGCCATCGACTGCCCCATCACCGACCGCCCATCACCAGACCCTCAGGAGGCCGCATGACATCCGCCGTCATCGTCGGCGCTGGCCCCAACGGCCTCACCGCCGCCGCGGTGCTCGCCCGTGCGGGCCTCGAGGTGACGGTGCTCGAGCGCGCCGACACCATCGGCGGCGCGAGCGCGTCGATCCCCGCCTTCGGCGACCAGGCGATCATCGACCCCGGCGCTTCGGGCCATCCGTTCGGCATCACGAGCCCCGCGTTCCGCGCGCTCGAGCTCGAGCAGCACGGGCTCGAGTGGGCGCACGCCGAGTTCCCGATGGCGCACCCGCTGCCGGGCGGCCGCGCTGCGGTGCTGCACCGCGACGCCGAGCAGACCGCGCGCGAGCTGGGCGTCGACGCGCAGGCCTGGCTGCGGCTGCACCAGCCCGCCACCGACGACCCGAACGGCACCGCCGCGGCGATCCTGGGGCCGCTGCTGCGCTGGCCGAAGGATCCGCTGCTGCTCGCCCGCTTCGGGCTGCGCGGCGCATGGCCTGCGACGCTGCTCGCGCGCACGGTGTTCCGCTCCGGCGCTGCGCGGGCGCTCTTCGCGGGCTCGGTCACGCACGCGACGCTGCCGCTCGGGCATCCGCTGACGAGCGCGTTCGGCGTCGCCTTCGGCGGGGTCGGGCACTCGGCCGGCTGGCCGTTCGCGAAGGGCGGGTCGCAGTCGATCGCGGATGCCCTGGGTCGCGTCATCGAGGCACATGGCGGTCGGATCCAGACGGGTGTCGACGTGACCGACCTGCGCGACCTGCCGGCGGCCGACCTCGTGCTGCTCGACCTGACGCCGCGCCAGCTGCTGCGCGTGGCGCACGGCAGCATCGACGGGCTCTACCGGAAGCGCATGGAGCGGTGGACCTACGGACCCGCCGTCTCGAAGCTCGACCTGCTGCTCGACGGCCCGGTGCCGTGGCAGGACGAGCGGGTCGCGCGCGCGGGCACCGTGCACCTGAGCGGCACGCTCGACGAGATCGCGCACGCCGAGCGCGAGGTGGCGCTGGGCCGCATGCCCGAGCAGCCCTTCGTGCTCGCGACGCAGCCGACCGCCGCCGACCCCGAGCGGGCGCCTGCCGGGAAGCACCTGCTGTGGGCCTACGCGCATGTGCCGCACGGGTGGCCCGGCGACGCATCCGCCGCCATCGAGGCGCAGGTCGAGCGGTTCGCGCCCGGCTTCCGCGACCGGATCCTCGAGCGGCGGCCGATGACACCGGCGGCGCTCGAGCTGTGGAACCCCAACCTCGTGGGCGGCTCGATCGGCGGCGGCACCCTCGCGGGCACGCAGCAGCTCGCGCGCCCGAAGCTCGCGAACCCCTACCGGGTGCCGATGCCGGGGCGCGTCTTCCTCTGCTCGTCGTCGGTGCCGCCGGGCGGCGGCGTGCACGGCATGAGCGGATGGCACGCGGCGCACGCGGCGCTCAAGGAGATCGGCGTGCACGAGGGCTAAGCCCGGCGCGCCCGCGCGCCCGGCGCAGGGCCTCGCGCTGCCCGGAGAATCTCGGGCAGAGCGCGCCGCCGTCTGGATAGTCCAGCCCGGTGCACCCACAGCCCGAGAAGTTCCGGGCCGGCGGCGTCCCTGCCTCTGGAGGCCGCGCCCCGCCCTACTTCGCCGCCAGCAGCCGCTCCACCCGCGGCTTCACCTCGGTCGCCAGCAGCGTCAGCGCCTCGAGGAAATGCTCCTGCGGCAGCGCGCCGATGTCCATCTGCAGGAAGTGGCGCACGTGGCCCATGTGACCGTGCAGGTGCACGATGCGCTCGGCCACCTCGTCGGGGTCGCCGACGTAGTAGGCGCCGGGCGCATCCGCCTGCGCCAGGAACTGCTCCTTGCGGGGCGCCGGCCAGCCGCGACGCTGGCCCATCTCGGCGTTCAGGCGGTACCAGCCGGGGTAGAAGCGATCGAGCGCCTCCTGCTTCGTCGGCGCGACGAGCCCGAGCGCGGCGACCGACACCTTGATGTCTGGCCCCGTGTGCCCGGCCTGCGCGGCGGCCGCGCGGTAGAGGTCGGCGAGCGGCGCGAAGCGGTGCGGGGCGCCGCCGATGATGCCGTACGAGATCGGCAGGCCGAGCTGGCCGGCGCGCACCGACGAGCCGGTGCTGCCGCCCGTCGCGATCCAGAGCGGCAGCCTGCCGCGCACGGGCCGCGGCACCACGTCGAGCCCGTCGATCGCCGGGCGGCGGGTGCCGCTCCAGGTGATGGCGGTGCCCTCGGCCTCGTTCAGCGTCTGCAGCAGGTCGAGCTTGCTGGCGTAGAGCTCGTCGTAGTCGGTCAGCGAGTAGTCGAACAGCGGGAACGTCTCGACCGACGAGCCGCGGCCGGCGGTGATCTCGACGCGCCCGCCGCCCGAGATCGCGTCGGCGGTCGCGAACTGCTGGAACACCCGCACCGGGTCGTCGGTCGAGATGATCGAGGCGCCGCTGCCGAGCACGATCTGCTTCGTGGCCGCTGCAGCCGCGGCGATGATCGTGCCGGGCGACGACGCCGGCATCGAGGACGTGTGGTGCTCGCCGATGCCGAAGTAGTCGAGCCCCGCGGCGTCGGCGTGCACGATGGCGTCGAAGAGGTTCTTGATCGCCTCGGCCGTCGACCGCTCCGTGCCGTCGGCATCGACCTGGGTGTCGCCGAAGCTGTACGCGCCGATCTGCATGGGGATCCTGACTCTCGTTGCGGGTGCCCGCGCACGCTCGCGATCGCCGGTGAGGCGATGGGGGCGGATGCGGTGGGTTCTTCGAGATTGCAACACCCGTGCGCGCGTGGCGATTCCGCACGGCCGCGGACCGGGCGCGGCGCATGGGCCCGCGCCGCCGAGCGCAGCCAGACGCCGGCCGCAGTCCCCGAGCCAGTCCGCCGGCGCTACTCCGCCGGTGCCGGCAGCAGCACCTCGATCAGCGTCACGTCGCCCTCCCACAGCTGCCCGACACCCTGCTCACCGCTCTCGAGGCCGAGCGGTGAGACCTCGACGTCGGTGCTGCCGTCGGTCAGCGTGGTCGTCTCGTAGCCGTCTGCCGGCGTCGTGCTGGCCGACCAGTCGAGCGCCTCGAGCCCGGCGATGACGGCCGGCCCGGTCTCGGGGGCGTCGAACCAGACCATCACGACTGCCCGTCGGTCGCCCTCCGCCTGCGAGAACCAGCAGGTCGGCCGTGTCGGCAGCAAGGTGCCCATCGCCTCATAGACCTGGATCTGATCGTCGTTCCGGCCCCGCTCCGGCCGATCGCTCTCCATGGCCGCCATCAGGTTCGATTCGCACGCATCGAGCAGGCGCTGCTGCGCCGCCGATGGCCCAGCTGCGGCAGCGGAGGCGTCGGGTGCAGCGGAGGCCTCAGGTGCAGCGGCGGCGTCGGGCGTCGGCGAAGCCGCAGCGCTCGGCGATGCGCTCGCGGCAGGCGGGTCGGATGCCGTCCCGGGCTCAGGAGCGGATTCCGCGCCGCACCCGGTGAGCGCGAGCACGCCCGCGGCGACGATCGCGATGAGCGCGCGCGCTCGAGCTCGACTGCGCATGGGCACCTCCGTCGGTGGGGTCGACGCTCGGACCGGGGTCCCCGAAGCGTACGTCGGGCCTCCCCGCGCCGCCGCGGCTCTCGGGCGATCTGCGGCCGATCCTGAGCAGATCGACGCCGTTGCGAGCTCGCCTCTTGTCTCTGCCGAGCGGTCGCGCGACGCTGGCGGTGCGGGTCGCGCTGCGCCACGGCGGGCGGAATCGGACGGGAGGTGCGCGATGGACTGGTCGGCGATCATCGCCTGGCTCGACGCCCCGCACGCCGAGCTCGCGCGGCAAGTGCTGCAGCGCGGCACCGCCGCGATATTCGCGGTCGCGTTCACCTCGACGCTGCTGCAGTTCCCGGCACTGCTGGGCGAGCGCGGCCTCTCCCCCGCCCCGCGCTACATCGCCGCGG
The DNA here is from genome assembly GCF_030758955.1 of Agrococcus beijingensis. Lineage (NCBI taxonomy): Bacteria > Bacillati > Actinomycetota > Actinomycetes > Micrococcales > Microbacteriaceae > Agrococcus > Agrococcus beijingensis. The sequence goes on along the minus strand of NZ_CP132360.1, from coordinate 2,234,921 downwards.
GCGGCCTCGACGGCGTGCCGAGCATCTTCCGCTGGCACTACTCCGACCGGATGCTGCGCATCCTCTGCCTCGTGTGCATCGCCATCGCGCTCGCGCTGGTCGCGGGCGTGCCGCAGCTCGGCCCGCCCTGGCTGCCGATGCTCGGGTTCCTCGTGCTCTGGGCGGTCTACCTGTCGATCCTGCCGATCGGCCAAGTCTTCTACGGCTTCGGCTGGGAGCTGCTGCTGTGCGAGGCGGGCTTCCTGGTGGCGCTCCTCGGCTCCAACGCCACCGCTCCCCCGACGCTGACCCTGCTGCTGGTCGTCTGGCTCGTGTTCCGGCTCGAGTTCGGCGCCGGCATGATCAAGCTGCGCGGCGGGCGCGAGTGGCGGGATCTCACGGCCTTGATGTTCCACCACGAGACGCAGCCGATGCCCGGCCCGTTCAGCCGCTGGGCGCACCTGGCGCCGGCGTGGTGGCACCGGCTCGAGGTGGTCGGCAACCACGTGGCGCAGCTGGTGGCGCCGTGGGTGCTGCTGGTCGCGGCCATCGGCGCGATCGGCACCGCCACCGGCCCGGCGGAGGGGGTGAGCGCCGTGCTCGCCGCCATCGCGACCACGGCCGCCGCGATCATGATCCTCACGCAGGGCTGGCTCGTGCTCACCGGCAACTTCGCCTGGCTCAACTGGCTGACGATCGTCATGGCGTTCGCGGCCGTCGACGATCGCGTCGTCGCCTGGGCGGTGCCCGCCTGGCCATCGACGCGCGCCTACCAGCCGACCGAGGTGTGGTTCAGCATCCTCGTGGCCCTGATCTTCGTCGTCTACCTGTGGCTGTCGATCCCCTCGGCGCGCAACCTCGCGTCGCGGCGGCAGCTGATGAACGCCTCGTTCAACCGGCTGCGGCTCGCGAACGCCTACGGCGCGTTCGGCACGGTGACGAAGGTGCGCGACGAGATCGTCATCGAGGGTGCGCCCTTCGACGAGACCAGACCCTCCGACAAGAGCAGAGGGGCGGATGCGCCGGGTCGCGACGAGTGGGTCGAGTACGGCTTCAAGGGCAAGCCGGGTGACGTGCGGCGCGTGCCGGGCTGGTTCGCGCCCTACCACCTGCGGCTCGACTGGCTGATGTGGTTCCTGGCGCTGGGGCAGCGCGGGCCGTGGTTCCGCGTGCTGCTCGAGCGGCTGCTCGAGGCGGATGCGCCGACGCTGCGGCTGCTCGGGCACGACCCGTTCGGCGGCGAGCGGCCCGAGTGGGTGCGGGCGCGCGTCTACCGCTACCGCTTCGCGACCCGCGTCGAGCACCGCGCGACGGGGCAGGTGTGGATGCGCGAGGAGCGCGGGCTGCTCGTCGCGCCGATGCGGCTGCGCGACGCTTCCGCGGAGCAGCGGCGCGATTGACGACCGAGGCGCCGCATTGCCCCAGGGCCGGTGCAAGGATGGCCGACCGCAAGCATGGCCGGTGCGCACGGATGGCCGGTGCGGGAGGATGGCGTCGTGAAGACGGCATGGCGCAGCGCGACGATCTTCCTCGCCGCCGCCGCGCTCGTCGGCTGCACCCCGGGCTCGCTCGAGACGAGCCCTTCGCCCTCTCCATCCGAGGCCGCGACTGCGCGGCCGACCACTGAGACGAGCCCGAGCCCTGTGATGACTCCCGCACCCGAAGCCCAGCCCCAGCCCGTCCTGCTGGCGACACTGGCCGCATCCGACGGCCTCGCCATCGTCGACCCCGACGCCGCCGACCCGGTGCTCGGCGTGATCCCCGTCGGCCAGGCGCCGTGGGGCGTCGCCGCGCAGGGAGCCGCCGCCTACGTCGCGACCGCCGAGGGGCTCGCGGTCGTCGACCTCGCCGCGCGCACCCGCGCCGCGCTCGTGCCCTACCTGCACCAGCCGGCGAGCGTCGGCTTCGGCGAGTACCGCGATGGCGGTCTGGGCATCGCCGTCTCGCCCGACGGCGCGCGCGTCTACGTGGCGGTGCACCGCTGGCCCGATCCGGCGTGGCTCGAGGTCTACGACGTCGCGAGCGGCGCGTTCGTCGCGTCGGCAGACGTCGGGATCCGCCCGTTCGACGTGCTCGCCGACCCGGGCGGTGCGTGGGTCGCGACCGTCGATCACGACAGCTACACCGTGACGCTCATCGACCCGGCGTCGCCGAGCACGGTCGTGCGCACGGTCGAGATCGCGCCCTTCGGCAACCTCGGGTTCTCGGGCTGGGAGAAGCCGCACTACGCCGCGATCACCGCGGATGGCCGCATCGCGCTGCCCTACCAGGGGCTCGTCACCGTGCTGCTCGACCCTGCGACCGGCGCGACGGAGCGCGTCGAGGCGACCGCGAACTCGCACCAGCACGGCGTCGCGACCGCCCCCGACGGCAGGCTCGTGACCTCGGGCACGGGCGCGTTCGGCACCGCCACGGGCTCGACGAACGTGTCGCTGCTCGATCCCCTCACCGGCGCCGAGCAGGTCATCCCGCTCCAGCGACCGCACGAGACCGTCGCGATCTGGCAGGGGGCGGATGCGTCTGGTGGCGCAGGTGCGGACGCCGCGGCGCCGTCGACGACGGCGACTGCGACGCCGGCGCCCGCAGCACCGGCGACCGCAGCAACGCCGACCGCAGCACCGTCGACCGCGGCTGCCGCGGCCTGGTCGATCGTGCTCGCCGGCGGCTACACGCGCGACGGCTGGTGGGACGGCCTGACGGTCGTCGACCCTTCGAGCGGCAGCGTGCGTGAGGTCGCGCTCGCCGGGCGCCCGCAGCACGTGATCGCCGCGACGCTGCCGGCCGACTGAGGTCGGGCGGCTGAGGCCGGGCGAGTCAGGGCAGCCGCGCCTCGCGTCGCGTCGCTGCGCAGCGGAGCCGCCGTCGGCGCCACCCGGGCCGCGCTTATGCCTCGCGCGCCGCCTCGACGCCCGCCGCGCGATCGACGCGCGCCCGGATCGCTCGCAGCGCGAACACCACCGCGCCCGCCCCGGACTCGGGCCGAGGCTGTGCGGAGACGTGCTCGTAGAGCGCATCGATCGCCTCCATCGAGGCGGCCGACGCGTCGGCGACGCCCTCGAGCCGCGCCCAAGCGCGCAGGTGCGCGCTCAGCGCCGTGACCGCATCCGCTGCCTTCATCCGTTCGTCGGCGTCGAGGTTCACCTTCACAGGGGTCGCCCACGCGGCGCCCGCGAGCGCGTCGAGCAGGTCGATGACCCGGTGCACGACAGCCTTCAGTGCATCGACGGCGGCTCGGTCGTGCTCGACGTCGTGCTCGCGCCAGAGGGTGCGCGGGTTGAAGCGGCGGCTCTCGCCGGCCTCGCGCACGTCGGCCTCGAGGTCGGCGACGCGCTGCTCGAGCTCGGCGCCCCACATGCTCCACGCGTCGTCCTCGGGTGGCCAGTCGCCGCGCAGCAGCTCGGCGAGCGCGTCGGCGCGATCGGCGAGGTCGTGCACGGCCGCGTCGATGCGCCGGTGCGCCTCGCGGTCGTGCAGCGGGGGCAGCGCGATGGCGTTGACGAGCACGCCGACGAGCAGCCCGACCGTGAACTGGCCGACGTAGCCGACCGCGTAGCCGTCGGCGTCGACGCCGCCGAAGAGGATCACGAGCAGCGCCACGACCGGCACGACCCCGGCGCCGATGCCGAGGGCGGCGGCGCCCTGCAGCGCGACGCCCACCGCCGCGATGATGCCGATCTCGACGAGTGCGGGCAACTGCAGCGCGACCATCGCGAGGCCCAGCGCGGCGCCGATCGCGAGGCCGACGGCCTGCTGCAGCGCGGTGCGCGCGATGGTGAAGATGGTGGTGCCGGTGGCGATGAAGGCGCCGAGCGCCGCGGCGTAGGCATAGTCGCGAATGTCGCCCGGCAGGGTGTTGCCGGCGAGCCATGCGGCCATCGCCGCGAGTGCAGCGCGCACGGCGTTGGCGACGCGGCCGGGCGGCAGCCAGCGCACGAGGAAGCGCTGCGCTCGCACGCGGGCGGATGCGTCGCCGCGGCCGTGGGGTTCGGCTCGCGTTCGGTCAGACGGGGCCACGCGCCCAACCTAGACCCGGCACCTGAGGTGAGTCGCGTCGTTCCAGAGCGACTGTGGAGAGCGAGTGCGGCGGATGTCGGCGGTCGCCTACCTTGCCCGCATGCCCAGAAGCAGACCCCTCACTTCGACCATCGCTCTGGCCGCGGCGCTGCTGCTGAGCGCCTGCACCGTACGGCTGCCAGGCGGTGATCCAGAGCCGGTCGCCGAGGTCGGCGAGAGCGCGCGGCCGTCCGTCGCCTCGCCCGTGCCGACACCCCATATCGTGCGGGTCGCCGACGAGCTCACTGCAGAGGCCTTCACGGCCTACGAGCACTTCCTGCTCGCCGAGCGCGGCATTGCGCGGTCGGCGGTGCTGAACTCGCGCGATCTGGAACAGGTCGCGACGACGACGATGGCCGGCGAGGTGGCCGCCGACGTCGCTCGGTGGCGGCGAGACGGCGGGGTGGTCGACGGCCTTGCTCGCACCGTGACGTTCGACCTGCTCATCGACTCGAAGCCCGACGAGCCGATGGCGCACGTGTGCGCCGACGTGAGCGATGTCGCGGTGTTCGACATCGAGACCGGCGCCGAGGTGTTCTCCGGTGAAGAGCTCGGGTTGAGCGAGGTGTTGGTCGGCTTCGTGCGAAGCTCGTCGGGCACGCTGCTCGTCGACGTCAGGGTGCCGGTCGTGGAGCAGGAGCGCAACTGCGCGTGAGCGGTACGGCGTCGCCGTGAGGGCGTGGGAGCGACCGCGCGGCTTGGCCCCGGCGGCCGGCGCCGGCATCGCCGTTCGACGAAGAGCGGGGCCGCCCCGGTCAGGACGGCCCCGCTCGTGCTGCGATCACCGCAGCAGGTGGAGTGCGAGTGCGTCGCGTGCGTGCTGCTCGCGGTCTGCAAGCGACTGCTCGTAGGCCACAGCCTCACGGCGGAGCTGCTCTGATCGCTGGGGCTTCAGTGCCCAGCGCTCGAGCTGCCGCGATGCGCTCAGCGCGGCCCGGCGAGGAGCCGGCAGCGCGAATGCTGAATTCGACATGGTGGTACTGCTTTCTGGCATGGCGATATCGCCCTCTGGTGGGCGTGAGATATCGCTGGATGAATTGCGGAGATTGCGCAACGAATGAACCCAAGAATGGGCGGATGCGTTGCGGTGCGACGAGTGCGCGCGCTCAGCCGGTAAGGCGAGAGGGAGCGATCGCGTCGCGGTCAGCGAGGGGCGATGGGGGAAGACGCAGGGGGAGCAAGCCTGCTGTGGCCTGGCAGACTCGGTGCTGGTGCAGCACGGAGATCGTTCAGCCGCTGCGCTTCGCCGCTAGGACGCCCCACCGGGAAGAAGGGCTCCAGCGGTGGGAATGGTGACGGTGTCAAACATCGCGAGCTCCTCCTTTCGGTCGGCGTGGAAGTTCGCGTTCACGAAGATATACCCGGGTCATAGCGAATGGCAAGCGCATCTCCAACATTCTTTCCAGATTTTCTGCGCCAGTTCCTGCTGTCCCCCAGAAGCGCATCGAATGGGGCGATGGGGCCAGCCTGTGGAGACGGTCGGCGGCGGCTCCGCTGGCTCGCGTAACCTGCCCGCATGCTCAGGAGGCTCGGAACCGGCGTCGCGCTCGCATCGATGGCGGCACTCGTGCTGGTCGGCTGCTCGCCGCCGGCGCCGACCGCGACGACATCGGCGGCCGAGCCGTCGGCGCCTCCAACGGCGTCGTTGTCCGACAACGAGATGCTGGTCGCCGCACAAGCCTCCTACCAGGACCTGTTGCGTGCGGTCAGTGCTCAGTACGAAGCTCAAACCTCCGACCCCCAGTCGTTGCGCTCCAACGCAACCGCCGAATTTGCCGCAGATCTGGCCTCACAGATCGACGAGAATCTTGCTCAGCGGCTTCAACTCCTCGGAGCGCCCCAGATCACCCAAGCGGTGTTGGACGTGCGATCAACCGACGCACTGTCGGCGGGGTTCTGTCTCGATGCCGCAGCGGTTCGCGTGGTCGATCCACAATCAGGCGTCGAACTACCGGCGACGAGTTCGACCACGACCGCTTGGACTGTGGACTTCATCCTTGAGGACGGGCAGTTGATCGCTGCTGGACGATCCTCGCGGGTCGACGAACTGTCAGATCCATGCGACTAATCGCTCTCCTGTTCCTGAGCGTGCCGGCTCTCTTCGGCAACATGGAGACGCCGGGCTTGATCTGCAACGAAGAGCTGGCTGCTGCTGGAGTCTGTCCACCATCTGAGATCGGCTCGGTGATCGTGGCAGGGTCCCAACCGATCGGCGGAAGCCCGGGAAGCGGCGCAGGAACCGTCGGAGGCGCTCCCATCGACACATCAGCAGCGGAACTCGCGTACCGCCAGTACCTGCAGATGCTCCATGACCGCTGTGTCGCCATGGGCGAGGATCCGGCGGTGTGCCCACCGCCACCCCCGCCCCCTGGCGAGCCGATCGACGCCGCGGCGTTCGAACCGATCACCATCAGCGACCTCGCCGCGTTCCGCCCGATCGTCGGCGAGCTCGTCGTCGAACCCGACGGCTGGGGCGTCATCGGCACGCCCACCAACTTCTACGCGACCGCCGAGACCCACACGATGGACGGCGAGCTGTTCGACGTGCCGATCCAGGTGCGATGGACGCCCACGAGCTACGTCTTCGACTACGGCGACGGCACCGTCGAGGAGACCGAGGCATCCGGCACCGCATGGAGCGGCGCCGACCAGTCTTGGACAGAGACGGCCACGAGTCACGCGTATGCGAGCAGGGACGACGTGAACGCATCCGTCACCGTCGTCTTCACTGCCGAGGTCAACGCCGGCGCCGGCTGGTTCGCGGTGCCGGGCACGCTTCCCGTGCAGGCTCCCGCGGTGGCGGTGAAGGTGTTCGAGGTCGACACCGTGCTCACGAACGGAGACTGCGCTGCGAACCCTGCAGCCGCCGGTTGCGGCTAGCGCGAGGGCTCGTCCGGCTCGGCGCCAGGATGCGCGCCGTCCGGCTCCTCGCCTTCTTCCTTGTTGGCGGAGCCGAGCGCGACACCGAAGGAGATGCCCATCGCGGCGCCGATGGCGATCCACAGCCCGAGGTTGTCCTGCGAGACGCCGATCGAGACGCCGATCGACATGCCCAGCACGAGCCCCACCCCCATCATCGAAGGATTGAAGTCGCGCTTGCTCGCCATGCCTCCACGCTACGAGCGGCGGTCGAGCACCACCTCCACCAGGCGACGGAGCGAGCACTAGAGTCGCGCCATGACGACCAACTCCCCCGGCTGGGGCATCCTCGGGGCGGGCGGCATCGCGGGCGCCTTCGCGCGCGATCTCACGCTCGGCGGCCACCGCGTCGCCGCCGTCGGCAGCCGCGATGAGCAGCGAGCCCGCGACTTCGCCGGCACTCACGGGATCCCGCACGCGCACGCCGGATACGCGGCCCTGGTGGCCGACCCTGACGTCGACGTCATCTACATCGCCACCCCGCACTCGCACCATCGCGAGCACGCGCTGCTCGCGATCGAGGCCGGCAAGCACGTGCTCGTCGAGAAGGCGTTCACGACGACCGGCGACGACGCGCAGGCGGTGGTCGATGCTGCTCGCGCTCGCGGCCTCTTCGCGATGGAGGCGATGTGGACGCGCTTCCTTCCGACGATGGTCGCCGTCCGCGAGCGCATCGCCGCCGGCGAGCTCGGCGATCTGCTCAGCGTCACCGCCGACCACTCGCAGATGCTCGACCTCTCCCCCGGCAGCCGCCTCATCGAGCCCTCGCTCGGCGGCGGCGCCCTGCTCGACCTCGGCGTCTACTGCGTCTCGCTCGCCCACGCGCTGCTCGGACCGGTCACGCGCGTGCGCGCCGCCGGCGTGGTCGACGCGGCGGGCGTCGACCATCGGGGCGCCGCCATGCTGACCCATGAGGGCGGACGGATGTCGACGGTCACGTTCTCGATGGAGACGCTCGGTTCGAACCGTGCCACCATCGCGGGCACGCAGGGCGTCATCGAGCTCGATCCGGCCTTCTATGTGTGGACAGGCTTCACCCGCCGCAGCGCGACACTCGAGAAGGAGAGCTTCGTGCCGGAGATCGCCGGTCGGGGCATGCAGTTCCAGGCGATCGAGGTGGAGCGCTGCATCGCCGCCGGCGAGCTCGAGAGCCCCCTCATGCCGCTCGACGAGACCGTCGCCATCATGCGGGTGATGGACGAGATCAGGCGGCAGCTGGCCGACTGACTACGCGGCGCTCGCCTTCGCAGCCTCGCGGGCGGCGATGCGCGCCTGCACCTCGGGCCGACGCAGCGGCGGCACGGTCTTGGGCGGCTGCCGCCGGTCGGGCAGGTCGGCCAGGAGGTGCTGCGTGATGTGGGCGACCTCGGCGACCGCGCGCTCGAAGGCGTCCCGGGTGCGATCGGTCGGATGCGTGATGCCCGAGACCTTGCGCACGTACTGTCGGGCGGCGGCCTCGACCTCGTCGTCGTTCGCGGCGGGCTCGAGGCCGCGCAGCTCGGTGATGTTCCTGCACATGGCGACCACGCTAGGCCGAGTCTGCGCGGCGCACCAGAGCACTCGCGGCGACGGGATCGCGTGATGGTGGCCCCACCTACAGTCGTCGCAACGGCGACAGGCCATGATGCTCCTATTGCTGTCAAGCCGCGATGAGCCATTCGCGCGGCAGGTGCACGCGGCGATGGCGCGGAAGGGGCCGCAGCGGGCCGTGCAACGTGCGCCGCGGCCGCGCACGTACGGCTACGACACGTTGCGGCTGCTGATCCGTGTCTGGATGCTCGCGGGCCAGCCCGCCGGCAAGTATCTGGCCGTGACGATGCCGCTGTGGCTGCCGAAGCTCGAGCAGCACCACGAGTTCGGCGAGGACACGCAGCGGCTCGACGATCACACCCGTGCGCAGCTGCTGGCGGTCTCGGGCGCGACGATCGACCGGCTGCTGAAGCCCACCCGCGACGGGATGCGGCTGACCGGCATCTCGGGCACCAAGCCCGGACCGCTGCTGCGCAACTCGATCCAGGTCCGCAAGGCCGGCGACGAGCACGAGCAGGATCCCGGCTTCTGCGAGCTGGATCTGGTGCTGCATTGCGGGCCGACGCTCAAGGGCGAGTTCTGCCGCTCGTTGACGGTCACCAGCGTCGCCACCGGCTGGACCGAGAACCGGGCGCTGCGCAACGGCGCGCACCGATGGGTGCTCGAAGCGATGCCGCTGATCGAGCAGCGCCTGCCGTTCCCGCTCACCGGCATCGACACCGACAACGGCGGCGAGTTCATCAACGACGCGCTGATCAACTGGGCCGGCGAGCGAGACCTGTTCTTCACCCGCGCCCGCCCCTACCACTCGAACGACAACGCGCACGTGGAGCAGAAGAACGGCGACGTCGTCCGCCGGTTCGCGTTCCACTACCGCTACGACACGGCGATGGAGCTGCGGCTGCTGAACGAGCTCTACGACCTGGTGCGGATCCGGTTCAACATGTTCCCCGCCACCACCAACGCGACCGGCTGGCGCGTGCACCGCAACGGCAAGGCCACGCGTGTCTACGACGCGCCCCGGACCCCATATCAGCGCGTGATCGACAGCGGCGTCCTGACCGACCAGAAACGCGCCGAGCTCAAANACGGCGATGGAGCTGCGGCTGCTGAACGAGCTCTACGACCTGGTCCGGATCCGGTTCAACATGTTCACCGCCACCACCAAAGCGACCGGCTGGCGCGTCAACCGCAACGGCAAGGCCACGCGCGTCTACGACAAGCCCCGCACCCCGTACCAGCGCGTGATCGACAGCGGCGTTCTCAGCGACCAGAAGCAGGCCGAGCTCGAGGCGATCTTCGACGCGACCAACCCGGCCGAGCTGACCCGCCGCATCGTCGACATCCAGACCCGCCTCATCCACCTCGCCGCCGCCAAGACCGACATCCTCAACCAGACCGTTTCGCGAGCAAAACCAAATGAGGCACGCGATCAACGTTCGCGAGCATCTTGACATGAGGCACTACGCCCCCTGATCGGCATCTCCCAATCAGTCCCCTCGGACCGGCCGTCAGAGCCGCGCCAGGAGGGCCTCGGCCTCGGCGGGACGCGACAGGAGGAGCACGGGCGGGGCCGACGCATCCGCGTGCCACCGACGCATCCGCTCGCGCTTCGAGCGCCACGAGCGGAAGTGCCAGAAGATCACCGAGTCGGGCGCGAGCGCGAGCCGGAGCGTCTCGACGTTGCCGTTGCAGACGGGTTCACGGGTGCGGATGCGTCGTGCCGTTCGGCGCACGAGTCGCGTCAGGGAGACGTGCCGGTCGTAGTCGAGGGCGACGATCGCGTCGACACGCGCGAGCGCATGCTCGTTGTGGAAGCGGTAGACCGAGTCGATCACGAACGCCTCGCGGTCGAGCACGGGGAGCACGCTCGCGTCGATCTGCTCGCGGGTGCGCTGCACCCAGCCGGGATCCCAGCAGAGGTCGTCGACGAGCGTGACCGGCAGCCGCAGCCGCTCCCCCAGCGCCTGCGCCATCGTCGACTTGCCCGAGCCGGTCGCGCCGAAGCAGAGGATGCGGCGGGCACGCCGCACGTCGTCGATGGTCGCCGCGCTCACGCAGTGACCGTACCGCCGCCCCGCCGCCGCCGCCGCCGCCGCCGAGACCACCGATGCACAACGCAAGCCGAAGCAGCCCGACCAGCGGTGCTCCAGGCACTGCGCCAGGATTCGCCGCTGATCTCGGCTGCTGGGCTTGCGTTGTGTTCGGGGTGGGCGGGCCGCCCAGCCGGCTCAGTGCGCGAAGTGGCGCTCGCCCGTGAAGTACATCGTGATGCCGGCGGCGTTCGCGGCGGCGATGACCTCCTCGTCGCGCACCGACCCGCCCGGCTGCACGACCGCGGAGACGCCCGCGTCGAGCAGGATCTGCAGGCCGTCGGCGAAGGGGAAGAACGCATCCGAGGCGGCGACCGAGCCGGCGGCGCGGTCGCCCGCGCGCTCGACGGCCAGCTTGCACGAGTCGACCCGGTTGACCTGCCCCATGCCGACGCCCACCGAGGCGCCGCCCGAGGCCAGCAGGATCGCGTTCGACTTCACCGACCGCACGGCCCGCCAGGCGAACTCGAGGTCGGTGAGCACCGCATCCGACACGTGCGAGCCCGTCACGCGGCGCCAGGTGTGCGACGAGAAGCCCTCGAAGGTGTCGGGCTGCTGCACGAGCACGCCGCCCGAGACCTGCCGCAGCTCGCTGCCCTCGCGGGCATAGCCGGCGGGCAGGCGCAGCAGGCGGATGTTCTTCTTGGCCGTCAGCAGCTCGAGCGCCTCGGGCTCGAAGTCGGGCGCGACGACGACCTCGGTGAAGATGTCCTTCACCGTCTCGGCCATCGCGCGGGTGACGACGCGGTTCGCGGCGATCACGCCGCCGAACGCCGAGACCGGGTCGCACGCGTGCGCCCGCTCGTGCGCCGAGGCGATCGGATCGGCGGCGTTCGGCGCCGCGATTGCGATGCCGCAGGGGTTCGCGTGCTTGATGATCGCGACGGCCGGCTCGCTGAAGTCGAAGGCGGCGCGGAGGGCCGCGTCGGCGTCGACGTAGTTGTTGAAGGACATCGGCTTGCCGTGCAGCAGCTCGGCCTGCGTGATGCCCGTGCCGCCGGGCAGCGCGAAGAGGCCCGCCTGCTGGTGGCTGTTCTCGCCGTAGCGCAGGCCCGCGACGAGGGTCGCGGCGCCGACGGCGCGCAGCAGGCCGGTCGCCGAGCCGGTGTCGGGCGCGCCGGCATCGGTGGCGGATGCGTCGGCCGACCGGGCAGCGCCCGTCACGGCGGCGGCGGTGTCGGTGNATCCAGACCCGCCTCATCCACCTCGCCGCCGCCAAGACCGACGTCCTCAACAAGACCGTTTCGCGAGCAAAACCAGATGAGGCACGCGATCAACGTTCGCGAGCATCTTGACGTGAGGCACTACGGCGGATGCGCTCCCCGCGAACGCGGGAACGCCCGGCCGGGGCCGGGCGTTCCACGCTGCGGCCAGCATGCCGGGCCAGGATGCCGGGCCAGCGTGCCGGCCGCGTCGCTACTGGACGGCGATGACCGTGTCGGCGACCTCCGGGCTGCCGTAGTACGAGCGCACCACCACGTGGGTGGGGTCGACGCCCTCGGGCAGCTGCACCGCCGCGCGGGCACCCGTGAAGCTGTCGCCCTCCTCGAGGTAGACGTCGTTCTCGGGCGTGATCTCGGTGATGGTGTCGAAGTAGTCGTACGCCACGCCGTCGCTGCCGACCACGAAGATCTCGAACAGGTCGAGGAACGCGAAGTCGCCCTCCACGCGCTGGGCATCGAGCACCACGGCGACGATGCGCGTGCCGGGCTCGGCGCCACCGCCCTGCAGCGGCGGGTCGGGCTCGAGCTGCGTCACGGTCACCGTCCAGGCGTCGCCCGCGCCGTCGTCGATCGTGACCGGCTCGCCGAAGCCGGCGGTGGGTGCCAGGTCGTCGACGGGCTGCCCCGGGTCGGCCTCGCCCGACTCGCTGGGGTCGAGCGGCTCGACGGTCGGCTCGAGCGGTGCGGCGGTCGGCAGCACGGGCGCCTCGGGGATCGGCGGCGGCAGGATCAGGCAGCCGGAGAGCGTCAGAGCACCGACTCCGGCGACGAGCAGGGCTGCGAGCGGGCGGCGGGCCATGGCGGATCTCCTTGTTCAGCGACGCCGGGACAGCACACCGGCCGCTGTGAGCCTACGGCGCGGCGCCCGCCGGCGCGCGGAACCCGCCGTCAGTCCAGGCTGTCCGAGCGCCACATCCGCGCGCACACCGTCAGGTCTCCGGCGATGTCGGTCAGCGAGGCCGCGAGCCGCGTGCGATCGATGGCGCGCTCCGGATGCGTCGCCTCGTCCAGGTGCGCGGCCTCCACCGCGCCCGCCGCCGTCACCACCGCGAAGGCGGCGGCGCGCTCGAGGGCGAGCGCGAAGTCGCCCGCGAAGACCCCGCGCAGGATCGTCTCGGTGAGCGCCCGCAGCTCAGCGGGGCTCGCCGGCGCCGGCACTCCCGCGACCACCGGTGCCGCCGTGTGGAGCGCATCCGCCCCCCGCTGGTACAGCAGCGCCGCCTCGTCGGCGCGCTGCGACACGAGCGCGTGCAGCAGGTGCACCCGCCAGAGCGCGCCGGGCAGCGAGTGGGGGCGCGCGTGCGACCAGAGCTCGGCGACCGTGTCTATGCCGTCGACCTTCGCGAGGCGCAGCAGCCGCTCGACCACCTCGGGGTCGGCGCCGGTGCGCACGCGCGCGAGCAGCGCCTGTGCGGTCTCGCTCGCCAGCTGCAGGCGCAGCAGCGGGTCGACGTCGCCCTCGACGCGCTCGAACCAGTCGTTCGAGAAGCGGGTGGGGCGGTGGAAGTCGTCAGCCATGGCCTCCATCATCCCAAACCCGCGCGGTGCGCGGCGCGGCCGATCGCGGCTCAGGTGGTGCGGACGACCGCCGGCGGCAGCTTGGGCGCGAGCCGGTGCCAGACCTCGATCAGCGCGCTCGCGGCCAGGCCGATGCCCACCGCCCAGCCGATCATGTCGGCCGGCGGCAGCTGGAACTCGAAGAAGTCGCGAATGAGCGGCACCGTCACCGCCACCATCAGCGCCGCGACCATCACCACGATGATGAGCGCCCGGACCGGCGTGAAGGGGCGGCATGCGATGCCCAGGACCCACAGGCCGGCGACCGTCAGCGCGAGCACCGCGGCGGTCTGCACCTGCCGCTCGTCGAGCTGCATCGAGCGGCCGAGGATCGTGGTCGCCAGGATCGCCACCGCGACCGTGACGCCCGAGGGCACCGTGAAGCGCAGGCTGCGGAACAGGAACCCGGGCACGTAGCGGGTGGCGGCAGGCATCAGCGCCAGGAAGAACGCGGGGATGCCGATGGTGAGCCCGTCGGTGGCCGACAGCTGGCGCGGCAGGAACGGGTACTGCAGCAGCAGCACGCCGAACAGCAGCGCCATCGTGAACGCGTAGGTGGTCTTCGTCAGGAAGATGCGCGAGACCCGCTCGATGTTCGCGATCACCTGCCGCCCCTCGTCGACCACCCGCGGCAGGTGCGAGAAGCGGCCGTCGAGCAGCACCAGCCGCGCGACCGCCTTCGTCGCGGCGGCGCCCTCCCCCATCGCGATGCCCAGGTCGGCGGTCTTCAGCGCCAGCGCGTCGTTGACGCCGTCGCCGGTCATCGCGACCGTGTGGCCGAGCGCCTGCAGCGACTCGACGATGCCGCGCTTCTGGCCGGGCGTGACGCGGGCGAGCACGTGGTGGTCGACGAGCACCGTCGCGAGCGCCTCCGGATCGCTCGGCAGGTGCCGCGCGTCGAAGGCGTCGCCGACGAGCGGCATGCCCACCTGGCGGGCGACGGCGCCGACCGTGCGCGGGTGGTCGCCCGAGATGATGCGCACCTCCACGCCCTGGTCGCGGAAGTAGTCGAGCGTCTCGGCCGCGTCGTCGCGCACGTGCTCGCCGAAGCCCAGCACCGCCACCGGTCGCGCCTCCGGCAGCTCGAGCCGCTCGGCCTCTGCAGGAGAGAGCGGATGCGGTGCGTGCGCGAGCACGAGGGCTCGGCGCCCCATCGCGGCGGTCTCGAGCGCGCGCTCGACCACCGCCGCGTGCGCGGCCTCCTCGGTGACCAGCGACTCGGGCGCGCCGAGGATCCAGGTGCCGCGCAGCGCGCCGTCGGCGAACGCCACCGCGCTGAGGCGGCGGGCGGAGGAGAAGCCGATCTGGGAGCTGGTGCGCAGCGCCGGGTCGCCGATCGATGGATCGGCGACGTGGGGCCGCACGGCCAGCGCGGTGGGGTTGGCGTTCGGGTCGTGCCCGAACCAGCCGAGCGCCGCCAGCCATGCGCCCGACTGGAGGTGCAGCGCGTCGGCGCGCACCGCATCCGCCACCACCCCGTCGGCATCGACGGGCGTGGCGTCGAGCAGCTCGATGTCGCCCTCGGTGAGCGTGCCGGTCTTGTCGAGGCAGATGACGTCGACGCGGGCGAGGCCCTCGACGGCGGCGAGCTCCTGCACGAGCACCTGGCTGCGCGCGAGCTTGACGGCGGCGACCGCGAACGCGATCGAGGTCATCAGGATGAGGCCCTGCGGCACCGACGCCGAGATCGCGGCGACCGCGAGCACGACCGCCTCCTCCCAGGCGCCCGTCTCGATGGCCGCCTGCCAGCCGCCGCGCGCCTGCATCTGGCCGTTCAGCACGATCGCGATGAGCGGGATGAGCGCGAGCGAGATCCAGCGCACGACCCGGTCGAGGGCGCTGCGCAGCTCGGAGTGCACGAGCGAGAAGCGACGCGCCTCGGCGGTGAGCCGAGCCGCGAACGAGTCGCCGCCGACGCTCGTGAGCTGCACCGACGCCGAGCCCGACGAGACCGCCGAGCCCGACAGCACGCCGTCGCCGACGTGCTTCAGCTGCGGCTCCGACTCCCCCGTCAGCAGCGACTCGTCGAGGTCGACCCCCGTGCTCTCGACGATCACGCCGTCGGCGGGCACCTGGTCGCCGCGGCGCAGCAGCAGGATGTCGTCCTGCACGAGCTGCTCCATGGCGATGTCGCGCTGCTCGCCCTCGCGCAGCACCGTCGAGCGCGACACGTGCAGCAGCGCGAGCCGATCGAGCTTGCGCTTCGCGCTGTACTCCTGCACCACGCCGATCACGACGTTCGAGATGGCCGCGAACGAGAACAGCGCATCCTGCCAGCGGCCGAGGACGAGCAGCACCACCGTGCAGACCGCGATCACCAGGTTGAAGAGGGTGAAGAGGTTGGCCTGCAGGATCGACCACAGCGACCGGCTGCTCGCGCCCGGGATGCGGTTGACGCGGCCGTCGGCGACCCGCGCCGCCACCTCGGCGTCGCTGAGGCCGGTGCGCGGGTCGGTGGTGGTCAGCAGCCGCTGCTGCTCGACCTCGCCGACCGCCGCCCCCGTGGGAGCCCCGATGACCGCCTCAGTCGACGGCTCGGTGGTGCGCGCGGGGGTGTCAGCGGTCATGCGGGTTCCTGTCAGCGGGGAGGGACGACCCCACATTGGCGGATGCGCGGCCTCGGCAACAGGGCGGGTTCCCGGAGTCCGTCTGGAGGATGACCCCCGTTCGCGAGGTTACGCTTGTCGCACGGGCCTGTAGCTCAGTCGGTAGAGCGTCGGACTTTTAATCCGCTGGTCGTGGGTTCGAGCCCCACCGGGCCCACCCAAGTGTCGATGTTCAAACATGCGACATCCGCAGGTTTGACATCCTTCCCCGCGCGCACGCTGGCCTCATAGGCCAGCGCTGCCGCGTGGACTGCCGGATCGAGCAGCGTGTCGAACGGCTCACCCGGCTCCGTTTCCACCCGATCGGCGTTCTCGACCTCGTAGACATGGATGCGCTCGAAGAACGCTTGGTTGCAGATGCGCCGGAGTGAGTCATCGATGCTCATGTAGATCGCGTGCATGTCACCGGCCAGAGCGAGGCAGTCTTCGAGGTGTGCTTTGGCCTGATCGTACTCGATCTGCCCTGCATCGATCTGCGCGTCGAGGAACGCGAGCCGGCGTGCGATGCGGTCTTGTTCTTCTTTGAGGAGGTCCAGCGGGACGGCTCCGGCGTGGTGGGCGTGGAGCAGGCTGCGGCGTTCGTCACGGAGCCAGTCGCGCTCGACGGCGTGGGTGTGCCGTTCTGCTTTGTTCGCGGCGTGGAGGTCATCGAACTGGCGCACGAGCATGTGCCGCAGCGCGGTGACGATGTGCTCGGGTATCTGCACGCGCCGGTAGTAGTCCTCGACCTGTCGTTCGATGTGCTCGATCGGCATGGCCTGGCGGACACAGTTCGTGCGCTTGGAGTGCCGGCCTGCGCAGATGAAGTATGGGTAGACGATGCCTTTGCCGTTTTTCGCGTGGGTGACCATCAGACGGGAGCCGCAATCGCCGCAGTACACCGAGCCTTTCAAGTAGTGCTCGTGGGTTTGCGTCTTCTCCCCGGACACCTGGTGCGCGGTGAGGACGTTCTGCACCCGGTACCAGAGCTCCGCGCTCACCAGCGGTTCGTGGAGTCCGTCGTAGCGGGCGCCACGGAAGATCACGTCGCCCTTGTAGTACGGGTTGGAGAGCATCTGCTGGATCGTGGACAGTCCCGGAGCCTTCGCAGGCCGTTTCGGGGTCGGCACGGTCGTGAGGCCACGGTCGACAAGTTCTCTGTGCAGCATCGAGGTCGAGTAGTTCCCCGTCGCGTACGCCTCGAACGCCCACCGCACCAAAGCAGCGCGGTCGGGGTCAGGGATCACGGTGGGGATGTCGCGCCCGAGTTCGTCGCGCTTGTGGACGTTGAGGTAGCCGATGGGGGCGCGACCGACGGTGCCGCCGATGGCGGCTTTCTGGGTCATGCCCTTGGCGACCTCGTTGGCGAGGTTGCGGGAGTAGAACTCCGCGATCGTGGACATGATGCCGTGCAGCAGCATCCCTGACGGGGTCTCGTCAATGTTCTCCGTCGCGGACACGAGGATCACGCCGGCGTCTTTAAGCGCGAGGTGGATCGCTACGTCGTCGGCACGGTTGCGGGCGAGCCGGTCGACTTTGTGGACGATGCAGTACGCGACCTGGTGGGTCTTGACGTACTCGATCATCCGCATCAGTTCTGGCCGGTCGGCCTTGCGTGCGGACTCGCCTGCGTCGATGAACTCCTCCACGACGATCGCGTTCAGATCACGGGCCTTGCGGAGGTTCGCGTCGCGTTGCGCGGGGATCGAGAATCCCTCGTCGCGGCCGCCGCGCTCTGCCTGCTCCTTGGTGGAGACGCGGAGGTAGGAGACGGCGAGGGTGGTGGTCTCACCGAGTCGGTCGATGCTGGTGGGTGGCGCTGGGGGTGCCAGAGTCATGAGTCTTGTTTCCTCTCACCGGAAGGGTGGGAGCCAACGCGACGGCGAAGCGTCACGCGGTGCGACTCGTAAACGGGAAACACGTCCGCCGGAAAGGAACCGGGGTAAGCCACAAGGGCAAAGAGACTGCGCACCCGGCCCGGTAAGGCCGCGGCGTCGGGTTCTATTCTACCTTGTCGGGCTCAGAACGCCCAGGATCGGCGTCATCCGGCGTGGGCGCGTCGTTCGCCTTCGATCTGCTGACCGCCATGCCGAGGAACACCTGCGCGAGCTTGTGCAGGTCAGGTTGACTGCGTGGCACTGCTTTGACGGTGAAGCGTCGATCCTCACCCCGCCTGCGCTCACGCCGGTTCATGGTACTTCTCCCGTGCTCAGGACGAGACCTGCGATGAACTGGTCCTCGGCACGTCGCCGCGCTTCCACATCAGCGTGCATGTATTCCACGAAGTCTTCCTCGCGGTTCGGGATCACGATGTCATCGATGGTGTCGGTGTCGGATTCTCCGGGCCAGGCGATGCGGCGGGTGGGGCGGTCGGTGGTCAGGCGCGTGCCGCAGGCTGCGGTCCAGTGCCGGAGGCGTTCTTGGGCTTCGGTGAAGTCGCGATGCCAGATGAGCATGGCGGAGCCCTTGGCTTCGGGGTGGATCGCGCACAGCCAGTGGATGTGCAACGCGGACAGTTCCCACACCAGTGCCGGGTGGCGGTGCCAGAACGGCGGGCAGACGGCGACAGAGAGGCCGTAGGTGTGGCGAAGCCAGTGCACCCATTCGTTGAGCGCGAGCCATTCTTCTTCTGCGGCGTCGGCGGTGAGGAGATTCCAGTTCACCGGCCCCGGCGGACCCGCCATCCCCTCATCCTCCGCGGTGGAGGGTTCGGTGTCGGGGTCGTAGCTCTCATCGAACTCGTCCTCCGCCACTTCGCCCGGATCAACTTCGCCCGTGTCGGGCAGTTCATCGACCATGATCCGTCCTCACCTTCCGACCGCGGTTGCACCAGCGGGCGCGCGGCGTGGTGCGCCGGGTGACAGTGCAGCGTCCTCGAGTCCGGCATCCAATGAGTCGGTTGCTTGTGTGCGTCGGGGACGGTCGACTGTGTAGCGGGTGCGGGCGAGGTCGTGCCCGATTTTCTTCGCGATGAACTCTTCTGCCTTGACGGTCTGCCCGGTGTCGTCGGTGCGGTCGTAGTGGTGGGTGTAGCCCTCGGCGACGAACTTGTCGCCTTTCGCGAAGCGCTGGTGGGCGCGTTCGGCGGTCTTCCGGAACGCGACGAGGTCGTGGAAGGTGGTCTCGGTCTGCGTGAACGAGCCATCGTCTTCGCGGCGGTAGTGTTCTTGCCCGATCTTCACGAACAGTCGTGCGTCACCTTTCTCGGTGAACGACAGGTGCGGTTCGGAAGCGATGAACCCGGACAGGGACTCTTGTGTGTGGATAGCCATTGGACACTCCTCGTGACAGCGGCACCCCCGGTCAGGGTGCTCTGTCACTCAGGTGCGCCCACCGGCCCCTCATCACCCGCGGATGCCGGAGAACCGGTTTGTAGCAGCTTCTCCACCACGCGCCGCTGACCCTGCAGGTCGCTCGCGCCCTTGCGGCGCGTCCAAGCACGCAGTTTCGCGACGATCGGTGGCGCGGCGCGTAGCAGGATCAGTCCGGTACCGAATGGGAGGGTGCGGATCACGTCGGGAGGCATGATCGCTACCCGGCGGATGGAGCGTTGTGCGGTGCGGGAGCCGTGGTCGCCGATGGTGGTGGAGTCGGTGATCTCGTCGCGTTCACCGATGAGGGTGGTGAGGTCTTGAAGGTCACGGGAGTTGGATGCGCCACCGAGGATGATCTTCACAATCGATGCGTCCCAGATCGCGCCGGCAGCGTTATCCGACCACTTCTCGCGTGCCTGTGCGAGGGATTGCAGTACCGGCATGGTCGTGATCCCGGTACCTCCGCCTTCTGCCATCAACGTCGGGAGCGATGGCAGTGGGGCGAGGTTTCCGATCTCATCCAGCGCCAGCAGCAGCGGCGGGTCGAGACGTGCTGACGGTGAGCGTGCGGCGAGGCGACGGGCGGCTTCGACGAGGTCTTCCACGAACGCTGACACCAGTGCGGCACTGTTGTTCGCCCCGGCGCCTGTCGCGAGCAGATACACGGTGCCGCGCTTGCGCAGAAACTCCTCCGGATCGAACCGCTCCTCCGGGCCTGGGCTGACCGCGTCGAGGACGCGGGGATCTGCGAGCGCGGCAAGAGACAGGGACACGCCTTGCCAGATGGAGTCGCGGGTTCTGGGGTCTGAGTCGATCATCGCCTGCAACGAATCCGCCCACCCCGTCGCCGCCCGAGGGTTCGCGGTAAGGATCGCGACCGCATCGGACGCCGCAGCCGGGTCCAGGGTCCACCGGAACAACTCGGCAGGCGCACGCTGGTCCAGGGCTGCGGCATGGAGGAGTGCTTGGAGGGCGGTGCGGGTTTTCCCTTCCCAGAAATCCCCGCCCTCGACACCGCCAGCGGACAGGCCGGTGCCTGCGGCGAGGCCGGTGGCGCGGATCATCGCAGTCAGCGGGTCTTCGCATCCCCGGATCGGTGACCACCGCAAGCCTGCGGGGACGCCTTCGGCGAGGTGCTGCGGATCGAACACCGCCACTGGCCGCCCCTCCGCACGGCGTGCTGTGAGAGTGGCAGTGAGGTTGTCGGGGCGGGTGGAGGTCGTGACGACGGCGCCTGGGGCGTCGAGGATCGCGTTGATGACCACATGCAACCCCTTCCCCGATCGTGGTGGCCCGATCAGCAGGATCGAATCCTCCACACTCGCCCACACGTTTACGTTCCTCGATGCGCCGAGGAGGTATCCGACATCGGTGACCGCAGGCTGCTGGATGGAGGGGCGGAGTTGCCCGGCCCGACGCAGCAGTGCTTTCTCTGATGCGGCGGTGGTGACGTCGGTGCGGGTGGCGATCCCGACGATCCGGTACGGGTCGACCTTCGTCTGTCGTGCGTGCTCGCGGAAGAACCGCCACACCCACCACCCCGCACTCCCGACCGCGACGATGAGGATGCCGGTGACGATCCAGTACGCGACCGGGTTCAGCTCGTCGGCAGCGAGTGCGCTACCGGGGTCGGAGGGGTGCAGGAGCACGCCGAGGCCGGCTTCGATCCCGCCCGGCGGCTGCGCAATCCCGGTAACCCACGCGGTGATCGTTCCCGCAACGCGGAGGATGACGGCGAGGACGGCGGCGGCGATGAGGGCGATGATTCCGAGGTTCGCCAGCTCATCCCCAAGCGCCCCACCCTGCCGCGGGGTGCTCATTGGATTCTCCCGACCGTGAGGGTGCCGGAGATGCGGCCGAGGAGGATCACTTCACCCGTCACCGCAAGCGCGGTTTGCTCTGCGGTGAGGAGGGTGCGGGCGGTGCCGTCGCTGCTGGCGTCGGTGTGGGCGTGGATGATCGCGACGGCGACATCCTCACCCGCAACGAACCCTGCCCCTGCCACCTGATGCAGCACCGGCTGCGCGGCTGGCACCGGAGGCGACACCACAGCCACCGGTGCCGGTGCTGATGCTTCCCAGGGCTTTGGGGTGGTGCGTTCGCGGGGCGGGGTGATGATGTCGGTGAACGTTGACCCGTCGGCCTCGTGTACCTGCACGCGCAGCGGCGACCGGTACTGGGCGGTGAGGGCGTCGAGGATGGTCGGGAACGCTTCGCGCCGCCATCCCGGAGCGAACGGCTCCGGGAGATACGGGCGCCCGTCGACCGTGACCGTCATCGCACCATCAGCGGTGATGGTGAACTCCACCACCGGCACGACGACCGGTCCACCGGGCTCAGTCTTCGGTGGCTTCGGCGCTTTCGGGGGTTGGTGGTCGGGGTGGGTGCGGCGGTAGCGAGGCTTCGGCGTCACAGGGTTCCTCTCCGTGGAGTGCAGGGGTGTCGCCAGGCAGGTGCACTAGCACCGCCCCCGAAACGCAGGTGGGAGGGCACGAACCTGGGGTGGTTCGTGCCCTCCCATACCGACCCGCCCTGGGGTGGGGGTGCCGGAGGGTCGGCAGCCTGTGGTTAGTCCTCCTTTGCTCCCTCGAACTGGGCCTTGAACTCCTCGAACGACAGGTCCTCGTCACGGACGTACCCGGCGCGGTCGCGCGTGATCGCGAGGCGACGCCCGAACAGCAACACCCCACCGGTAACCGCAGCGATCAGCCCACCAGCGAGACCGATCGGCCACCAGTCACCGCCGCCGGTGTGCGCGAGCTCACCCGGCGTGCCTGCTACGTCTGGGGTGTCGGTGACGGTGGTGGTCTCATCCGGTGCACCGCAGACCCCACGGTGCAGGATCGTGCCGTCCTCATCGGTGACGGTCTCCACCCAGTAGTAGATGCCGACCGTGTCGAAGATCACCTCGTCGGAGCGATACTCACCTGGCCCATCGAGATCAATCGTGGTGGAGGTGAAGACGAGTTCTTCCGGGGTGCAGGTCGCGGTGTCACTGTCCTGCCGGTACGCCTCGAAGATCAGGCGTGCCCCGTCGGGGACGGTGCCGGTGACGGTCGCAACATCATGCGCCGGATCACCCAGCTTCACGTTCGCCATGGCGTTCGTCTTCACGATCAGCTCCTCCGGCTGCTCCTTCACCACCGTCGTCTCACCCGACGCCCCACAAAGACCCTCGGCGATGATCTCGCCGTCGGCGTTGTAGAGGGATTCGACCCAGTACACGTTCCCCGCGGTATCGACGGTGGTGGTGCCGGAACGGTAGACACCGGCCTGGGTGACCGGGATCTCCTCGCTCTCGTAGAACGGCGCCTCACACAGGGCTTCCGCGTCTGCCAGGTGGGGTCCGTAGGCACGGAACACCAGGTAGGAACCGTCGGGAATCTTCGTGCCCTGCACGAGCGCGGTATCCGAGAACGGCTCGCCGACGAACGCTTCCGGTGTCGCCTGCGTCACCACGGACACAGGCACCTCTCTGCCGGTGGGTGGGACGTAGAAGCGTTCCAGCACGTCCACCGGAGACGAGGAGTAAGGCTGCACGCGGTCGTCGCCGGTGAAGGTGGTGACGAGGACGTAGAAGCCGGGCTCGGTCGGCACGATCTTGTCGTCATCCGTGTACCCGAGCTTGTAGACCCCATTGCGTGCCGGCGTCATCAGTTCCGCCAGCACCGGCGCGCTGGTGAGGTCGAGATCGTCGGTGAGTTCCGTATCTGACGCGAAGGGGCCGTAGACGGTGTGATGCAGTTCATCGACATCGGCGTTCCAGTAGCCGTCGCCGGTGAAATCGCCGTGGTTCGCCGGGAACCCGGTGACGGTGATCACATCGAAGGCGCGTCCGCCGGGGTGCACGTTGTACTCCCGCATCAGCGAGGTCACCGTGACCGGCCACCGCACCGACGTCGTCTCCACCGTGATCCCGTACTCGTCCTGCCAGTCGTTCGCGAGGTAGTCGCGCACCCACTCCGGCTGCGTAGTCTTCCGAACCTCCCACACCCAGGTCACAAACCCGCCCGTCGGCGCGACCACCGACGGGGACGTGTAGACGCCGGGGCCGTCTGCGGTGACCGTCACGGTACCGAGCGGCACCGCGTTCGGGTCGATCGCGGCGTTCTGCGCCGGGGGCAGCGTGCCGGGCACCTGGTAGGCGGTGCCCTCGAACACCACCGGAATGTGCGCGCCGTCCTTCTTCAACCACGCACCATTACTGCTACTAACGGTGATCGTGTCCGTGAGTGCATCACCGGGGACAGCGAGACGCTGATCCGCCTTGGAGACAGCTTCGGGCTGGAACGGCACCACCGACGTCTCAGTGACTTGGCCGAAGCGGTCGGTGAACGAGTCGGTGAGGTACTTCGCGTTCTCACCGTGCGCGGTCTTGTCGATGCTCCACACCCACGTGTAGAACCCCGACTCCGGCGCAACGATCGTGCCCGGCGATGTATACGACCCCGCACCCGTCAACGTCACCGTCTCGACGCCTGCGACGAGGGCTCCGGCAGGTGGGGTGTCGGCTTCGGCAGGCTGCTCATCGAACGGCCCATACAAGGTGCCGGTCGCGGTCACCTCAATCGGGTTGCCGTCCAGGTGAATCCAGGTACCCTTCGACACCGACACCGTGAGCCCATCCACGAACGCATCACCCTCCGCGACGTAGCGGGAGGCGACCTGGGTGGTGATCTCCGGCTGGAAATCCAGTTCAATCACCGGCGACTCCACCGACGCCGACAACCCGGTGGATGACCCTGCGACGGCGGCGATCAAACGCTGCTTCCCAGGAGTCGTGTAGAGATCAAGCGCCGCACCATACCCGGCCGCATCGATGCTCATCGACGCGCCAACCCGGTAGGACGGCACACCGACTGCGGGGGTGCCGGTGATCGGGTGCGCCCCGGAGCCGATCGTGCGCGCCGAGGAACCGTTAGCGAAGACCGCATCCGACAAGGTCGCAGCACCGGTGAGGCCTGCGGGGTGGGTGGCGACGGTGAGCGTGCCCGCGTACTGATCCGACATCTCAAGCGATAGCGACAGTGACGGGTCGGTGACCGCGTTTGCTGCGGCCTCCTGCCGCATCGCGGCGAGGTTCGCGAGGATCGTTCCCCGCTCCGACGCGGGGGCTCGGGCAACGTAGTAGTCGTCACCGGACATGCCGTGCGAGTTATACCGGCCAGGGCTCGCCACCGACCACACATGCAGCGCGACCGCGGCGGTGACGTTCGGATCGCCCGACTGCCCCCACCGGTCCATCACATAGTTCAACTCGGCAAGCTGCTGCCGCGACAGCGAATCCAACGCCGTGATCCGTTCCGGCCCCGATGTGTTGCCGTAGGGCGGGTCCGCGTCCAGGTCCGCGCAATACGCCTGCCGGCCGTCCACATCCGTGTTGTACGCGCCGAGGAACGCACCATCTGACCAGTACCCGACCCCTTCACTGCCCGCATGGGCAGCCTGGGAGCCAAGCGCGAACGAACCCGCGATGACCAGGAGCGCGAGCAGCGCTGACAGCCAGCGCCGCACCCCCGTTCTGGGTGGCGCAGCCTCCGGCTGCGTGATGTGGGCGAGTGATCCTGACACGAGATACCTCCTGGTGTGTGTTCATCAGCGACCAGAGCCGGCCGCCTTCACACCAGGTGCACCACCCGCCTCACAACACCGGCCCCCTCAAATCCCGCCCCTGCGCCGACGGCCCAGCCTCGAGCGGGTCGGACTCGAGTCCCGCACGCTCCCGCACGGCACGGTGAGCCCGGTCACGAACCCCATGCAGCAACTCGCGCACATCTTCATAGCCAGTCACCACCGTGGCGAGGCCGTCACGCAGCAACCGATGACAGCCCGTAGAGGTGGCGCTCGTGATCGGCCCGGGGATAGCCCCGACCGGGCGGCCGAGTTCGGCGGCGCGGGCGGCGGTGTGGAGGGTGCCGGAACGGTACCCGGCCTCGGCGATGAGGACGGTGCCGGAGAGCGCGGCGAGGAGCCTGCCTCGTTGCAGGAACCTCCACTTCGTCGGCGCCGCACCCGGCGGCAACTCCGACAGCAACAGGCCGTCCTTGCCGACACGGGTCAGCAGATCAGTGTGCCCTGCCGGATACAGCCGATCCAAGCCGCCTGCGAGCACGGCGACCGTTGAGCCATTCGAGGCGAGTGCGGCACGGTGCGCGGCACCATCGATCCCATACGCGCCGCCCGAAAACACCACACGGGAGTCGGCGACCGCCGACTGCACCAGCTCCGTGGTGACGTGTTCCCCGTAGGCGGTGGACGCCCTGGCTCCGGTGATGGTGAGGCGATCCCACATCGGTCCGGTCAGCAGCCCTGGGTTGCCTTTCGCCCACAACGCCACCGGCGCGCCATCACCGAGCGCGTCGATCCCGGCAGGCCATTCAGCATCGCCGGGGATCAGCACCCGCATCCCGTGCCGCTCTGTCTCAGCAAGCACCCGCTGGATTTGTGCGGCGTCGAGGCGTGGTGCGAGGCGGCGCTGCCAGGTGTCACCGTCGGGCCCTGCCGGGACTTCATCGGCGAGGACGCGGGCGACCGTTTCGGATGCGCCGACGGTGCGAATCATCCGCCCCGTCACCGCATCTCCTGGTTCGGACGCGATAGCGAGGATGATCCTCGCGGTGCTCTCATCTGCTGCCAGTTCGTTGATCGTGTCCATCAGTGCTGCTCCCTCGGTCATGGCGTGTCAATCGAGGGATAGGTGCGAACCGGCACGCCGAAACAGTCATTACGAGAGGATCGGTGGGCGCGGGAACTTGCACCCTCACAACACCCCACAGATCGGCCAAAACCCGCAGAATCACGCGGAATCAGAGTTCAGAAATCCTGAACCTGAGCATTTAGCCCTTCATCCTCGCGGTGGTGTCGAACGCGGCGAGCTCGGCCGGGTGAAGTTGGTGCTGGACGACGAAGGAGCGTTCTTTGATGCGCCAGAGTCCTTGCCCGGTGCCGAGTCCTGGGAGGAGTTTCTGTTCGGTGCCGGTGAGTCCGAGGGCTGCGGCGGTGGCTCCGAGCTGGTCGGGTTCTTGCCGGTAGATGATCCTGGTCTCCGCATTCGCCAACAGGCTGTTGGCGAGGGCGCGCATCGCGGAGCCTTGGTCGCCGACGTTGTCGAGGTCGGTGAGTTTGTGGAAGATCAGCATGTTCGCGATCCCGTAATGCCTGGCGAGCCGCCATTGCGCGTCCATACGGCGCAGGAGAGCTGGGTAGGCCATGAGTCGCCAGGCTTCGTCGTAGATCACCCACCGGTGCCCGCCGTTCGGGTCCATCAACGCCGACTCCATCCACGCGCTGGAGCAGGTCATCAGCACGGAGATCAGCGTCGAGTTCTCCGCGACGCGGGACAGGTCCAAGCTCACCATCGGGAGCGATGGGTCGAACCTGACCGTCGATGGCCCATCGAACAATCCGGCAAGATCGCCCGCCACGAGGCGGCGGAGGGCGTGGCCGACGAGCCTGCCGTCTTCTGCCAGCCGGCCATCCGTGTCGGTCGCAGGATCGGGGCTCAGGATGCGGTCGACCACCATAGGCAGGATCGGCACGTCAGCGGTGCGGACGCTGTCTTGGAGAGCGAGGTCGATCGCGGTGTGCTCCAACGGCGACAGCACCCGATCCAGCACGGTTTCTGCGAGCGCGCCGATGAGTTCCCGGCGGCGGGACGCGACTTGCGCCGCCCATTCCGCATCGCTCACCCCGGACGGGCGGTGGCCCTCATCGAGCGGGTTGAGCCGGTTGCGAAGCCCATGCCCGAGCACGATCGCTCGCCCACCAACAGCCTCCGCCACCGCCGTATGCTCACCCTTCGGATCGCCGGGCACATACACACGGCGACCAAACGGGATCGACCGCGCATAGAGCGATTTCGCGAGTGAGGATTTACCGGACCCGACGATGCCAGCGAGGACAATGTTGGGTGCGGTGATGACCCCGCGGGCGTACAGAGTCCAGGGATCGTAGACGAACGAGCCACCCGAGTACAGGTCCTGGCCGATGAACACGCCGTCAGCACCGAGGCCACCTTCGGCGAGGAACGGGTAGGCGCCCGCGAGCGTCGCGGACGTGTCCTGATGCCGCGGCAATCGCAACCTGCCCGGCGTCCGTAACGCCGCTGCCCCTGGTTCGCCTGCGGCGGGCAGGTAGGTGGTGTTTCGGCGTTCGGCACGCTCAGCGGCCACCCGTTCACGCTCTGCCGACTGCTCAGTGCGGCGTGCGTTGGTCTCGATCTTCGTGGCCGCGTGCTTGCGTGCTTTCCGCTGCCGGCGGCGTTCCCCGGCCGGTTCGACCAACGCCGCGGTATGGAGCTTCTGCCGATCGGTCACAGCGCTCGCCCCCGAGACACCGAGGAGGACTGCGACGGTGCGAACCAGTCATCCTCGTCTTCGACCACGGGCGCTTGGCGGCGTGGCTGTGGATGGCTCGGCGCAGTCCGCGTCGCCGGAGCTCCGGCATCCGGTTCTCGTGTCTCCGGGTGCGTGCGGAGGAGGGAGACGTGCCCGTGGTCATGGTTGTACGTCAGCGTGTAGATGCCTGCGGTGGTGGTGCGGTCGAGCGGGCCGGCGGGGATGGTGTCGTAGACGTATCCGTTGACGAGCGCCGCCTGTGTGGTCTCTTCGCCCATGTCGAACCCGGCCAGGTGCTCGATCGCCGCATCAGTGCCGTCACGGTCGATGATGGCCAGCACCTCGTCGGCGTCCTGTCCTTGCAGGAACACGATCCCCACCCGCCGGGCAGGGACAGAGTCTGAAGGGGCGGGGCGCCATGCGATACGCCCCGAGGCGCCCATGGCGGCATCCACCTGGTCGTGCACCCCATCGAGCAACGCCGCGGCCTGCCGCAGTTCGGCGGCCGCGGTGAAAGCGTGACTTGCGCCGACACCTTGGTTCCCGGCGTCGTCATAAGCGCGCACTTGGTTCGTGGAGTGGGCGGTGGCGAGCTGGTCGAGCACTTGCCGGAGGGATCGCACCCCGGCAAGGAGATCACCGAGCACAGTGTAGGTGTCGGCGGGGTTCTCAAACGTACGGGTCGCATGTGCGAGGCCGCGGAGCGCTTCGGACGCTTCCGCGGCGTCGGCGGTCGGGTTCTGGAAGGTCGGCATGACGGGCTCCTACTTGCTCTCAGACGGTGCGGCACAGCGGCAACGCTGCGACCGTGAAGGCTTGCGCCTGCTGCCCAACAAGACGGCGGGTCTCACAAGACGCTTGGATCGCGGCCTGTTCGATCGCCGCGACCGCGGTGTCGAGTTCTTCCGGGGACGGCGCGCTGACGCTGATGAGGCCGGTGTAGCGGAGCACACCGTGGCCGGCGGTGAGGTCGGCTTCTTGTTGGAGGACATCACCGTATTCGGCGGTTTGAGAGGCGTCTTCGATCTGCCCCATTTTCTGCCGCTGCGCCGCATCTGAGATCAGTTCGGTCTTCTTCTTCCTGATGTCACGGGCTGCTTGATCCGACCGGATCGGCGTGCACACCAGCGAGAACGAACGTTGAATCCCCGACGACAACAACACCGGGGCGAGAAACCCCGGATACACCTGCGACCTCGGCCACTCCGACACCCACAGCACCGCATGGTGCGCGGAATCCGACCGCAGGCGATCCCACGACTCGGTGACCGCGACCGGCCCCGCAGTCGCAAGGGAACGCCCGATGTCGGTGTTCCGTTCGAGGATCGCCGCGGTAGCGGGGTCGTAGGCGGAGCGGAGGATCACCGCGACCTGAGCGGGGGTGAGCCACCCGGTGATCGTGAGCTCCGCCGCCCGAAACGCGGTCACGAGCGTTGTCATCTCTTGGCGAAGGACGGCGGCGGCACCTTTGATTCCGCCGCCGTTGGTGCGTACCTGTCGGGCTGAGGCTTTGAGGTCGAGGGCAAGGCTGATGGTGGTGGCGTGGCGTTCCCCGGCGGGACCGGCACGGTCGATGAGTTCCCGGTACACGGTGGAGGTCCAGGAACCGTCATCGGTGCCGTGGCGTTGCCACCATTCGACCAGCCCGGAACCCCCATCGGGGAGGGTGCGTTCGCACACTTGCAGGCGGGCGATCCGCCCGGACCGGCAGGTGGTGGCGAGCACGCGCCCCCAGGTGGCGACGCGGCGTTCCTGCTCTCCGGGGTCGAGGAGCACGAACGCGGGATGTGAGACGCCGACGATCGCGGTGAGGGTCTGGTGATGGGGGTCGTGGATCATCGCCGCCCCGGTCTCCGGGTCCTCCCACTCCCGAAGCGACGCCGCATCACCTGGAAGAGCGAGCGTCCCCGCAGGACGCGGTTTCACGACCCGCCGCCGGAACACCGTCTGCCGTGCCTGCGTGCGGGCAACCCACCGGAAGGTGACGGGCACCCATTCGATGAGTTTCCGGCCCCCGACCGGGGTCCAGGCGAGGACGGCGGAGAGGAGCCAGATGGGTGCGGTCCAGGCCAGCAGTATCCCGCCGCCGGCGTAGAGGGCGCCGACGATGGAGAGGACGCCTGTGGCGAGGGCGATGAGTTGCGGGAGGGAGAGGCCGAGGAGGATGCCGCGGCGGGTGAGGCGGGAGAACTGCACCGCCCGCAGCCCAAACCCTGCACTGCTCGTGTTCTGCTGAGTCGACATCGATTATTCCTTCCCGGCAGACGGCTTCGGTGACGGCACAGGCGGCGGCGTCGAGGGTGTAGGTCGTGCCGGTGGTGCGGTCGGTGTGTGATTCGGCGCAGGTGGTGGTGCGGGTTGCACGGTCTCACCGGCCCCGGCCGCGTGCCCTTCCGCAGCACCGCCGACCTTGCCACCGAGCTTCGGCCCCGCGGTCGCTGCCGCACCGACCACCTGAGCCCCGACAACGACCGCCGCCGCAGGCCCCGCAGCAGCAGCCCCGCCGGCCCCGGCACCAGCTGCGCCAGCACCGCCGCCCGCACTCCCAGCCCCCGCACCAGCTGCGGCACCAGAACCACCCGCTGCGCCCCCTCCTGTAGCGGGAGTGGCCGTCGTTGCGGGTGGGGTGCCTTCACTGGGTGGTGCCGCACCACCGCCGTTGTCGGCGCCGTCGAGTACCTTCTTCGTCCCGTCCGCCTTCGGTGCTGACGGGACGGGGATGGGGCGGTTGAGGGCGGATTTGGCTTCTTGTTCGGCGCTCATCGAGTGATACATATCGAAGCCGATGAACGTGACGAACTTGTACGTCATGTATGGGGCGAACGCAGCGATGAACATCAACACCACACCTGCGATGGGATCACTGATCGACGCCAGATCAAGCTCAATCGGCGCAGACACTTGGGTGATCGCGACGAGGAAGATCACCACCAGCACGAGCTTCGACAAGATCAACGCGATCACGAACGTCGCCCATTTCCCGAACCACCCCTTGGTCGCATCCCACGAGAACCCCGCGAGAGCGATCGGGGCGAATACGATCGCGACCAGGAGGAGGGCTTTGCGGATCAGGAGGGAGAACCACACGATCGCAGCCGCACTGATGGCGAGTCCTGCGAGGAAGATCGTGACGATCGCCCCGACACCGGGGGCGGCGATGTTGATCCCCGCGAACCCTGCCGCGAGGAGGGTGATGCGGTCGCCGATAGATTCCATCGTGTTCCCCGTGGCCTGCACGATCCCGACCGCGAGCTGATCCGTGATCTCCAACAACAGCCCCGTGAGACCGATCGCGACGAACGAGCCGAGGATGCTTTTCGCAGCTCCCAGGGCGGCGCGGGTGAGGGCGGTGGGGTCGCGGTGGACGAGGCCGGTGATCAGTTGCAGGCAGAAGAAGATCAGCACCACGAACACTGCGACCCCGAAGAGGATGTTGTAGACTCCGACGTAGCCTTCGTCGGTGACGTCGACGAGGGTAGTGGTGTCGAATACCGTCCAGACCGCCTCGAACAGCCACGCCGCCGCCCCGCCCATTGCCTGGGCGAGCCAGTCGAACGGGGCCGCGATCAACGTCGCTGCTCCTTGCCCGACGGTGTCGCATACGGCCGAGATCACCGGCACATCACACACACTCACCGCATCCTCCTTCCCTCGTCCGTGGTGGGGTTAGACGGCTTGGCCGACGCCCCAGAAGAAGTTGATGAGCGTCACCGACGCGCCGCAGATGATCGCCGCGCCGCAGGACACGAGCACGCCGACCTTCCCGCGCGAAGCGAGATGCGGGTTGCTGCTGTTCGCGCCGAAGCCCCATACGATCGCGGAGACGATCAGGGCGAGGACGGAGAGGATCAGGCCGACGGTCATCACCGCGCCGACGATGATGCGCAACTGCTCGATACCGGGAAGCCCGGTACCGTTCGGGTCAATATCAATCACAGGGATGCTCCTTCAGCTCACAAACGCCAGGGAATGGCGAACTTGCCAGCCAGGTGCACCCGCGCCCCCATCGCGCATCTGGGAGCTCACCTAAAATGAGGAGATGACCGGACGCACCGAGACGATGCCGCCTTTAGTGATGTACGTCGTCCACGCGAAGGGCGCGAACCGGATCAGCTATCTGAGCGTCGAGAAAATCAGCGAAGCGTTCGACAAAGAATCCACCCCGACCTTCGGTTCCCTCTGCGCCATCGTGCGCGAAGGAGATGAAGAACTCGGCACCGGGGACTATCTGATCGGGTTGGCTGTCACGCGCGGCGTCGCCGGCATTGCGAGCGGAACGCTACGCGCGACCTTGTCGCCGATCCTTCGTCTGCTCGCGCCTCTTGAGTTCGGAGAACTGAGAGAACAGGCAGTCTCGATGCCGTCAATGCCGCAGCGCTTCTACGCACGTCGACTCGATAGTCCTACAGCAAGAGCTCTCCTCGAACATCTCAGACAGGTTGACCCAACGGTCGGACCGTGGCTGGATTCCGTATTCAGATCGCCGCGCACCTTCGATGACGAGGTGCAGCAATCGAGAGTTGAAGCGCGTGATGCGGTCTTGCTGGCTTCGCAGATTGCTGAGATTCCGTTGCCCGCGGATGCTTTCAGCGAGCCGCCCAGCGTCGAGGAAAAAGAGACACTTCTCGATACCGTGCTAAACGCTGGGTATGAGCGAGATATGGAGGAGGAGCTTCTGCCGCTCGATCTTCAACGTTTCGATGGCAAGCTGATCGCCGATCAACGGGCGGCCAGCCTCGCCGTGTTCGAGGATCGCAGCGGCCAACGGAAGCTCCTCGTCATGTCTGTCAACAAGAAACCCATAGAGGAAGAGCTTGGTGTCGACCTTCTCTACTGGGATCAGGTTCACGACGCTTTCACCTTCGTTCAATACAAGAGACTGGAACGAGCTGACAGCGGCGACGGGAGCGGCAGCTACGAGTGGGTTTATCGACGTAAGAACGAGATAGAGAAACAACTCAATCTCATGCCGAAAGGCCGTGAAGTCCCGAGGAAGACCATCGACTGGCGAGCTTTCGATACCCCATTTTGGTTCAAGTTCGTGCGCGGAGACGCTGGTCGAAAACTCGACGGGAAGACGCTCAAAGGCATGTATGTCTCCGCTGACTGGATGCGGCTCGCCATGACTGATTCGACGTTCAAAGCCGGCCCACGATCTGGCTTCCGAGTGACCTACAACAACACCAAGTACCTCGGGCGAGGGGCCTTCACCCAGCTCATCTCACGCGGATTCATCGGAACAGCAAGCACGCGTTCTCAGGCGTTCAAGAAGGCAATGGCAAAACTGGGCTCCGACCGTGAACTCATCATCGCGATCAAAACTGAGTGGCAGAACGACACCGAAGACGAACGAGCACAGACCGCTTCAGATGCATCCTCGCCCGCACTCCCGTTCTAGGAAGACTGGTACCTCGCAACCTCCTGTCACCGACACGCCTACAAGCGGTCGCCGACGCCCAGGAGGAAGTTGACCCAGGCGACACCGGCTCCGGCGAGGGCTGCCGTGCCGAGTGCCACCCAGACCCCGAGCCGGGCTTTTGTGGCGGTGTGCGGGTTACCGGTCGAAGATGAGATGGCCCAGATGATCGCGGAGATAATCAGCATCAGTACGGCGATGATGAGTACGAACATCAGTAGCGCACCGATCACCGTGCGGAGGTCGTCGGCTGCGCCGACGCCGCCGAAGTCAGGGAACACGTCCATCAGCGCCCACCTCCGTTCAGGGTGCAGGATGCACGGGAGGTGTTGCCGCCGGTGATGCCTTCGGCGTCGTGGTCGGTGAGCCATTGGTCGGAGTCGATCGCGGGCTGCCCTTGACCTCCGGGCCGGATTTCGAGGTGGAGGTGGGGCCCGGTGGATTTTCCGGAGGAGCCGACATCGCCGATGTGTTGCCCGGCGGTGACGGTCATGCCTTCGGTGACGTGGATGCCGTGCTCCCACATATGCGCGTAATAGGACGCGACCCGCTCTCCGCCGACGGTGTGCTCCACGATGATGAGCCCACCCCAGGAGCCGGTGTATCCGGCTTGGGTGACGATCCCATCGGCGACAGCGTAGATCGGGGTGCCGTCAGGCGCGGCGAAGTCGCTGCCCGAGTGGAACGCGGTCTCGAAGGTGATCGGGTCGGTGCGCCACCCGAACGGGCTGGTCCGCACCCAGGAGCCCTCCGGCAACGGGAACACGACCCTGGTGGTCTCCGGCACCACCACCTCACCGCCTCCACCGCCGCCGGTTGATGGCGCGGGGCGGGTGAGTGCGGTGAGGATCGCTTCGGCGACGGGCTGATAGTTCTGATACCGGTCCGGGAACGCCGACACCTCAACGGCCTGCGCCGCTTCGCCTGGGTCGAGCTGCTGCCACCCCGGAATGTCGAGCAGCCCGCGCGGTGAGGGGTAGTTGGGTCCGGTGGGTCCGCCGTAGAAGGCGCGGGCTTGATAGTTCGGGTCCATGAGTTCCGCGACAGAGCCCCACCCTGCTTGCGGGCGCATCTGAAACAGACCGAGAGAGTCGTGATCGGACGCATCCCCGTCGTTGGGGTAGTTCGCGGATTCTGGGTAGGTGCCGGTGTTGGCGAGCATCCGCAGGTGCGACTCCGTGAGCGCCGCCATCAACGCGATCACCACCCCCGGACGCCCCACCCCATCCGTCTGCCCACCAACCGTGATGACGGTCGCAGCGTGGGTGAGCTGCTGACGATTCAACGTCACCGTCTCACCATTGCGCGTCGTCGCAGTGAGCGAGTCCGGGATCGGCCCGACGATCAACGACCCCGGCGCGCACGCAGCGACAGCAGGATTGACGAGGACAGCGACGGACAGGAGCACGGTCGCGGGGCCGAAACAGACGGCGGCGACGGTGAGGGCGGCGAGGAGTTTCTTGAGCATGGCCGGTCACCGCAGCGGGTTGTCGAGCTGCGACAACCGCAACACCGCGCACGTTTCAGTGATTGGAGCGGCAGGCGCCGGTGCGGAGGTGCGTTCGGGTGTGCAGGTGAGGAACACGGTGAACGCGACCGGGTGCGTTGTCGTGACCGGGTCGGTGCCCCAGTAGCCGGTGCGGTGGCGGGTGCCGGTGATCGTATACGCGACCGCACCGTCAGGAATCTGCCCCGGCGCCGC
Source organism: Agrococcus beijingensis (assembly GCF_030758955.1). NCBI lineage: Bacteria > Bacillati > Actinomycetota > Actinomycetes > Micrococcales > Microbacteriaceae > Agrococcus > Agrococcus beijingensis. The sequence continues at coordinate 2,200,214 of NZ_CP132360.1, read as the reverse complement.
CTGCACCACCGCATCCTCCCACGCGGCAGGGATCTCGATCGTGTCGATGGTGAGCCACTGCCGCGTCTGATGCGTGCGGAGCTGCGTCCATGCCTCCTGGGTCGGCAGATAGGAACGGACATCGGATGCAGCCGCGTCGGCTTCCGTGTCGGCGGTTACATCGGCGAGCATCTGCGCGTAATCGGCAGGCCCATACCCACTGGTCGTATCCCAGGTAAACAGCGCTTCCGCAACCGCGCCTGCGAACTTTTCCGACCCACCGAGGGTGACCACGGCTTCCGGTTCTGCCGGGACGTGTGCCGGGTTCGTTGCCGTCGGCCCATCGGGACGGGCGGGTTCGGTGGTCTGGGGGCCGCGGGTGAGTCCGTAGACCCCGACGCCGATGAGGAGGAGCAGGATCAGGCCGACAGCTGTGGCGGCGATGAGCACGGTGCGGCGGCGGCGAGCGGTGGGGTCCATCCTGGTGTCCTTCCCGACGAGATTCGGATCACCAGACAGGTGCACCACAGCATTCAGGGCAGGGAGGCGGCGGAGGGTCAGGCGGTTTCGCGGCGCACGTTTCGTGCAGTGCGGGCGGCATCCAGGAACGCGACGGTTGCAGTGACGGCGTTCTCGAACATCGCCCACTGCTCACCAGACAGGGCTGGGCCGATGGTTTCGGGGTCGTAGCGTTCGGTCCAGGTGGAGAGTTCATCCCAGAGGTAGACGAACGACCGCACCGGCAGGAACTCCCGCGGCTGCTCCTCAACCGCGTGAAGGCGTGCGGATGCGAGCTGGGAGGGGCGCTTCTTCGTCGCAGTCCTCGCACGCTCGACAGCGAGTACCGCGAGCCGTTCCAGATCGGCCGGCCGTGCCGTGTCTTCGAGCTCCCGGATCCGGGTCGCGCCTGCGGCTGCGGTGTCGCGGATGCCTGCCGGTTGTGCGAGGTCGCCCGCGAGGGTGTCGAGTTCGGCGAGGGCTTGCGCGGCTTTGATGCGATGCTGCGCTCCGGTGATCGACCCGCCCGCGTCGATCCGGTCAAGTTCCTCCCGTGCCCGCTGCTGTACGTCGTCGGTCTGTGCCGGGTCAGCGGCAAGGTTCTGCAACTCGTTGATGCGTTCGAGCGAGGTATAGGCGTTGCGGCCGGTGACCATGAGCGCGGCCTGCTCGCGGGTCTTCCCGATACTCCCGGCCGACGGTGGGGCCACCGTGGCCCCACCGTGTGACCTGGGGTTTTCTTGTTTCGAGGTGAACCGTGACGCTTCCTGTCGGCCCGTCGCATCCTCGACCATGAGCGCTTTCAATTCGGCATAGAGAGCGGCTTCCTCGGTACGGGTGAGGGGCTTATGCAGGAGATTGTCGTCCTGTTCGGCGAGGAGCTGCCCGAGGGTGGTGGAGATACCGGAGCGCACCCACACGTTCACCGTCTTCCACCCGAGCCTGCGGATCGCAGCCAAACGGCGGGCACCGCAAATCAGCATCCCGTCCGGGGTGATCGTGATCGGCTGCAACAGCCCATCCCGCGTGATCGACTCCACCAGCGCGTCGATGTCGCCGTAGTCCTCGCGGTGGCGGCGGCCGGACCAGATCGACTCGACGGCCCGCTCCAGCTCGATATGCCCCGGCGTGGTCATGGCCGGTCTCGCATCACCCCGGGCGCGGCAACCGTGACGGCGACCGCGAGGTCAACATCAGTGAGGAGATGCCGGAGTGATTCGCCAATCAGGAGCCGCAGCAGCACGCCACGGCTCGCATTCGTACCGGTCAGGCTTGCGTCTGGTGATCCGAGGACGATGCGCAGCAGCCGATACCAGGACGGTGCGGGGATATCGAGGAGTGCCCGGGCGTGACGATCACGCCGCAGCGATTCATATGCTCCCGCTCGTGAGACGGATTCTGCGAGGCGTGCGCAGATGCACTCGATCGCCGCGCGGGCGACCACTGGTTCCCACCCGTACCAGCACAGCAGTGCGATTGTGTCTTCGACCGCTGACTCCACTCCCGTCGCCCCTGACGCTTCCACCTCGTCGTCAGCGTCGTCTTCGTCGTCGTCAGTGAAGGGGTCGGCGCGGAATGCGGGGTGGTAGTCGGTGAGGAGGTTTTCGCGGTCGGAGAAGCGTTCGGCGTCATGGAAACTCGAGTATCTGGGTCTGCGTGCCTGGTGCACGGAGCACAGGAGTCCGTTGGCGCGGTTTTCTGCGATGCAGGTGATCTGCACGGCACGGGTGATGACCGCCCACGGATCATCCGCCCGCCGCACCGAGGGCGCACGCATCGCCTCGAACGCCGCGGTCGCCGCCTCCCACGGATCAAGACCGTGCTTGCGCGCGAGCGCGGCGTACTTGTCGGCCGCGTACCGCATGAGTTCGGTAGCGACCGGGTCATTCCGCCAGGCGTCCGGCCCCTCAGCGTCGAGGCGGGTGAGGAGTTCGCGGAGTCGTTCTGAGTTCTCGAACCCACGCCCGCGACCATCGCGACGTGGAGTGTTTCGTTGTGGCATGGTGGCACCTCCTGACAGGCAGGTGCGCACCGGCTCCCCACCGCCACCCCACCACCGTCTTCTGCGCATAGCCGTTCACCCCAGCCCGATCCCGGACGGCCGCACCCACGACGACGAGCGCGGACGATCCTGTGGCTCGAACACATCGAATGACTCGAATACTGCCGGCCCCGCGGGTGCCGCTCGTTCGGCTCGGCGATCCCGAATGTCGCGCGCATGATCCCGGGTCGCACGGTAGGCGTGACCTGGCGCGCGGCGGGCACGGTGCGCGAGGGCGGTCTGAAAGTTGATGCCGCGGCCCGCGATCCTGGCGGTGCTCGACGCGATCAGATCAGTCGGACGCACCCACGCGATCCCGCGCCCCACCAGCGAACCAGGATCAGCGCCTACTTTGGTGAGTGAGGGGTCGCGGTGCACGGCGAACGCAGACCGCTCCGCCTCCGCACCCTCGACCATTTCTGGCCGCGTCTCCGGTAGCTCAGTGCGGTGTGTCTCTGTGTGGTCGTTCATGGGGTTTCCTCCTTGCTGATGGCTGGGGTGAACCAGCGGCCGACGGTGGAGGGGTGCACGCCCAGGTGCCGGGCGATCTGCTTGTTCGACCACCCCTCCACGTCCCGCAATTGCGTCGCCTCCGCCCGCCGCTCACTCACCGATACCACCGGAAACTCCATTGCCGATTTCGGCTCCATTTCTCGTACGGCGACCGTTTGAGACGGGGCGACCGTCTCGGCAGGAGCGGCCTCGATCACGTCTGCGCCCGGTGTGGTGGTGGGGCGGGTGAGGAAGACGGTGAGGTGTGTGATCGACAGCAGCACCAGCGGCGGGATCGCCGCGACCGATGCGGCAAGCACCGGCGGGACGTCGGTGTCTGAGGCGATGATCGCGTGGATCGCATTCGCCGTCACCGACACGACGGCGCCGGCGGCGAGAAGCGTCCAGGGGTACCAGGTCGGGCGGGACTGGCTGGCGAGGGCGACGACGGCGACAGTTGCGACGACGATGATGCCGTCCACGATCAACGGCCACGCCCACGCCTGCCCCGCATCGATCCCAGACCGGCGGGCAAGGTCGGCAAGCGCCGTAAAGCTGAGCCAGAACGCGCCGGCTGCGATGAACACCGTGCCCGTGATCGCCGTCACCACCGCCAACCGGCGACCCCGCGGCGAAACAGCCTCGGTGGTGTTCATAAGATCACCCGCCCTGGTGATCCGCGCACCACACGCCGCTCGTCCGCTCCGGGCTCTACAGACGTATGCGGTGTGGGGTGGGTGGTGCGGTAGGCGGATCGGATCGTCGCCATGATCTCCCGCGGCCCCAGTCCCGCGTGCTCCGCCGCAGGGCCCAGGGCGTCGAGGGTTGCGTCGAGTGGGGTGCCGGATTCTGCGAGTCGGCACGCGGCCCAGAACAGGCCCCGGTTCCGCTCACCCTCACCACGCCCCGCCACCCAGCCGGCGAGCACCTTCGCATCCGACCCCCGCCGCTCAAACCGAGCAGCACGCACACGGTCGATAGAGATCGGAGTGCGCGGGTCCAGAAACTCGCGCAGCCGCACCGCATCCACTGGCACCGGGGTATCACCTGATGCGACGATGAGCCGGTACGCTGCCCGCACCCCGCCGGGGCGCAGCACCTTCGACGGCGGCGCGATGATGTAGCCGCCGTCACCACGGAAATCAACATGCGCCCGCGCGGCCTGCCAGGACGACTGCGCACGGTCAGGGTTCACCGGGTAGTAAGCGTGGAGGCCACCGGAGGGGGTGCGCACGAGCGCAGCCCACCCCGCGGCATGGCCTTGACGGTGCGCTTCGCGGAAAGCAGGAAATCCGGTGCCAGTCGGATGCACGTCGACATCGACAACCTCCACCCCGGACACGGCACCGGTGGGGATGCCGATGTTCGCGGACGGCCACCTTGACCACCATTCCGCGACTTGCGCCGGATCAGCGGTGGCATCATGAAACCCGCGGAGCACCAAAGGGCGTTTCTCACCGGGCAAGCATGGAAACACCGGCACCCCCGCCGCAGCGAACCGCGCCGCTGCCTCCGAGAGCGGCATCCCGCCGACTTCGGTGAACAGATCGGCGGCACCCATCACAGGCTCCTCACCGACGACGCCACCGCGCGGCGCGGTCCCTCCGCCAACGGATCAGCAGTCGCCTCGACCACCGGATCGGAGCGTTTGTTCGCTGGGGCGTCCCGGGTGAGGCCAGGAGGGTCACCGTTGCCGATCTGCACGGTGGGGAGCTGATCAAGAATGCTAGCTGCGGTTTTTCGGACTCGTTCGCCGGTGGCCTGGACGACTTCGACCGGAGACTTCTCCGGCACTGTCGCCGCCCACCCCGACACATACGGGACCGTGTAGTCGCTGGTGTCCATGCCGTGCGCTGCGGCGACCATCAACGCCACCGAATCCGCCTCCACCTCACCAATCCCGCGATGCCCCGTCGCATCCACGTTGTCCGGCCCGTGCAGCAGCACATGGGCGAGCTCGTGCACGAGAGTCTTCACCTGTGCCGCCTCGGGCATGTTCTCCCGAACCGCCACCGACCGCGCACCGAAGTCAGTGAGACCGTTTGCACCGTGGATCATGCCCTCATGCGGCACCCGCAACACGCTGAAACCCTCCGCCTCCACGAGACGTGCGATGCCCTCCCACAGCCCGTCGGGCGCTTCGCCTTCCAGCAGCCGCGGTGATGGCGGCGCGGGAATCGGGTCGCCGGCAGTTTGGGAGACATCCCAGACGTAGGCGGGGCGGACGCCGACCATGCGGGAGCGCACTGCCTCACCCGGTTTCGGTTTCTCGAACCGGCCGAGCCTGCGCCACGACTCCGCCACCTTCGGCGTGAACGACGCGAACCGGCCCGTCACAGGGGCGAGGATCATGTACCCCGACTGGCCCCTTGAGACTTGCCGGCCAAGTGCCTGCCACTGCTTGAAGCCCGCCGCATATGACGGCACCGGTTCCGGCACCCGGCCCGACTCGAACGCCGCCTGATGCTGCACGAAGATCAGCAGCGTGTTGTTGAACGACCGGGCACGGAACCGAGCCGCGAACTCCAACGCTCGTTTCCAATCCTCGCCCGATACCAACGACTCCACCGCGCCAGTGAGCTGTTCGTGCAGGGCGTCGAGTTTCGCATCCCGCGCCGCCCGCGCCTCCTCGACCGTTGTCATTGCATCCTCCTCCCGCAGACACCCACACACGACGGGTGACCTCTGCGACCAGAAGGTGCGCGAAGGAGCTCAGGAAACGAAATCGAGACGGACGACGGACATTAAAGTGTGCGACCGCCAGGTGCATCACTGAACCCGACGTGGTCAGACTTGGTCTATCGCATAAGCGGTGATCCCACTGAGCCACTCTGTAAGTACGATCGTTTCGCCGTGCGGGATTGCGTGTTCACTCCGGGTACGGTTGCGAGTTTCGGCTCTGCTCGAATCGTCGGTACTCACTTGGTGAACGCCCAACATACCGACGAAACTGACGGGCAGCGAAGTCAGGATCACTCCACCCCACCGTGAAAGAAATCTCTGCGATCGGCATAGCCGTGTCTCTCAGCAGCTGCGCCATTCTGAGCGTTCGGAGTGTCGTCAAGTATGCAAGCGGTGGTTTCCCAAAGGCTTCTGAAAACACCCGTCGCAGCTGTGATTCTGAGAGGTACACCGCCTCAGCAAGTTCAGAGGCTAACCAGCGGCGCGAGAGATCAGAGGCGAGTAGGCCCGAAACATGTAGGGCTTCGCGACGCGCAGGCCGGACGGCGCCGACAGGTTCAGTCTCCATGTTGTGGTAAGTAAAGACGACGTCGAGGATTGCGGAAAGCAACGATTGCGCCCGGTGAAAGCGGTCTGACGACAACCCGTCGAGACTCAACGCAACAAGGTTGTCCAGCCAAGGCGCGAGCATTTCCGTTCGATGTTCGCCAATCCGAAGAAGTTGAGCAGGCTTGACATACTCCAGTTCGTAAAAGGTTCTTGCCTCCAGCCGGTCGGTGAACTTGGCGGCATGTTGCCAGAACACTTGGTCGATAACGTAGTCGAGATCAAGGCAGATCGTTGTCACGGTCACGAAGCCTTCCGGTTCATAGCCGAACATGGCATTTGACCCCAATGTGATGACGTCTCCAACGTTCGCCTGTTGCACACCCAGCTCGTTGTGCAACAGAACCGATCCGGCACGCACGAAGATCAGCCTCGCGCAGTCTTCTGCGGAGATCGGGCCAGCGGTACGAAAAGTTCGGCTTCGAGCCACTAAAGGCTCGAAGCCGAACGTCCGGG